>NZ_SOBN01000001.1:5290000-5590000 GCF_004365705.1 Streptomyces sp. 846.5
GTCCCGCAGTCGCTCGTCCCCGCAGTACCGCCGTTGCACCGCCGCCGCGCCCCTGCCGTCCCCGACGGCCGCGCGGCGGCGGTACGGTAGCCATCCGGGGGCGAACGACGCCCCCGCACCCACCCGTCCCGTCCCCACCCGGAGCGCACCGGCCATGAGCATCGACCCCGCCCTGCTGGAGATCTTCGCCTGCCCGCAGTGCCACGCACCGCTGCGCGAGTCGGACCAGGAACTCGTCTGCACCTCTGCCGACTGCGGTCTGGCCTACCCCGTGCGCGACGGCATCCCGGTGCTGCTCATCGACGAGGCCCGGCGCCCGGCCTGACCGTCGCCACCGTCCCCGCCCGGGAGGCCACCGCATGATCGAGGAACGGGTACTCGACAACCCCGACGAGCTGGCGCGTGCCGACGACACCGAGGTCCTGCTCGATCTGGCCTCCGCCGGGGCCATCGTGCGCACCGCCGTCCGCCTCGCCGGGGAGGCCGGTCTCGACCGGCTCCACCCCGAGGGGCGTCCCCGTGCGGTCTTCGTCGCCGGCCACGGCACCGCCGCCCTGGCCGGGGAGTTGCTGGCTGCCCTGGGCAACGGCAGCTGTCCCCTCACCGTGCTCCGTCCGACCACCGCGGACGACTCCGCAGGCTCCGCCATCGCCTACACCTCCGCTCTGCTGTGGAACCTGCCCGGCTGGGCAGGTCCGTCCGATCTGCTGATCGCGCTGTCCACCACCGGGGCCGAGCCCGGCCTGGTCGCCGTGCTGGAGCAGGGCTATGCGCGCGGCTGCTCCACCGTCGTCGTCGCGCCCGCGGACAGCGCCCTGTCCGAGGCGGCGCTGCAGACCCGGGGCCTGCCGCTGCCCTTCCTGGCCCGGGCCGAGGCGCCGCGCCACCGCACCGCGTTCCCGGAGGGGGACCTGCCCCGGGAGCTTCCCTCGTCGCTCTGGGGCCTGCTCGCCCCGGTCCTCGTCCTGACCGACCTGATCGGAGTGGTCGACGCCGCCCCGGCCTCGGTGCAGGCGGCGGCCGACCGGCTCGACGAGGCCGCCGTACGCTGCCGCCCCGGCGCGGAGACCTACGGAAACCCCGCCAAGACCCTCGCCGTCCAGCTCGACGGGGTGCTGCCGCTGCTCTGGAGCGACGGCCCCTGCACCGGGGCGGTCGCCCTCAGATTCGCCGCCGAGCTGGCCGACCTGGCGGGCCGACCGGCCGTCTGCGCGACCCTGCCCGAGGCCCTGAGCACCCAGTACGGCCTGCTTGCCGGAAACCTCGCGCCCGACCCGGACGAGGACGACTTCTTCCGGGACCGCGCCGAGGACGGGGCCGAGCTCAGGCTCAAGGTGCTGCTGCTGCACCGCTCGCCGGAGCCGGACCAGCATCCCGACCCCTTCGCCGACCGTCTCTCCGACCCGTCGGCCGACCAGCGAGCCGACGACTGGGCCGACGAGCGGGCCGAGCAGGGCCGGACGCCCACCTCTCGCCGGATCCTGGCCCGGGCCCGGCGCCTCGCCACGGACCATCAGATCGCCGTCAGCGAGCTGGCCAGCGCCCGTTCCGACAACCTCGAAGCGATCGCGGAGCTCGTCGCCCTGACCGACTTCGCCGCCGCCTACCTCGGCCTCGCCTCCTCCGGCACAGCCGACGTCCCCGCCGGCGCGGCACCCGCCGACACCTAGATCCCCTTCAGACTCTCCTTTCGTCGACTGCTCATCGCCCGATGCCCAGAATCAGGAACTTCACCGTGGACCGCCTCACCAACACCATCCGTCCCTACGCATGGGGGTCCCGCACCGCCCTTCCGGCTCTGCTCGGCACCCCGGCCACCGGTGAGCCGCAAGCCGAGCTCTGGATGGGCGCGCACCCCGGAGCCCCCTCCACCGTCCACAGGGAACGCGGACCGCAGACCCTGGACGCCGTCATCGACGCCGACCCCGAGGGCGAGCTCGGCGCCGCGGTCGTGGAGCGCTTCGGCCCCACCCTCCCCTTCCTGCTCAAGGTCCTCGCCGCGGGCGAGCCGCTCTCACTGCAGGTCCACCCGGACCTCGACCAGGCCAGGGCCGGATTCGCCGACGAGGAGAGCCGGGGCGTCCCCATCGACGCCCCCCACCGCAACTACAAGGACGCCAACCACAAGCCCGAACTCATCTGCGCCCTCGAAGACGCCGAGGGACGCGAGTTCGAAGGACTCTGCGGATTCCGCGCACCGGATGAGACCGCACGGCTCCTGGAGAGCCTGGCCGTACCCGCGCTCGCGCCACTGGTCGAGATCCTGCGCTCCAAGCCCGAGGAGGAGGCCCTCCGCGAGGCGCTGACCCTCGTCCTCACCACCGATCCCACCGCGGTGCGCGCCACCGTGGCCGAGACCACAGCCGCGCTGGAGCGAGCCGCCGCGGACCGGCACGACGACCTGCCCGCGGAGATCCGCTCCGCCCTCGGTTCCTACGCCGCCCTCGGCCGTGCGTTCCCCGACGACCCCGGAGTCATCGCGGCCCTGCTCCTCAACCACGTCCGGCTGCAGCCGGGCGAGGCGCTCTACCTCGGGGCCGGAATCCCGCACGCCTACCTCAGCGGCATCGGCGTCGAACTCATGGCCAACTCGGACAATGTGCTGCGCTCCGGCCTGACGCCCAAGCATGTGGACGTCCCCGAGCTGCTCCGTATCGTTCACTTCCGCAGCACCGACCCCGGCGTGCTGCGTCCCGTCCCGGTCCCCGGCTCGGACGGCGAGGAGCTCTACCCGACGCCCATCGACGAGTTCCGGCTCTCCCGCTATCTGCTGGACTCCGCAAGCCGTCGCATCCCCACGACGACCCCGCAGATCCTGCTCTGCACCGAGGGGACGGCGGTCCTCACCGAGGAGGACGGCGATGCGCTCACACTCCGTCGCGGAGAATCCGCGTTCATTCCCGCCCAGGGCGGCAACCTGCTCGTCGCCGGGGCACCCGGCGAGGCCCGCAGCACGGTCTTCCGGGCCACGGTCTCGCTGACCTAAGAAGTACACCCGGGCACCGACAGACGCCCCGGGTTCCGGCGGAAAACACCGGAATCCGGGGCGAAGATCACTCGTACGAGTGGCGCCGGGGTCAGCCCCCCAGCACCAGCTTCTGCAGCGCGGCCCGCGCCCGGGCATCGGAGCGGGCCCGCAGCGACACCGCGGTCGCCAGCGCGGTGGCCCACTCGTCCAGGGCCACCGGCTTGCGGGACAGCACGACTCCGCGCACGACGGTGGCGACCTCGCCCTGAGGGCGCCCGTGCGCCAGCGTGAGGATCAGCCGCCGGTCGTCCAGCGAGACCTCCAGCTTCTCCACCCGGCCCTCCCGGCCGGCCAGCCGGTCCCCGACCGACCGCTTGCGCTCGAAGACCACCGACCCGGGCGGCAGCGCGTCGGCCAGCGAATCGGTCAGCACCTTGACGTAGATCTCCAGATCCGCCGAGTCCTGGCGCAGCGCGGCGGCCAGCATGTCGATCGACGCCTCCGGAGCCTCGGCCACGCCGTCGACGGCGCCCGCGTCCTCGACGGCGCCGTTCACGTCGTCCGACCGCGCCGGCAACGGGTCATGCTCACTCATCGTCCATCCCCTGCGTCGTCCATCCCTGCGTCAGCACCAACCGGACCTTCGAAGCTTCTCACCCGTCCAGGCTGAGCACCATCGTCGGCCGCTCGATCTCATGGTCCGCCCGCAGCGGGCGGACCGCCGTGCCGATGGAGAAGAACTCGGTGGTGTGGCCGCCCCAGCGGTGGTTGTGCGCGTTCAGCTGCACCCCGACGACGCCCTCGGCGTGCAGCGCCTCCGCCTCGGCCTGCATCCGCGCCATGGCCAGCTCGCGGGCGTCGTAGAGGGCCTGGGTGAACTGCTCGATCTCCACGTTCTTGCCGAGGTTGGAGAAGACCGCGCCCATCTTCTGGTGGGCGATGTGGTAGACGCAGGTGCCCATCACCATGCCCAGGGGCGCATAACCGGCCCGGATCAGGGTCCAGAAGTCCTGCCCGGACAGGTCCGAGGTGAAGGGCTGGCCCTTGTTGTTGCGCCAGCTGCCGCCGCCGGGGGGCGGGTTGTCCGCCTTCACGGCGGTGCCGATCGCGATGAACTCGGCCACGTCGTTGCCGAACTCGCGCGCCTCCACCGTGAGCCGCACCCCGACGATGCCGTCCGCGCCCAGCGCGGCGGCTTCGGCCTCCATCCGGGTCATCGCCAACTCGCGTGCGTGGTACATGGCCTGACTGAGGGTCTCCAGCTCCTGGTTCTTGCCCCAGCGGCCGATCTGGATGCCCACGTGGTAGATCGAACTGCCCAGCACCAGGCCGATCGGCTTGAACCCGGCCTCGCGCACCAGCAGGAACTCGTTCACGGACAGGTCGCTGGTGAAGATCGAACCGGGTTTGCCCGGTTCCAGCTCGGCCAGCCGCCGCATCGCATCCGCCGGAACACCCTGGGCGTTCGGCTCCGTGTTCGTCATCTCGCTACCCCTCGTCACACCAAGCAGTTCGGACAGTCGGTTCTGTGGCTTCGATCGGTCGGTGACGCTAGCCACCCGTCTCGTTCAGCTCCTGTACCAGCCGCTGGTACTGCGCCCGGTCCCCGTAGGGGCTGGACGCGACCGCCGCCAGCCGCCGTTTCAGCAGCTCGCCGCGGTCGCCCAGGGGCATCACCGAGAGCGTCCGGGGAGGCTCACGCCGGGCCTTGAACCTGGCGATGGTGGTTCCCACCATCGTCGACTCGGCGACATGGTCCTCCTGCTCGGAGTTGTTGCGGTTGCGCGCACGCAGGCAGGACTCCCGCCAGACCCGCAGATCGCTGCTGGCCATGATGACCGCGTCCCCGCCCTGGCGGGAGCCCTGGAGCTGCAGCTGCCGGCGTGCGTCGGAGCGCACCTCGTGGATCAGGTCGCTCCAGCCGGTGACCTCGATATTGCGCCAGGAGTAGCTCTGCGACTGGGTGCGGTAGTCGTCGTGGCGCACCCCGATCGACATCCCCACCAGCAGTTCGACCGGAACCCAGCCGGAGGCGACCAGCTTGGCGAAGCCCTGCCCGTCCAGGTGCGAGGTGAACGGGTGCTTCGGCCGCACCGTCCCCCGGGCGCGTACCGCCGTGCCGATCACCTTGAACTCCAGGCAGTTCGGCTGAGCCACGAACGGGGCCATGGTGAGGGCGGCCGAAACCACTCCGTCCCCGCCCAGCGCCAGGCACTCGGCCGTCATCCGCTGCAGTGCGGTCTGCCGTGCGCTGTTGAAGACCCCGACCAGCGCCGCGGCCGGCGACCCCTGTCCGGAGACCGCGATCGGCGCGTCGCCCACGTTCCCGTAGCTGAAGCCGTACCCGGCCCCGGGGAACAGGCAGTCGTGATAGCCCCAGTACCGCCCGCTCCGGCCGACGTGGTAGACCGCCGACCCCATGACCTGTCCGACCGGCTCGAAGCCGACCGAACGGATCGACGCGAACTCACCGGTCGACAGCGCCGAGGTCCACGTCCCGCTCGCCCTGACCTCGGCCATGCGCTCCGCTGCCGCCGGCGGCAGCCCGCTGCCGCTCCATGGCACCGACATCCGCTCCACCCCATCCGCCGCGTCCCCAGGACGCGCCCCAGGACGAAGATTCGACCGTGCGTATCGGAATGTACGCCTGTCCTCGCGAATCCATCACACACCCCCGAGGCCGAATCCGGCCGTCTCGCGGGCGACGCGTCTTCGGGTCGGTGTAGATTCGTTGCAGAGCCAGACGTCGCTGCTGATGGCGGTCGGTGAGTTCGGGCAGGTCGTCCCGCAAGGGAGGACGGTCCGGGCCAGCCGAGGGAGAGAGGGCCTCCGACGCACTGGGCCGCACAAGGCACGACCTCGCAGACCCGCGCACCCTGCGCGACGTCGGCGCTGCTCGTCGTGTCCGCGTCCCACCACTGCCCGGGCCGGCGCAGCCGGCGCCTCGTAGCGATAGCGATGGAGACCAAGCATGTCCGCAACTCCCACCGGCGACTTCAAGGTTGCCGACCTCTCCCTGGCCGCCTTCGGGCGCAAGGAGATCCAGCTGGCCGAGCACGAGATGCCCGGCCTGATGTCCATCCGCAAGGAGTACGCGGCCGCTCAGCCGCTGGCCGGCGCCCGGATCACCGGCTCGCTCCACATGACCATCCAGACCGCCGTGCTCATCGAGACGCTCACCGCTCTCGGCGCCCAGGTCCGCTGGTGCTCCTGCAACATCTTCTCCACCCAGGACCACGCCGCCGCCGCGATCGCGGTCGGCCCCGAGGGCACCCCTGAGAACCCGCAGGGCGTCCCGGTCTTCGCCTGGAAGGGGGAGAGCCTGGAGGAGTACTGGTGGTGCACCGAGCAGGCCCTCACCTGGCCCGGCGAGGTCGGCCCCAACATGATCCTCGACGACGGCGGCGACGCCACGATGCTGATCCACAAGGGGGTCGAGTTCGAGAAGGCCGGCGTCGCGCCGGACCCCTCGACCGCCGACAACGACGAGTTCCGCATCGTCCTGGAGCTCCTGAACCGCAGCCTGGCCGAGAGCCAGAGCAAGTGGACCGAGGCCGCCGCCGCGATCAAGGGCGTCACCGAGGAGACCACCACCGGTGTCCACCGCCTGTACGAGATGTTCCGCGACGGCAGCCTGCTGTTCCCGGCCATCAACGTCAACGACGCCGTCACCAAGTCGAAGTTCGACAACAAGTACGGCTGCCGCCACTCGCTGATCGACGGCATCAACCGCGCCACCGACGTCCTCATCGGCGGCAAGGTCGCCGTGGTCTGCGGCTACGGCGACGTCGGCAAGGGCTGCGCCGAGTCCCTCCGCGGCCAGGGCGCCCGCGTCATCGTCACCGAGGTCGACCCGATCTGCGCCCTGCAGGCGGCCATGGACGGCTACCAGGTCACCACCCTGGACGAGGTCGTCGGCATCGCCGACATCTTCATCACCACCACCGGCAACAAGGACATCATCCTTGCGAGCCAGATGGAGAAGATGAAGCACCAGGCCATCGTCGGCAACATCGGCCACTTCGACAACGAGATCGACATCGCCGGCCTCGCCAAGCTGCCGGGCATCGTCCGGACCGAGGTCAAGCCCCAGGTCCACGAGTGGCGCTTCGCCGACGGCCACACCATCATCATGCTGTCCGAGGGCCGCCTGCTGAACCTCGGCAACGCGACCGGTCACCCGTCGTTCGTGATGTCCAACTCCTTCGCGAACCAGACCATCGCCCAGATCGAGCTCTTCACCAAGACCGAGGAGTACCCGGTCGGCGTCTACGTGCTGCCCAAGCACCTGGACGAGAAGGTCGCCCGCCTCCACCTGGACGCGCTGGGCGTCAAGCTCACCGTCCTGACCGAGGAGCAGGCCGCCTACATCGGCGTCCCGGTCGAGGGCCCGTACAAGCCGGAGCAGTACCGCTACTGATCCCGGTAGTGAGCGTGCGGTAAGCGCTTGAGTGGCCGGCCTCCCGCCCCGGGAGGCCGGCCACTCGGCTGTCCGGCCAGGGACCCGCCTCTAGAGTCGGACCATGCCCAGCGGCCGCTACTCCTTCCACGACACCCACGACGACACCCCTCTCGGCGAGGAACGCTTCAGCTGCGCCCGCGGCCCGTCCGGCTGGCGCTACACAGCGCAGACCTTCTCCGTCTCGGGGGAGCCCGAGGGGTCGATCGACCTCACGCTCGACCAGCTCAGCCGCCCGCTCCGGCTGGAACTCCGGCACCAGGGCTGGCAGATCCGCGGCGGCCTACTGGACGGTCTCAGCTGGGTCCGCAGCCACGAGTCCGACCCCACCGGCCAACACGCCCGCGAGGGCACCGAGCGCGCCCACGCCTTCATGGGCCGCTCCCCGGCCTTCCTCATCGCGACCGCCCGCCTGCTCCGGCTCCAGCCCGGCGACACGACCCGGCTGCGCCTGGTGCACCTGACCGACCCGGTGCTGGCACCGCACACCATCGACCAGGGCTGGACCCTGGAGGCGACCGACACCCACGCCACCGACAGCGGCCCGCTCCTGGTCGAGCGCTACCGCGTGGCCGACCTCGGCACAGGCGAGGAGAGCGTCGTCCACCTGGCCGGCGATGTCCTGCTGGCCGCCCCCGGCATCGAGCTGGAGCAGCTGGAAACTCCACCGAGCAAAGCCGTTGACGGGCCCGGCGACGCCGGGTAGGTTCGAGCGGTTGCCTGCGATTGGACAAGTCGCATGGCAGGTGAGTAGTCTCTGACACCTCGCCCCCGAGGGCAGTCGAAATCCAGCAGGGAATCCGGCAGAAATGCCGGGTCAATGCTGTTCGCGCTGTCGCAGGACGGTGGGCCGCGAAAGCGGGTCGGAAAGCCTGATAAGCTTTCTGGCAACGGCGGAGCAATTCGCCGCCAGCACAGCAGTAAGCGAAATTCGACTGGTTTGACCGGCCGAAACGGTCTGCTAGGCTGGGAAACGAAGGAAGCGCCCGGAG
Organism: Streptomyces sp. 846.5; assembly: GCF_004365705.1. Lineage (NCBI taxonomy): Bacteria > Bacillati > Actinomycetota > Actinomycetes > Kitasatosporales > Streptomycetaceae > Streptomyces > Streptomyces sp. 846.5. The sequence goes on from NZ_SOBN01000001.1 coordinate 5,298,420, forward strand.
GGCTGGTGTGAAAGCCGCTCGAAGGAAGCGTCCGTACCTTGAGAACTCAACAGCGTGCCAAAAGTCAACGCCAAATGTTGATACCCCGTCCGCCTGCAATTCTGTGGGTGGTCGAGGTTCCTTTGGGAAACTGTTTTAAAACACTAGCGAGGACGCAGTGCACGGGACCTCCTATTCCGGTGGTAGCTGTGCCGCTCTTGCGTGATGACATTCACGGAGAGTTTGATCCTGGCTCAGGACGAACGCTGGCGGCGTGCTTAACACATGCAAGTCGAACGGTGAAGCCTTTCGGGGTGGATCAGTGGCGAACGGGTGAGTAACACGTGGGTAATCTGCCCTGCATTCTGGGACAAGCCTTGGAAACGAGGTCTAATACCGGATACGACGCATCTCCGCATGGGGTGTGCGTGGAAAGCTCTGGCGATGCAGGATGAACCCGCGGCCTATCAGCTTGTTGGTGGGGTGATGGCCTACCAAGGCGACGACGGGTAGCCGGCCTGAGAGGGCGACCGGCCACACTGGGACTGAGACACGGCCCAGACTCCTACGGGAGGCAGCAGTGGGGAATATTGCACAATGGGCGAAAGCCTGATGCAGCGACGCCGCGTGAGGGATGACGGCCTTCGGGTTGTAAACCTCTTTCAGCAGGGAAGAAGCGCAAGTGACGGTACCTGCAGAAGAAGCACCGGCTAACTACGTGCCAGCAGCCGCGGTAATACGTAGGGTGCGAGCGTTGTCCGGAATTATTGGGCGTAAAGAGCTCGTAGGCGGCTTGTCGCGTCGGATGTGAAAGCCCGGGGCTTAACTCCGGGTCTGCATTCGATACGGGCAGGCTAGAGTGTGGTAGGGGAGATCGGAATTCCTGGTGTAGCGGTGAAATGCGCAGATATCAGGAGGAACACCGGTGGCGAAGGCGGATCTCTGGGCCATTACTGACGCTGAGGAGCGAAAGCGTGGGGAGCGAACAGGATTAGATACCCTGGTAGTCCACGCCGTAAACGTTGGGAACTAGGTGTGGGTCACATTCCACGTGGTCCGCGCCGCAGCTAACGCATTAAGTTCCCCGCCTGGGGAGTACGGCCGCAAGGCTAAAACTCAAAGGAATTGACGGGGGCCCGCACAAGCAGCGGAGCATGTGGCTTAATTCGACGCAACGCGAAGAACCTTACCAAGGCTTGACATATACCGGAAACGTGCAGAGATGTACGCCCCCTTGTGGTCGGTATACAGGTGGTGCATGGTTGTCGTCAGCTCGTGTCGTGAGATGTTGGGTTAAGTCCCGCAACGAGCGCAACCCTCGTTCTGTGTTGCCAGCGGGTTATGCCGGGGACTCACAGGAGACTGCCGGGGTCAACTCGGAGGAAGGTGGGGACGACGTCAAATCATCATGCCCCTTATGTCTTGGGCTGCACACGTGCTACAATGGCCGGTACAATGAGCTGCGATACCGCGAGGTGGAGCGAATCTCAAAAAGCCGGTCTCAGTTCGGATTGGGGTCTGCAACTCGACCCCATGAAGTCGGAGTTGCTAGTAATCGCAGATCAGCATTGCTGCGGTGAATACGTTCCCGGGCCTTGTACACACCGCCCGTCACGTCACGAAAGTCGGTAACACCCGAAGCCGGTGGCCCAACCCCTTGTGGGAGGGAGCTGTCGAAGGTGGGACCAGCGATTGGGACGAAGTCGTAACAAGGTAGCCGTACCGGAAGGTGCGGCTGGATCACCTCCTTTCTAAGGAGCACTTCTACCGTCATCGACGGTCAGAGGCCAGGACACCGGCGACTGTCCGGTGCTGGTTCGCTCATGGGTGGAACGTTGACTATTCGGCACGGCTTGTTGGTGACTGTTAGTACTGCTTCGGTGTGGAACACAGTCATGGACGGGTCGGGTCGGGCACGTTGTTGGGTCCTGAGGGCGCGGCCGTATGGTCGGGTCTTCGGTGCCGGCCCCATGCTTGGTTGAGGTGGGTGGCTGGTCGTTGCTTGAGAACTGCACAGTGGACGCGAGCATCTGTGGCCAAGTTTTTAAGGGCGCACGGTGGATGCCTTGGCACTAGGAACCGATGAAGGACGTGGGAGGCCACGATAGGCCCCGGGGAGCTGTCAACCGAGCTTTGATCCGGGGGTGTCCGAATGGGGAAACCCGGCAGTCGTCATGGGCTGTCACCCGCTGCTGAACACATAGGCGGTGTGGAGGGAACGCGGGGAAGTGAAACATCTCAGTACCCGCAGGAAGAGAAAACAACCGTGATTCCGAGAGTAGTGGCGAGCGAAATCGGATGAGGCTAAACCGTAGTGGTGTGATACCCGGCAGGGGTTGCCATTGCGGGGTCGTGGGACTTACAGGCTGATTCTGCCGGATCAGCGAGGAGTCAGAAACCGTTGGTGTAGTCGAAGGACATGCGAAAGGTCCGGCGTAGAGGGTAAGACCCCCGTAGACGAAACACTGGCGGCTCCTTTGTGATGTTCCCAAGTAGCACGGAGCCCGAGAAATTCCGTGTGAATCTGGCGGGACCACCCGCTAAGCCTAAATATTCCCTAGTGACCGATAGCGGACAGTACCGTGAGGGAATGGTGAAAAGTACCGCGGGAGCGGAGTGAAATAGTACCTGAAACCGTGTGCCTACAAGCCGTGGGAGCGTCTCCAGGAGGGCTTGCCCTTACTGGTCGTGACTGCGTGCCTTTTGAAGAATGAGCCTGCGAGTTTGCGGTGTGTTGCGAGGTTAACCCGTGTGGGGTAGCCGTAGCGAAAGCGAGTCCGAATAGGGCGGTGTAGTAGCGCGCCCAAGACCCGAAGCGGAGTGATCTAGCCATGGGCAGGTTGAAGCGCGGGTAAGACCGTGTGGAGGACCGAACCCACCAGGGTTGAAAACCTGGGGGATGACCTGTGGTTAGGGGTGAAAGGCCAATCAAACTCCGTGATAGCTGGTTCTCCCCGAAATGCATTTAGGTGCAGCGTCGTGTGTTTCTTGCCGGAGGTAGAGCACTGGATAGGCGATGGGCCCCACCGGGTTACTGACCTTAGCCAAACTCCGAATGCCGGTAAGTGAGAGCGCGGCAGTGAGACTGTGGGGGATAAGCTCCATGGTCGAGAGGGAAACAGCCCAGAACACCGGCTAAGGCCCCTAAGCGTGTGCTAAGTGGGAAAGGATGTGGAGTCGCAGAGACAACCAGGAGGTTGGCTTAGAAGCAGCCACCCTTTAAAGAGTGCGTAATAGCTCACTGGTCAAGTGATTCCGCGCCGACAATGTAGCGGGGCTCAAGTACACCGCCGAAGCCGTGTCATTGCAACGTGAAGCCCCAACGGGTGTTGTGATGGGTAGGGGAGCGTCGTGTGCCGGGTGAAGCAGCCGTGGAAACGAGTTGTGGACGGTTCACGAGTGAGAATGCAGGCATGAGTAGCGATACAAGAGTGGGAAACTCTTGCGCCGATTGACCAAGGGTTCCTGGGTCAAGCTGATCTGCCCAGGGTAAGTCGGGACCTAAGGCGAGGCCGACAGGCGTAGTCGATGGACAACGGGTTGATATTCCCGTACCCGCTTTGAAGCGCCAACGTCGAACCTCTGGATGCTAAACCCGCGAAGCCGCCCCGGAGTCTTCGGACGAGGGGGAGTGGTGGAGCCGGTGACCCAACAGGGTAGTAGGTGAGCGATGGGGTGACGCAGGAAGGTAGTCCAGCCCGGGCGGTGGTTGTCCCGGGGTAAGGGTGTAGGACGTTGTGCAGGCAAATCCGCACAACACATAGTCTGAGACCTGATGCCGAGCCGATTGTGGTGAAGTGGATGATCCTATGCTGTCGAGAAAAGCCTCTAGCGAGTTTCATGGCGGCCCGTACCCCAAACCGACTCAGGTGGTCAGGTAGAGAATACCGAGGCGTTCGGGTGAACTATGGTTAAGGAACTCGGCAAAATGCCCCCGTAACTTCGGGAGAAGGGGGGCCGGTGCTGGTGACGACATTCACTGTCTGAGCTGGGGCCGGCCGCAGAGACCAGCGAGAAGCGACTGTTTACTAAAAACACAGGTCCGTGCGAAGCCGTAAGGCGATGTATACGGACTGACGCCTGCCCGGTGCTGGAACGTTAAGGGGACCGGTTAGCTCTGTTTCGACGGGGCGAGGCTGAGAACTTAAGCGCCAGTAAACGGCGGTGGTAACTATAACCATCCTAAGGTAGCGAAATTCCTTGTCGGGTAAGTTCCGACCTGCACGAATGGCGTAACGACTTCTCGACTGTCTCAACCATAGGCCCGGTGAAATTGCATTACGAGTAAAGATGCTCGTTTCGCGCAGCAGGACGGAAAGACCCCGGGACCTTTACTATAGCTTGATATTGGTGTTCGGTTCGGCTTGTGTAGGATAGGTGGGAGACTGTGAAGCGGCCACGCCAGTGGTTGTGGAGTCGTCGTTGAAATACCACTCTGGTCGTGCTGGATGTCTAACCTGGGTCCGTGATCCGGATCAGGGACAGTGTCTGGTGGGTAGTTTAACTGGGGCGGTTGCCTCCTAAAATGTAACGGAGGCGCCCAAAGGTTCCCTCAGCCTGGTTGGCAATCAGGTGTTGAGTGTAAGTGCACAAGGGAGCTTGACTGTGAGACCGACGGGTCGAGCAGGTGCGAAAGCAGGGACTAGTGATCCGGCGGTGGCTTGTGGAAGCGCCGTCGCTCAACGGATAAAAGGTACCCCGGGGATAACAGGCTGATCTTCCCCAAGAGTCCATATCGACGGGATGGTTTGGCACCTCGATGTCGGCTCGTCGCATCCTGGGGCTGGAGTAGGTCCCAAGGGTTGGGCTGTTCGCCCATTAAAGCGGTACGCGAGCTGGGTTTAGAACGTCGTGAGACAGTTCGGTCCCTATCCGCTGCGCGCGCAGGAGTCTTGAGAAGGGCTGTCCCTAGTACGAGAGGACCGGGACGGACGAACCTCTGGTGTGCCAGTTGTCCTGCCAAGGGCATGGCTGGTTGGCTACGTTCGGGAGGGATAACCGCTGAAAGCATCTAAGCGGGAAGCCTGCTTCGAGATGAGGACTCCCACCACCATCGAGTGGGTAAGGCTCCCAGTAGACGACTGGGTTGATAGGCCGGATGTGGAAGCCCCGCAAGGGGTGGAGCTGACCGGTACTAATAGGCCGAGGGCTTGACCATAGCTGCTACGCGTCCACTGTGTTGTTCTGAAGAAACGACCCCCCGCTTCCGGCGGCGAGTTGGTTGACATCTTCATAGAGTTTCGGTGGTCATAGCGTGAGGGAAACGCCCGGAAACATCCCGAACCCGGAAGCTAAGCCTCACAGCGCCGATGGTACTGCAGGGGGGACCCTGTGGGAGAGTAGGACGCCGCCGAACAACCATTCCAGGTAAGCCCCCTGACCACCGGTCAGGGGGCTTACCTGCGTTCCCACACCACCTGCACCGGGGAGGCCGGACGCCACCACGGGCCGGCGGCAAGGGTGGGTGGCTTACATGACGCCACCGATGCCGCCCACCCCCGTCCGTGGCTTGTTGCTGCTGCTCGCTCCGCTCGCGGGCCAACAACAGCGGGGGAGCCAGACCGGTGCCGGATGCCGTTCCCGGACGCGCGTGGCGGGGTGGGGCGTGCAGAAACGCTTCTGCTACCCCGGTTCACCCAAGGGCCGGGCTTTTCGGGTCACTGCCCATGCTTTCGGGTCACTCCCCCGACGCCAGAACCGGACAAAGCGGGCAGGATCCGTCGGGCCAGTGACCCGAACGTAGGCAGTGACCCCAAAACCACTCCCGACCCCAGCAGGAACGTTTCTGCACGCCCCACCCCCGCCGACCCGCGCCCAGCAACCGTGCCCCGCCCCGGCCCCGCTCCTCGTAGTTGCCGCGAGCGGAGCGAGCCACCCCAGCCACCCACACACCAACGCGCCCCACGGAACTGACGAACGATCACCGGGAGCGTACACGCACCGCACACCCTGCCGCTGGAAGGGGGCTCGGCAGCAAAACCCACCCCACCCCCACCCCCACGATCAAGCGCACCCTCTCTCAACTGAGGGGCGCCTGCGCCCTGGGTGGCCGTAGCTCGCGCTGGTCACGATCCGATCGGGGCAGCTGTCTCGACTCGATGTGGGCTGGTGGTCAGGACGGGATGGTCGGAGTGTCCGGTTTCACCGCCCGTGTACATCAGGCCCTCGTCTCGGACCTGGTTGATCGGCGGGCTGGTGCGCAGTCGTTCCACCAGGTCTGGGTTGGCGAGGAACCGGGCGGCCGAGTGAGACCAGGTCGGCTCCGGCGGCGAGGAGCCGCTCGCTCTCGTGCTTTCCGCCGTCGGCCGGCAACGGCTTCCCCCAGCCAAGGACCGGGTTGGCGATAAGTGTGCCCGGCCAGGCCTTGCGGATCTCCTGGAAGAGCGGCTGATCCGGATCCGCGAAGACCACGTGCACGTAGGTAATGTCGATATCGGCCAGGGCAGGGACGAGCGCCGGATAGATCTCTTCGGTATCGCCCTCGTCGATGCCGTTGACGGTGAGTCCGGGTGCGATCCGCACGCCGACCCGCTCGGGGCCGATCGTGTCGGCCACGGCTCGTACCGCCTCCACCGTGAACCGAATGCGGCCGGCCACCGACCCACCGTAGGCGTCGGTGCGGTGGTTGGTTCCCTGTGCCAGGAACTGGTGCAGGAGATAGCCGTTGGCGGCGTGCACCTCCACTCCGGCGAAGCCGGCGTCGATGGCGTTGCGGGCAGCGGGCAGGTCTGTGCGCATTCAGTGGCCGTAGTTGGGGATGCCGACGGCTGCGGCGAGTTCGAGGTCCAGGGCCTCGCGGCGGATGCGTTGGTCGATGTAGAGGAGGGCGGAGGCGCCGGCGGTGATCGGGAGGGTCAGGGCGGCTCCGATGGACCCGCCGATGGCGGCGAGCAGCAGGGAGGAGACTGCGGTGCCGTCGGAGCCGGTGCCGTTGGCGATCAGGTCGACTGCGGTGAACGGCAGTGCGATGAGTCCGCTGACCAGGCCGGTGAGGAGGGAGACGAGCACGGTTACGCCGAAGATTCGCCACCAGGCGCCGCGGACCAGGCGGAAGGAACGGGCCAGGGCCGCTCGGATGCCCTGGCGTTCGAGGACCAGGGCCGGTGCGGCCAGACCCATGGAGATGCACAGCCACAGCGCGACGACCGACCCCGGCAGGATCAGCAGCGCGCTTGCCGAGATGGCGGCGTCGGAACTGTGGGCGGCGTTGGCGATCAGCCAAGGGGCAGCGGAGAGCGCCAGGGTGCCGAAGGTGGCGCAGGTGGTGATGAGACCGAGGCCGACGGTGGACGGCAGGCGGGAGTTGACGGCACGCCAGGCCTCGGCCGGGGAGGCGGGTTTGCCCATGACAGCCTTGCTCGCCACGGTGGCCAGGCCGGCGGTGGCGAGGGTTCCCGCGAACAGGCTGATGGCTCCGGTGGCGCCGACGAGCGGGGCGATGTCAGCCAGGCTGACAAGGGTGCGGTGGAGGTCGGCAGCGGAGTCGCCGGTGCTGGAGAGCGTCAGGTCGGCGCTGGAAGGCACCGGGAGGACCGCGGTGACCAGGGCGACCACGAGCTGGGACAGCACGCCCACCGCTGCGGACACAGTCAGCGCAGTGCGCCAGTAGCGCGTGAGGAGCGCGGTCGCGCCGCTGAGGATCTCTCCGACGCCGAGCGGGCGCAGCGGAACGACGCCGGGCTTGGGGATCCAACTCCCCGACCACTCCCAGCCGGGGATCGGCGCGGTGGACAACTGCCCCCAGGCCGGTGCCGCAGACCAGGTCCGCCCAGCGTCGGCCCCCTCCCCGCAGCACCTTCCGTACCGGTGCGGGCGTACGAGCGGCGGGGCGGCTGCGCGGGGATCGAAGGCTTCGCCGCGCCCCCCGTAGCCTCTGCGACTCCCTCAGGAGTGACCGGGGTGTCGGCCGACTCGGGAGCCGAGGGTTCCGTGGGGCGTCGGCTCGGGGTGTCGGTCATACGTCGTTGGTCCGTCTCTGTCGTGGAGCCGTGGTGGTGTCGCCATGGAGGTTGGAGCCTGAAGCACGGAGTAGCGCACATCGTGTCATGGCGGTGCCCTCTGATTCCAAGGCATCCGCCGCTTCATGCGCCTGTACAGCCCCCGCACAGCCCCGGGCAGCCCCCACGAACTCCGCGCTGCACCCCCGGCCGATCACTTTGAGCCATGCCGGTACCCCTGAAAGCCGCAACAGGGCCGTACCCTGCGGCAGATCGGGCCCGGTGTGAGATGACACTCTGTCCATATTGTGTGCAAAAGGTCATAAGTAAGGCCGGGAAACTCGAACGAGTGGCGGAAGTCTCGCCGACTGTGCCCCAGGTCACGTTTCCGTAATGAGACCATGGGAAGCATGAAGGGACGCGTCTTGATCGTCGATGACGACACTGCTCTGGCTGAGATGCTTGGCATCGTGCTGCGCGGGGAGGGTTTTGAGCCTTCTTTTGTCGCGGACGGCGACAAGGCTCTGGCTGTTTTCCGTGAGGTGAAGCCCGACCTGGTGCTCCTCGACCTGATGTTGCCCGGCCGGGACGGAATCGACGTCTGTCGTCAGATCCGTGCCGAGTCGGGTGTGCCAATCGTCATGCTCACCGCCAAGACCGACACCGTGGACGTGGTGGTCGGGCTTGAGTCCGGTGCGGATGACTACATGACCAAGCCCTTCAAGCCCAAGGAGCTGGTGGCCCGGGTGCGGGCCCGGCTGCGTCGGGCCGAGGAGCCGAGCCCGGAGCAGCTGGCGATCGGTGATCTGACGATCGACGTGGCCGGGCACTCCGTGAAGCGGGACGGTCGGTCCATTCCGCTCACGCCGCTGGAGTTCGACCTGCTGGTGGCGCTGGCCCGCAAGCCGTGGCAGGTGTTCACCCGCGAGGTGCTGCTGGAGCAGGTGTGGGGCTACCGCCACGCCGCCGACACCCGACTGGTCAACGTCCATGTGCAGCGGTTGCGCTCCAAGATCGAGCGGGATCCGGAGCGCCCGGAGATCGTGGTGACGGTGCGCGGCGTCGGGTACAAGGCGGGACCGAGTTGAGATGAGCGGTCGGACCCCCGTCGCGCCCGGGCCGGACGGCGGGCGGTCGACTCCTCCTGAGTGGCAGGGAGCCCCTGCGCCCAATCCGGACGACGCACTGACCTCGTACCCGTCGTCCGCGCAGGCGCAGCAGGCGCACCGGATAGGCATGTTCGCCGGTACCAAGGCGCTGTTCTCGCTGCTCGGGCGGCGGCTGCGGCGCCCGTACCGGCGGATGTCCGCGCTCTACCAGCGTTCCATCCAGGTGCGGGTGGTCGCGATCACCCTGGTGCTGTCGCTCGGCGCGGTCCTGATGCTCGGGCTCGTGGTCATGAAGACGGTCCGGAACGGCCTGCTCAATGCCAAGGACCAGGCTGCCGTCACCCAGGCGGAGGCCGGGTTCACTGCTGCCCTGAAGAACCAGACCGCCCAGTGCTCAAGCGCGTCGCAGTCCCCGAGCTCCACGGTGAGTGGAACCGGTCAGACCGGATGCACCGGTGCCGACGGCGGACTGGACATGGGGACCCTGCTCTCGCGGCAGGTCAGCTCTCTCGCCATCAGCGGAGCCGGCCAGTACATGGTGGTCGGGATGGTGCCCGACTCGGGCCAGACCGCCCAGGCCTTCAGCTCCCAGACGCCCCGGCAATGGGGTGGGGTGGACCCGGACCGCACCATCAGCTCGACCCTCCGGGAGAGCGTGGTCAAGAGTTCGAGCGGCTACCAGGCCGAGTACACGACGATCTACTACACCCCGGCCTCCAACAAATCCCCCGAGTCAGGGCTGGTGGTCGGGCAGCAGCTGTCGACCCCCGGCATCAACGGGCAGCCCTACCAGCTCTACTACGTCTTCCCGTTCACCCTGGAGAGCTCGACGCTGAACCTGGTGGGGACGACGCTGGCCACGGCCGGGATCTTCGTGGTCGTGCTGCTGGGCGCGATCTCCTGGCTGGTGGTCCGTCAGGTCGTCACCCCGGTGCGGATGGCCGCCGAGATCTCCGAACGGCTCGCCGACGGGCGGTTGGACGAGCGGATGAAGGTCTCCGGGACGGACGACATCGCCCGTCTCGGCGAGTCCTTCAACCGGATGGGCGCCGCGCTGCAGACGCAGATCCGGCAGTTGGAGGAGCTCTCCCGGGTCCAGCGCCGATTTGTCTCGGACGTGTCCCACGAGCTGCGTACTCCGCTCACCACCGTGCGGATGGCGGCCGACCTGCTGTACGAGTCGCGGGACGACTTCGGCGATCCGGCGGCGGAGCGCTCCGCCGAGCTGCTGCAGAACCAGTTGGACCGGTTCGAGTCCCTGCTCGCTGACCTGCTGGAGATCAGCCGGTTCGACGCGGGCGCGGCGATCCTCGACGCCGAGCCCGCCGACCTGCGCGAGGTGGTCGGCCGGGTGATCGACGCCGCCGAGCCACTGGCCAGGACCAAGGGCAGCGCCGTCGTGGTGCGTGGCGCCGACGAGCCGGTGGTCGCCGAGGTCGACCCGCGCCGGATCGAGCGGGTGCTGCGCAATCTGGTGGTGAACGCCCTGGAGCACGGCGAGGGCCGCGACATCGAGGTGATCCTGGCGGCGGGCGACGGCGCGGTGGCCGTGGCCGTGCGGGACCACGGCATCGGGCTGAAGCCCGGTGAGGCGTCCCGGGTGTTCAACCGCTTCTGGCGGGCGGACCCGGCGCGGGCCCGCACCACCGGTGGCACCGGCCTGGGTCTGTCGATCGCGCTGGAGGACGCCGCACTGCACGGCGGCTGGCTGCACGCCTGGGGCGAGCCGGGAGGCGGCTCGCAGTTCCGGCTGACGGTGCCGCGCAACGCGGGTGGCGAGATCCAGCGGTCGCCGATCCCGCTCGAACCGGCCGACTCCCGCGGCAACCGGGGCCTGGCCGTGCCGGGCATGCCCTACATGCGCGCCTCGCGGGTCGGTACGGCGATGTCCTCGGAGGCTCCGGAGGAGGCGCCCGGTACGCGCGGCGGGGGGGTGCTGGGCACGGGGCTCGGTTCCGGCCTCGGCGGAGTGCTGGGATACGGTTCCGTGATCCCTGACGTTCCCGGTCGGGCGGCACTGCCGCCCAGCAATCCGGCCGACGTCAGGGCATCGTCGGGGTACGGCATCACGGGCGCGCAGATCGTGGTGTCCAAGGAAGGGCGCGATGAGGGAACGGACGACGATGAGGCGTGACATCCGCGTCCTGGGGGTGCTCGCCTCCGCGCTGGTGCTCGCCGGTTGCGCCGCGATGCCCGACAGCGGCACCCCGCCGCGGCTGAGCACCAGCGTGAACGACGCCCAGCAGGTGGTGGTCGTCGCCGAGCCGCCGAAGGCCGGGAACTCGCCGGAGCAGCTGCTGTCGAGCTTCTTCGACGATCTGGTGTCCGACGAGTCCGGATACACCACCGCCAAGGAGTTCCTGTCCCCGAACGCCAACAAGGCCTGGCATCCGGAGCAGAGCGCGACCGTCGTCGACGGTCTGAAGCCGATGCTGATGCCGACGCTCAGCAGCTCCACCAAGGAGGTCATCCGGGTCACCGGCAACAAGGTCGCGGCGCTTGACGCCCGGCATGCCTTCAGCCCCGTCAACAACGTTCCGTTCCAGGAGGACTACACCTTCACCAAGGGCCCCAGCGGCTGGCGGATCGATACTCTGCCCGACGGACTGGTGCTCAAGAAGGAGGACTTCCAGCGGATATACGAGTCCGTCAACGTCTACTACCCGATCGCCGGCCAGTCCGCGAACGGGCCGCAGACGCCGCTGGTGGCCGACCCGGTCTTTGTGCGCAGCCATGTCGACCCGTTGACCGAAGCCGCCAACATCCTGTTGCGCGGGCCGAGTTCCTGGCTGGCTCCGGCGGTGCAGCCCGGCTTCCCCAGCGGTACCGTCCTGGCCGACTCCGCCTCCTCCGTGCAGGTCTCCGCCGACGGCACCGCATCCGTGCGGCTCAAGGGCCAGGTGAGCCGGGAGCCGCAGAGCTGCGCGCGGATGGCCGCCCAGCTCTTCTTCACCCTGGCCCAGGTCTCGACCCAGCAGGCCAAGGAGGCGGGCCAGCAGATCAGACAGCTCAGCCTCTACCAGGGCAGCGACTCGACGCCGTCCTGCAGCACCGGCAGCGACAGCCCCTATGCGCCCACGCAGTCGGCGACCGAGCAGCCGATCATGTACTTCGTGGACTCGAAGGGACGCCTCGCCAGTCTTGACGCGGTCCACCCCACGGGTCCGCAGGAGGTGACCGGACTGCTCGCGCCCGCCGGCGTCAAGAGCATCAGCGGCTTCGCGGTGGCGCCCGACCTCAGCGGCAGGGTCGCCGTGGTGTCGAGCGACCAGAAGTCCCTCTATGTCAGCACGCTGACGAGCGTGACGGCCCCCACCCACCCGGTGACCACCGACACCAACGGGTTCGGGTCGCTGAGCTGGGACAGCCTCGGCACGCTGTGGACGGTCAGCGCCGGCCGGGCGGGTCAGGGGATCGGCGCTGTGGACGGCAGTACGGGGAAGGTCGTCCCGGTCACCGTGGCGGGGTTGAAGGGCCGGGTCACCGACGCCAAGGTCGCGGCGGACGGGGCCAGGATCGCGCTGGCCGTCGACAACGCCGGCAGCATCTCGGTCCAGGTCGGCCGGATCCAGCGGACCAGCAGCGGCGGGACCTCCGAGCTGACCATCGCCGGTCTGCACACGATCGTCCCCGGCGACACGCTGACCAGCGTCACGTCGCTGTCCTGGAACGACGGGGACAGCATCATCGTGCTCGGCCAGCAGACCACGACCGGCAAGGCCCCGTCGGTCTGGGAGATCGACGGTTCCTCCGGTGTCATGCCGGGCCTCCAGGCGCCGTCGTACGCGGACGGGATGAACAGCGTCAGCGCGCTCCAGCAGGATCCGAGCACGCTGGGTACCGGCGTCAAGGCGCCGTACCTGCGGGATGCGAGCGGCTCCTCCGACCCCACCGAGAGAAGCAAGGTCTACCGCTGGGAGAAGGGCGTCTGGGAGGTTCTGACCAACGCGGGCAGCAGTTCCCACCAGGGCCCCATGCCGAGTTACCCGGGCTGACCGGCCCGGGACCCCGGGGCGGGACCGTCCCTGCGGACGGTCGCGGCGACGACCGCGGCCGCCAGCACGTCCCCGCCCGCCTCGGCCAGGGCGCGGGCGCCCTCGGCCAGGGTCGCGCCGGTCGTCACCAGGTCGTCGACCAGGACGATCCGGCCGTGGCCGAGCAGACCGCGCCGGTGCGGCGGCACCCCCAGCGCCCCGCTCAGATTGCGCAGCCGTTCCGCCGCGCCCAGCTCGGACTGGTCGGCGACGGCCCGCTGCTGGCGCAGCACGGCCAGCAGTCGGGCGGGTACGCCCGCGCGCCGCAGGGCGCGGGTGGCCGCCAGGGTGAGCCTGCGGGTCGGATCGTGCCCGCGGGCCCGCACGGTCGACGGCGCCGAGGGCATCGGGACGAGCAGCAGCGGAGCGCCGTGGGCGGAGGCGCCGGTCGGTACGGCGGTGCGGACGGCGCGGGCGAGCGCGCCGCCGAGGGGCTGGGCCAGTCTGAGCGCGCCGCGCTCCTTGTGCGCGAGCAGGATCTGCCGGGCGGCCCCCTCGTAGGTGGTTGCTGCATACACCTCCGGTAGTCCGGGCGGCGCGGCCTGGGGGCGCGCGGCGCGCGGCCGCGCCCGGTCGAGCTCCTCCCGGCAGGCGGCGCAGAGCTGGGCGTGCTGCAGGCCGCAGCCCACGCACTGCGCCGGGACGAGCAGGTCCAGGGCGGCATCGAAGAGGCGGACGGACGCGCTGGTCACGGGGGATCCTCCGGGCATCGACGGTGGTCGCGGCCGGCAGAGGGACGGTCCCGGGCAGGTCGCGGGACGGCGTCGGCCTCCGCGGAGCGGGGACAACAGGATGCTGCAACGGCCGGGAAGCCCGGGGATTTTTACCGTGAGTTCATCCGTACGGGGGTAGGACTGACGCGAGGGCTGTACAAGGCCCCGTACTGCCGCGATTTTGGGTGCTCAGGAGGTTCCGGCGGTGGCCGGTGTCCCCCGGTCGCCCTGAACGCACCGCATCCTCCCGGCAACGGGCGGGCGGAATCCCGGGAACCGTTGTTCTATGGGGTTTCAACCGTCCCCAGTGGGGAGGAAGGGATGTGAGGGGCGCTTCCGCCCATCCCGAGCGGGCGGTGCTGCGTACTCGATGGGCCGCGCGGACCTTGAGGGTTCGACCGGCGACAGTGCAAGGGATCGGAGATCTGCGTGGACATCGTCGTCAAGGGTCGGAAGACCGAGGTGCCCGAGCGGTTCCGCAAGCACGTGAGCGAGAAGCTGGAGCACATCCAGAAGCTCGACGGCAAGGTGATCAGCCTGGACGTGGAGCTCTCGAAGGAGCGCAACCCCCGTCAGGCGGAGCGCTCCGAGCGCGTGGAGATCACGCTGCACAGCCGGGGACCGGTGATCCGGGCCGAGGCATGCGCCCCCGACCCGTACGCCGCGCTCGACCTGGCCTCCGCCAAGCTGGACGCCCAACTGCGCAAGGTCGCCGACCGGCGGCGGGTGCACAAGGGACCGCGCTCGCCGATGAGCGTGGCCGAGGCCACGGCGCGGCTCTCGTCCGCCCCCGACGTGGCCACCCCCGAGCAGATCGAGGCGCCCGCGGCGAAGACCAGGATCGGTTCGCTGGAGATCGAGGGCGACGGTCCGCTGATCGTCCGCGAGAAGACCCACGCGGCCGTGCCGATGGCCCTCGACCAGGCGTTCTACGAGATGGAGCTGGTCGGCCACGACTTCTTCCTCTTCATGGACACCGACACCATGCAGCCGAGCGTCGTCTACCGCCGGCACGGCTACGACTACGGCGTCATCCATCTGAAGCTGGAGGGGCAGGGATAGCCCTCCGACGGCTGCCCGGCACTCGACGCAGGGGCGCGGCAGGGGCGTGGCACGGATTGCCGCGCCCCTGCGGCGCGCCCGGAGTCACTCGTCCGAGCCAATGCTGGCCTGCGGAATGATCGCACGGCGGCCGGAGCGTGGAATCATGGCGGCAACAGCCACCAGCCGAGGGGGAAAACCGGATGGCGGAGCGATGGGACGGGCGGCGCGGCGACGACCGGGAGCTCGACGAGCCTCGGCGTGCCGCAGAGCCGATCAGGGTCCTGGTCGTGGACGACCACGCCCTCTTTCGGCGCGGCCTGGAGATCGTCCTCGCCCAGGAGGAGGACATCCAGGTGGTGGGCGAGGCGGGGGATGGGGCCGAGGCCGTGGAGAAGGCCGCCGACCTGCTGCCGGACATCATCCTCATGGACGTCAGGATGCCGCGCCGCAGCGGTATCGAGGCCTGCACCTCGATCAAGGAGGTGGCCCCCAGCACCAAGATCATCATGTTGACGATCAGCGACGAGGAGGCCGATCTCTACGAGGCGATCAAGGCGGGGGCCACCGGCTACCTGCTCAAGGAGATCTCCACCGACGAGGTCGCGACCGCGATCCGGGCGGTCGCGGACGGGCAGTCGCAGATCAGCCCCTCGATGGCGGCGAAGCTGCTGACCGAGTTCAAGTCGATGATCCAGCAGCGCACCGACGACCGCAGGCTGCTGCCCGCCCCGCGCTTGACCGACCGGGAGTTGGAGGTGCTCAAGCTGGTGGCCACCGGGCTGAACAACCGCGACATCGCCAAGCAGCTCTTCATCAGCGAGAACACCGTGAAGAACCATGTCCGCAACATCCTGGAGAAGCTGCAGCTGCACTCCAGGATGGAGGCGGTGGTGTACGCGATGCGGGAGAAGATCCTGGAGATAGGCTGAGCGGGCGGGGCCGGCTACTGCTGCAGCAGCTTCTCCAGCGGGGTGCGCAGGGCTTCGTCGTCCAGCCGCTCCACCCTGACCGCGTCGCAGCCGACCCATTCGGCGGCCTCGCGCAGGGCCTGGGCCAGTGCCGGGAGCGCCTTCGCCGAGTCCAGTGACACCTGACGGGCGATCAGAGTGCGGCCCTCGCGCGCCGGATCGACCCGCCCGACCAGCCGGCCGCCGGCCAGCAGCGGCATCGCGAAGTAGCCGTGCTGCCGCTTCTCCTTGGGGGTGTACGCCTCCAGTCGGTGGCTGAGGCCGAAGATCCGCTCGGTGCGGGCCCGGTCCCAGATCAGCGAGTCGAACGGGGAGAGCAGCGTGGCGCGGTGCCGGCCACGCGGCTCGGCCGCCAGCGCGGCCGGATCGGCCCAGGCCGGCGCTGCGGCCCCGCCCCGGCCCCAGCCCTCGACCAGCACCGGCACCAGTCCGCTGTCGGGCAGGGCGGCGGTGACCTGGTCGACCTTCAGCCGGTGGTAGTCGCTGAGGTCCTTGCCGGTGGCCACCCCCAGCGCGGCGCCCGACTGGCGCACCAACTGCCGTACGCAGGCGTCGTCGTCGGGTTCCGAGTCGAGCAGTTCGGCGGGGACGGCTCGCTCGGCCAGCTCGTAGACCCGCTTCCAGCTGCGGCGTTCGGTGCAGACCACGCGTCCGGTGTCCAGCAGCCACTCCACCGCGATCTTGGTCTCGGACCAGTCCCACCACTCGCCGCCCTTCCGGGCGCCGCCGAGCTCGGTCGAGGTGAGCGGTCCGTCAGCGGTCAGCCTGGCCAGCACCTCGGCGCAGGAGCGGTCCGCGTCCTCCATCCGGTGCCAGCGGTGGCCGCGGGCGAGGAAGGCCCGGCGCCGGAAGGCGAACAGCGGCCACTCCTCGACGGGCAGGATGCAGGCGGCGTGGGACCAGTACTCGAAGGAGGCGCCGCCGCTCCAGTAGGCAGCCTCCACGGCGGTGCGCCCCACCGGGCCCAGCCGGGCGTACGGGACGAGCTCGTGCGAGCGGGCCAGCACCGAGATGGTGTCCAGCTGCACCGCGCCCAGATTGCGCAGGACGCCGCGCACCCCGCCGCGCCGGTCCGGGGCGCCGAGCAGGCCCTGGGCGCGCAGGGCGATGCGGCGGGCCTGGTCCGCGCTGAGGGTGAGGGTGCCGACGGGAGTGGTGGCTGCGGTCATGGGGCCAGCCTAGGAGGTGCCACTGACAGTGCCCCTTGAGAGTGATCGGATCCGAACATCTGACTGGGGATCAACTCGCAGGGGTGAGCTTTGGGCCGCTCTCGCCGATTAGGGACACGGGCGTCGCGCCGGGACTTCTAGCATATGAACGCAACGCAACGCCACGCACCGCAGTCACAGCAGCACCAGAAGTGACGGCGACGGGGGCTTGGCGGACGCGGACAGTCGCGGGGGCGACGGGCTACTGCGTCTGATGTCGTTCATGCGATGGCGGGGGCCACTTCATTTCATTGAGGCGCGGGTATCGCGCCGCATCCGTACTTCGGCATGCCCACTCGGACGTGGGCTGTCACGGGAGGGGAACATCATGGGTCGTAGGACCCGTTGGGCCGCCGCGTTCATCGCGGCGGGACTGCTGGCAGCCGTGGCACCGGCCGCCGGAGCACACGCGGCGACCGCGCAGCGCATCGACCTCAGAGTGCTGGTCGTGGACGACGGCGGGCCGGCCACCGCCGCGATCATGAACGAGATGGACATCTCCGGGACGCCCTACACGGTGGTGAAGCTCTCGGACGGCAACCGGCCGACGATCAACGCCGCCTTTCTCAGCGGCACCGTCAACGGGCAGGCAGAGGGCAAGTTCCAGGCCGTGGTGCTGCCCAACAGCGCGCCCTTCGCGGCGGGCTCCGCCGAAATGGCCGCGCTGACCGCCTACGAGCAGACCTTCGGGGTCCGCCAGGTCGACGCCTACACCTACGCCCAGCCTGCGGTCGGGCTCAACTACGCGGCCAATCCCGGCTACATCGGCTCGCTGGACGGCACCACCGGGACGGTCACCGCGGCCGGGCTCGCCGGGGCGTTCAAGTACCTCAAGGGAACGCTGCCGTTCGAGGACAACGACCCCAACGTGACCGAGAGCTACGGCTACCTGGCCACCCCGCTGGCCACCCAGGCGGCGGGGGCGACCTTCACCCCGCTGGCCACCGCCCCGATCCCCGGCAGCAGTTCGGCGGGCGTCCTGGCGGGTGAGTACGACCACAGCGGCGTCTCCGAACTGGTGCTGACCTTCGCCTACAACCAGTACCAGCAGCAGTACCGGCTGCTGGCCCGGGGCATCGTCGACTGGATGACCCAGGGCATCCACCTCGGCTACGACCGCAACTACTACGAGCAGCACATCGACGACGTCTTCCTGCCGGACGACCGCTGGAGCAGCACCGCCAAGTGCACGCCCGGCGACGCCGCCTCGGCCTGCAGCGGCACCCCGGCCGAGTCCACCATCCGGATGACCGCGGCGGACGTGACCTACGCCCAGCAGTGGGAGCAGGCGCACAACTTCACCTTCGACTTCCTCTTCAACGGCGGGGGCAGCGACGAGCAGACCGCCGCGACCGGCTCGGATCCGCTGCTGACCGCGCTGACCTCGGCCAAGTCCTCGTTCCGCTGGGTGAACCACACCTACGACCACCCCTTCCTGGGCTGCGTCCAGAACACCGCGACAGTGCCCTGGTCCTGCACCACCAACGCCGACGGCAGCACCGCCTGGGTGAGCAAGGCGACCATCCAGACGGCGATCACCCAGAACCAGCAGTGGGCCGCCAACCACGGCTTCAGCACGGACAACACCGAACTGGTCACCGGTGAGCACTCGGGTCTGGCGACCCTGCCGCAGCAGCCGGTGGACAACCCCAACCTGGCGCCCGCGCTGGCGGCCGCCGGGGTCAAGTGGACCGGCAGCGACCACTCCCGCGAGGCGAACCAGCGCGCGGTGGGGACGGCGCTGACGGTGCCGCGCTACCCGATGAACGTGTACTACAACGCCGGTCACACCAATGACGAGGTGGACGAGTACAACTGGCTGTACACCAGCACCGCCCAGGGCGGCAGCGGCCTGTGCACCGCCAACCCGGCCACCAGCACCTGCCTGCCCGCGCCGCTCGACGAGTCCACCGGGTACAGCGGCTACGTCGCGCCGCTGGAGGCGCGGATCGACCTCGGGCACATCATCGACAACAGCCCGCTGCCGACCTACGCGCACCAGTCCAACCTGGCCGAGGACCGGATCCTCTACCCGGTGCTGAACCAGATCTTCGACAGCTACGCCAACCTCTTCGCCGCCAACGCGCCGATCGTCAACCTGCGTGAGTCGGCCATCGGCGCCGAGCTCAAGCAGCGCACGGCCTGGCAGGCGGCGGTGACCGCCGGGACCGCCAGCGGCTACCGCGTCGGCAGCACGGTCACGGTCACCGCGCCCAGCGGGGTCGCCGCCCAGGTCACCGCGCCCACCGGAACGGTGCAGCAGCAGTTCCTGGGAACCAGCGCCTTCGGCAGCGCCTACGCCGGTGAGCTCTCCGGCTGGGCCAGCCCCGGGCTGCTGCAGAGCGGTGTCACGCTCAAGCTGAACGCCGCAGGGACCCCCGCGGCGCCGGCCGCCGCCGCGGCCGCGCCGCCGAGTGCGGGCGCGAGCCCGACTGCGAGCCCGAGCGCCGGTGCCACCTCCAGCACGCCGCCCACCAGCAGCACCACCCCGGTCGTGCCCGACGGGGTCAAGAACGTGGTGCCGCTGACGGTCGACGGGGTCGCCAAGCTGGTCGGCGCCCTGCTCTGACCGAGTACCGGAGCACCTGACCGGACCGCGTCCGGGGCCCGCCGGGCCCCGGACGCGCCGCGCCGCGAAAAAACTGGAGCAGGGGGAAACGCAGGGACATGCACGGACCAGTCGAAGTCACCCTCCTCACCGAGGGCACCTATCCCTACGTACACGGCGGGGTGAGCGTCTGGTGCGACCAGCTCGTCCAGGGCATGCCCGATGTGCGCTTCCATGTGCTGGGCATCACCGGGAGCGGCCGCGAGCCCCAGGTCTGGACGCTGCCGCCGCAGGTCGCCTCGGTCAGCTCGGTGCCGCTCTGGGGGCGCACCCCCGGCGGTTCCGCGCCGCGCGGCCGGGACCTGCGCCGCTTCCTGGCCGGGTACGAACGCTTTCTGCTGTCGCTGCTGGACCAGGACTTCGAGAAGTACTTCGCCGACGAGCTGTACGAGCTGGCCGAGTTCGCCCTGACCGGCGGCTCGCTCACGGCGGCACTGCGGACCGAGGGCGCGCTGCGCTCGCTGCAGAAGCTCTGGCAGCGGCCCTTCCTGGCGACCCACGCCTCCCGGCCCACCGTCCAGGACGCACTGGAGGCCACCGACCTGCTGGAGCACGCGCTGCGGCCGCTCACCGTCCAGCCGCCCAGCCGGGGTGTCGCGCACGCGGTCACCGGCGGGCTCGCGGTACTGCCCGGGCTCACCGCCCGGCGCTTCCACGGGGTGCCGCTGCTGCTCTCCGAACACGGCATCTACCTGCGGGAACGCTATCTCAGCTACCGAGCGGCGCCGTACCGCTGGCCGGTCAAGGCGCTGATCCTGGGCTTCTTCCGGCTGCTGGCCACCGAGGGCTACCGCGGCGCCGACCTGATCACCCCGTGCAACCGCTACAACCGCCGCTGGGAGGAGCGCGGGGGCTGCGACCCGCAGCGCATCCGCACCGTCTACAACGGCGTCGATCCCGAACTCTTCCCCTACGCCGGGCCCGAGCCCGAAGTGCCGACGCTCAGCTGGGCCGGACGGGTCGACCCGATCAAGGACCTGGAGACCCTGATCCAGTCCTTCGCCCTGGTCAGGGCGGAGATCCCGAACGCCCGGCTACGTCTGTTCGGAGCGCCGCCGGCCGGCGGCGAGGCCTACCAGGAGCGCTGCCGGGCGCTTGCGGCGGAGCTCGGCGTCGAGGCCGCCGTCAGCTTCGAGGGGCGGATCGACACGGTCCGGCACGCCTACGCGGCCGGCAGCGTGGTGATGCTGTCGAGCATCTCCGAGGGTTTCCCGTTCAGCCTGATCGAGGCCATGGCCTGTGGCCGGGCCACCGTCTCCACGGACGTCGGCGGGGTGCGCGAGGCCGTCGCCGACACCGGGCTGGTGGTTCCGCCCAGGGATCCCGCGGCGATGGCGCGGGCGGCCGTCGGCCTGCTGCGGGACCAGGCGCGGCGGCAGGAGCTGGGCGACGCCGCCCGGGCGCGGGTCATCGAGCAGTTCACCCTCGGCCGGACCGTGGCGACCTTCCGTACGGTCTACGAGGCGCTGCTGGACGATCCGACCAGGCTGTGGTCCCCGGCCGGCGACCCGGTACCGGTCCGCACCCGGATGGCGGCCGGCGTATGAGCGCCGTCCTGGAACTGCTGCAGGGCCTGCGGCTCAGTCCGCTGCCGACCCCGCTGCCGAAACCGGTCGGACCGGTGGACCCGGCGGAGGAGGCGGCACTGCGCTTCGGGAGCGTGGCCGCTGCCGCCGTGCACCCCTTCGAGGTGGCTGCCGCCATCGAGGCCGAAGGGGTGACCGACCGTCAGGTCCAGCGCCGCTACGGCAGATCGGACGCCTTCGAGCTCGCCGAGGAGCTGTACGCCGAGACCCCGCGCAGCTACCCCGAGCCGGAGGCGGCCTCATCGCCCTGGCATGCCCCGCTGTCCACCAGCGTGCTGCGCGGCTGCCTCTACGCCCTCCCCGGTCTGGCATTCCCGCTGGGCGCGCCGATGCTCTCGGGCCCGCCGGACGCCGGCGGACTGCCGCACGGCACCTTCGCCCTGGCCCTCTCCGTCGTCCTCAACTGGGCCTGGAACCAGGCGCTGGCGCACCGCACCCATGTCCGGATCGGCCGGGGCCAGCGCCGCTCCGGGGGCCGCTGCCTGCTGCGCGGGGCCTTCGTCGGGGCCGGGCTCGGTCTGCTCGGCGCCCTGATCGGCGCGCTGGTGGCCGGACACCACAGCGGCGGCGTGCTGCTCTTCTGCGGCGGCCAGGCGCTCTACCTCGGCGGCTCCTGCGTCCTGCTGGTGCTGGGCCGGGAGTTGCTGCTGCTCCGCGCGCTGGCCCCGGCGACGCTGGGCGGGGCTGCCGCGCTGCTGGGGCTGATCCGGCCCTCGCCGCTGACGGCGCTGCTGCTCGTCTGGACCGTGCTGCTGACGCTGCGGCTGGCCCGGCGCGAACTGCGGGGCTGCCTGTCCGAGTTGGACGGCGACAGTGCGATCGAGCCGCTGCCGCCGCTCCGGGCCTCGGTGCCGCACGGACTGTTCGGCATGGCGATGTCGCTGCTCACCCTGGGGATCGCGCTGCGCGGCGGCCGCCTCGACCTGGGGCCGACGGTGGCGCTCACCATCAGCATGGGCCCGGCCGAGTGGCTGCTGTACGGGTACCGGCACCGGATCCACGGCGCCCTGCGGGCCGCCCACACCGCGCGGGGTTTCGCCCTGCTGTCGGCCCGGTCGCTGGCCCTGGGGCTGGGCAGCTATCTCGTCCTGCTCGCGCTTCTGGGCGGCGCGGTCGGGACGGCCCTGGCCGGCGGCCCGTTCGGACAGCAGTTGCCGGCGCTGCTCGCCCTGGGCGCGACGGTCTGGACGGCGCTGCTGCTCCAGGCGTTCGGGCGGGCCTGGGCTGCGACCGGGATCTGCGTCCCGGCCGCGGCCGCGACGGTGGCCGGGGTGGCCGAGCCGGCGGTGGGATCGACGGCAGCCGCCCTGCTGCTGGCCGTCGCCTGCTGGTCACTTGGTCGGGTCACGGTGCACAGGTGACACTGGTGGACATTCAGGACCGAGGAGCGTGGCAGTGACGACCCGTGAACCGGGAGAACGGTGCCTGCTGGTGCCGTTGTACGTCCACCCGGGGGCGGACCCGGCCGCCTGGGAGGCGACGGCGGCGAACGCGGCGACCGTGGCCTGGGTGGTGTTCAATCCGGCGAGCGGGCCCGGCGGCGCGCCTCAGCCCGAGTTCGTCGAGGCGGCCGCGGTGCTGAGGGCGGCGGGGGTACCGCTGCTCGGCTATGTGGACACCGACTACGGCAGGCGGGGCCATCACGAGGTCGTCGCCGACATCGAGCGCTACCAGGAGTGGTACCGGGTCGAGGGCGTGTTCCTGGACCAGGCCGCCGCCGCGCCCGAACTGCTGGCCCACTACCGGCGGCTGGCCGTGGCCGCGCGTTCGCTGGAAGCACGGCAGGTGGTGCTCAACCCGGGGACGCACCCCGACCCGGGGTACGCGGAGCTCGCCGATGTGGTCGTCACCTTCGAGGGCGACGCCGACAGCCACCGCAGGCTGCTGGTACCGGACTGGACCGCGGGCTTCCCGCGGCAGCGCTTCGCCCACCTGGTGCACGGGGCGACCCCGGAGGACTGCGCCGGCATCCGGGAGCCGGCGCGCCGCCACCGGGCCGGATACTGCTACGCCACTCCGGGCAGCGGCAACAACCCCTGGTCCGTGGTCATGCCGGAGCTGCTGCTGACGGCCGCCCAGCCCGCACGGGGGACGCGGTGGTGAGGTGGGGCCGGGTCGCGGCTGCCGCCGGGGCGCTGCTGCTGGCGCTGGCAGGATGCACCTCGGGCGGCGGCTCCGGTTCCGATGACACCGCGCCCACTCCCGGTACTAGCACCAGCACCAGTCCCAGCACCGGCGCGGGCTCAGGGGCTGCCCGCTGGCAGCCGGCCCCCGGTACCAGCTGGCAGTGGCAGCTCAGCAAGAGCGTGGACACCGGCGTGGACGCGGCCGTGTACGACGTCGACGGATATGACACCGGTGCCGCCGTGGTGGCCGCGCTGCATGCCAAGGGCCGCAAGGTGATCTGCTACATCAACGCCGGCGCCTACGAGGACTTCCGTCCGGACCGCTCCGCCTACCCGGCGTCGCTGTTGGGCTCCGGCAACGGCTGGCAGGGCGAGCGCTGGCTGGACATCCGCCGCCTCGACGCCCTGCGGCCGATCCTCGGCAAGCGGTTCGACCTGTGCCGGAGCAAGGGCTTCGACGCGGTGGAGCCCGACAACGTCGACGGCTACAAGAACGACACCGGCTTCCCGCTCACCGCGGCCGACCAGCTCGCCTTCAACCGCATGGTCGCCGGTCTCGCCCACGCCAGGGGACTGGCCGTCGGCCTCAAGAACGATCTCGACCAGATCCCACAGCTGGTCGGCGACTTCGATTTCGCGGTGAACGAGCAGTGCGCCGAGTTCGGCGAGTGCGACGCGCTGACCCCGTTCGTCGCCCGGGGCAAGGCGGTGTTCGAAGCGGAGTACAACCTGCCGACCACCGCGTTCTGCCCGCAGGCACGGCGCCTGGACTTCAGCGCCCTCCGCAAGCACCTCGACCTGGACGCCTGGCGGCAGACCTGCTGAGCCCGGCCAGGCGTCGATCCTGGGCCGCCTCAGTAATTTTTCATGTCCGTTTTGTTCACTGTTGGTCGGAGTGGTAGACCCACTCGGGAGGGTGACACCCAGCCGGTCTGCTGACGGACCTCCCGACCCGATCGTTTCCTCGCATACGATGGCCACGCGGTGGTGCGTCTCCATCGCCGGTGCGCAGAACGCAAGTGCACAGACCGCCCAGTGCCAGCCCAGGCAAGGAGCCAGCCCACGTGTCCGTCTTCGACAAGATCCTGCGCGCAGGCGAAGGAAAGATCCTTCGCAAGCTGCATCGCATTGCCGCCCAGGTCAATTCCATCGAAGAGGACTTCGTCAACCTGACGGACGCCGAGCTGCGTGCGCTCACCGACGAGTACCGGGAGCGCCTCGCGGACGGCGAGACCCTTGACGACATCCTCCCCGAGGCGTTCGCCACGGTGCGCGAGGCTGCCCAGCGCACCCTGGGGCAGCGTCACTACGACGTCCAGATCATGGGCGGCGCCGCGCTGCACATGGGATATGTGGCCGAGATGCGCACCGGCGAGGGAAAGACCCTGGTCGGAACGCTCCCCACCTATCTGAACGCGCTGTCCGGCAAGGGCGTGCACCTGATCACCACCAACGACTACCTCGCCGAGCGCGACTCGGAGTGGATGGGCCGGGTGCACCGCTTCCTCGGCCTCGAGGTCGGTGTGATCCTCGCCAACATGAGCCCGGCCGAGCGCCGCAAGCAGTACCTCTGCGACATCACCTACGGCACCAACAACGAGTTCGGCTTCGACTACCTCCGCGACAACATGGCGTGGTCGCAGGAGGAGCTGGTGCAGCGGGGTCACAACTTCGCCGTCGTCGACGAGGTCGACTCGATCCTGATCGACGAGGCCCGTACCCCGCTGATCATCTCCGGCCCGGCCGACCAGGCCACCAAGTGGTACGGCGACTTCGCCAAGCTGGTCACCCGGCTCAAGCTGGACCGCGACTACGAGGTCGACGAGAAGAAGCGCACCGTCGGCGTGCTGGAGGAGGGCGTCACCCGGGTCGAGGACTACCTGGGCATCGACAACCTCTACGAGTCGGTGAACACCCCGCTGGTGGGCTTCCTCAACAACGCCATCAAGGCCAAGGAGCTCTACAAGAAGGACAAGGACTACGTCGTCATGGGCGGCGAGGTCCTGATCGTCGACGAGCACACCGGCCGTGTGCTCGCCGGCCGCCGCTACAACGAGGGCATGCACCAGGCGATCGAGGCCAAGGAGGGGGTGGAGATCCAGAATGAGAACCAGACCCTGGCCACCATCACCCTGCAGAACTTCTTCCGCCTGTACGACAAGCTCTCCGGGATGACCGGTACCGCGCAGACCGAGGCGGCCGAGTTCCACCAGATCTACAAGCTGGGCGTCGTCCCGATCCCGACCAACAAGGACCCGCGCCGGGTCGACCAGCCGGACCTGATCTACAAGTCCGAGCCGGCCAAGTTCTCCGCCGTGGTCGAGGACATCGTCGAGAAGCACGAGAAGGGCCAGCCGATCCTGGTCGGCACCACCAGCGTCGAGAAGTCCGAGTACCTCTCGCAGGAACTGCGCAAGCGCGGCGTCCAGCACGAGGTCCTCAACGCCAAGCAGCACGAGCGCGAGGCCCAGGTCGTCGCCCAGGCCGGGCGCCGCGGCGCGGTCACCGTCGCCACCAACATGGCCGGCCGAGGCACCGACATCATGCTCGGCGGCAACCCCGAGCACCTGGCCGCGGCCGAGCTGGCCCAGCGCGGGCTCTCCCCGGTGGACACCCCCGAGGAGTACGAGGCCGCCTGGGGCGAGGCCCTGGACAAGGCCAAGGCCGCGGTCAAGGCCGAGCAGGAGGAGGTCCAGGATCTGGGCGGCCTCTACGTCCTGGGCACCGAGCGGCACGAGTCGCGCCGGATCGACAACCAGCTCCGCGGCCGCTCCGGCCGCCAGGGCGACCCGGGCGAGTCCCGCTTCTACCTGTCGCTGGGCGACGACCTGATGCGGCTGTTCAAGGCCGGCATGGTCGAGCGCGTGCTGTCGATGGCGAACGTGCCCGAGGACGTGCCGATCGAGTCCAAGATGGTCACCCGCGCCATCG
Source organism: Streptomyces sp. 846.5 (assembly GCF_004365705.1). Taxonomy (NCBI): domain Bacteria; kingdom Bacillati; phylum Actinomycetota; class Actinomycetes; order Kitasatosporales; family Streptomycetaceae; genus Streptomyces; species Streptomyces sp. 846.5. The sequence goes on from NZ_SOBN01000001.1 coordinate 5,324,663, forward strand.
CCTCCGCGCAGACCCAGGTCGAGCAGCAGAACTTCGAGATCCGCAAGAACGTCCTGAAGTACGACGAGGTGCTGAGCCGTCAGCGCGAGGTCATCTACGGCGAGCGCCGCCGGGTCCTGGAGGGTGAGGACCTGCGCGAGCAGATCGACCACTTCATGGACGACACGGTCGACGCCTACGTCAAGAACGCCACCGCCGAGGGCTTCGCCGAGGAGTGGGACTTCGACAAGCTCTGGCAGGCGCTGGGGCAGCTCTACCCGATCAGCATCACCGTGGAGGAGTTGGAGAGCGAGGACGGCGACCGCGCCGGAATCACCGCCGAGCTGCTCGCCGAGGCGATCAAGGAGGACCTGCACACCAAGTACGTCGAGCGGGAGAGCCAGCTCGGCGAGGCCGTGATGCGGGAACTGGAGCGCCGGGTCGTGCTCTCGGTGCTGGACCGCCGCTGGCGCGAGCACCTCTACGAGATGGACTACCTCCAGGAGGGCATCGGCATGCGGGCCCTGGCCCAGCGCGACCCGCTGGTCGAGTACCAGCGCGAGGGCTTCGACATGTTCGCCGCCATGATGGAGGGCATCAAGGAGGAGTCCGTCGGCTACCTGTTCAACCTGGAGGTCCAGGTCGAGCAGCAGGTCGAGGAGGTCCCGGTGGCCGAGGACGGCAACACCATCGTCATGGACAAGGCCCCCGAGGACGCTCGTCCGGAGATCCGGGCCAAGGGCCTGGAGGCCCCGCAGCGTCCGGACCGGCTGCACTACACCGCGCCGTCGGTCGACGGCGAGGGCGGCGTAATCGAGGGCGACTTCGCCACCGGCGACGTCGACGACGAGGTGGACGAGGAGAGCGGCACCCGCGCCGAGCGCCGCAAGGCCGCGAAGGGCCGCCGCCGCAAGAAGTAGCCACAGGCGCAGTCCGGGCGTTCGCATGGCGGTTCACCACCTGGTTTCCAGGGCGGTGAACCGCCATGCCGGTTCCGGGCGCCGGGGAGTGCGGTGCTGCTCCAGCCGGAAGGCCAGGAACTCCAGCCGTTCCTCCACGCCGACCGTCGCGGTCACCTCCAGCACTCCGGGGGCGGGGCAGTCGTCGAAGACCCGCCGCAGCACCGGGCGCGCGGTTCCCGGGCCCGGGCCGTGCAGGCAGCGCCGCCGGACCAGGGTCCGGACGTCGTCGTAGACGTCCTCGGTGGCCAGCGCGGCGAGCTGGTCGCAGACCCGGTGCCCGCTGAGCACCTCCAGCAGCCGCACCGCGTAGTGGCGCGCCAGGGTGTTGTGCCCGGTGCGGGTGGGCGCCGTGCCGCTGTGCTGCCTGGCTCTCGTCGCCCCCAGGCTGTGCACCCGTCCGATCCTGACCCCGGTGGCTGCTGTGTCGACCATGCCCGTACCCCCTTGACTCGCGGTGGTGTGCGTGAGGTCAGTGGTATCGGCTGCCACTGACAGCGACAAGGCTCCCGCCGGCGCGTCGAGGGTCCCGGCGAAGTTCACCTATCCGAGTGAGCAGACGGCGCTGAGCTGGGAAGATGTCAGCGGCACCGGAAACCGACCGGTCACGCAGCGCAGTCAAACCCCACTCGATCGGTGACTCTCCGCAGTCGTCCGGGGAGGCCGCCCGGCTGCGCGGGTCCGGTCCTCCGGCCGCATATGCTGGACGCCGGTCCCACCCCACCGTCGACCGGAGTGCCCCGATGCGCGTGTACGTTCCCACCACCCTGCACGCGCTCGCGCAGGCGCACGCCGACGGGAGCCTCGGACCGCTGCCGCTGCGGGCCTACGCGGTCACCCCGGCCCTGCGCGAGTGGTACCTCAGCGATGACATCGAGGAGCTGGAGTACGCCGCCCTGGTGCGCGCGGCCCAGTCCTCGCTGCGCCTGCTCGCCGCGGACGGCGCGGCCCCACGCCGCCGGGTGGTCGTCGCCCTGGACGTCCCGGACCAGGCCGTCGCGCTGCAGAACGACGCCGAGCACGCGGACGCCTCCGCCCTCGGCGCGGTGACCCTCTCCGAGGCCCCGCCGCTGGCCAGGGCGGCCGCGGTGCACGCCGACGCGGACGAGCCCGAGGTCCGCGAGGACGTCTCGGCGGCGGCCGCCGCGGTGGCCGCCGCGGACACCGGGGACGAGGACGCCCGGTTCACCGTGGACGGCGCCGAGGACCACGAGCTGCTCTGGTTCGCGACCCAGGAGATCCCCGGCCTGCTGGCCTGACCGTCCCCCGAGGAAGGGCCCACGGAACAACCCGGGCTCCCCGGTTGTCGGTGCCGCCGGGTACCGTGCGGCCATGCGCGCACATATCGTCTGGGACTGGAACGGCACGCTCTTCGACGACGTCGAGGTGGTGGTGGAGGCGAGCAACGCCGCCTTCGCCGCGATCGATCTGGCCCCGCTCACCGTCCAGCAGTACCGCGAGCAGTACCAGGTCCCGGTCATCGGCTTCTACGAGCAGGTGATGGGGAGGACGCCGACCGCCGAGGAGTGGCTGGTCATGGACGCCCGCTTCCACCGCCACTACGAGACGCTCAGGGACAGCTGCGGGCTGACCGAGGGGGCGGACGACGTCCTGGCCGGATGGTCCGGGTCGCAGTCGCTGCTGTCCATGTACGCCCACGACGACCTGCTCCCGCTGGTGCGCCGGCTGGGCGTGGACCGGCACTTCATACGCGTGGACGGGCGGACCAGCACCAGCGGTGTCAGCGGCAAGGCGGAGCACCTGGTCCGGCATCTGGCGGCGATTCAGGTCGAGGGCGTGCACCCGTCCCGGACGGTGCTCATCGGCGACGTGGTCGACGACGCGCTCGCGGCGGCGCATGTGGGCGCGCAGGCGGTGCTGTTCACCGGCGGTTCGCACGCCCGCTCGGAGTTGGAGCGGGTCGGTGTACCGGTCGCCGACACCTTGGCGCAGGCCGTCGAATATGCCCAGGACCTGGTCAAATCGTGACAGCATAAGACGTATGGACGCTGTCACGCAGGTACCGCTGCCCGTGAACGAGCCGATCCACGGGTACGCCCCCGGCAGTCCCGAGCGGGCCCGGATCGAGTCGAGACTCGGTCAGCTCGCGGGGGAGTACGCGACGCTGTCGATGACGGTCGGCGGGGTGCAGCGGATGGGCGGCGGCGAGCGGATCGAGGTGGTCCAGCCGCACCACCACTCCGCCAAGCTGGGCGTCCTCGGCAACGCCACCCGCGAGGACGTCCAACTCGCCGTCGACGCGGCGGTCACAGCGGCCCCCGGCTGGCGGGAGCTGTCCTTCGACGACCGGGCCGCGGTCTTCCTCAGGGCCGCCGACCTGCTGGCCGGCCCCTGGCGGGAGACCATCGCCGCGGCCACCATGCTGGGCCAGTCCAAGACCGTGCAGCAGGCGGAGATCGACGCGCCCTGCGAGCTGGTCGACTTCTGGCGCTTCAACGTCCACTTCGCCCGGCAGATCCTGGCCGAGCAGCCCGTCAGCAGCCCAGGAGTGTGGAACCGCAGCGACCACCGGCCGCTGGAGGGCTTCGTCTGCGCCATCACGCCCTTCAACTTCACTGCCATCGCCGGGAATCTGCCCACCGCGCCGGCGCTGATGGGCAACACCGTGGTCTGGAAGCCCTCGCCCACCCAGACCCTCTCGGCCTGGTACACCATGCGGCTGCTGGAGGAGGCCGGGCTGCCGCCCGGTGTGATCAACCTGGTGACCGGCGACGGGCAGGCGCTGTCGCAGGTCGCGCTTCCGCACCGGGACCTGGCCGGGATCCACTTCACCGGTTCGACCGGGACGTTCCAGCACCTGTGGCGGACGGTCGGCGCCAACATCGCCGGCTACCGCGGCTACCCCCGGCTGGTCGGCGAGACCGGCGGCAAGGACTTCGTGGTCGCGCACCCCAGCGCGGATCCGGCGGTGCTGCGCACCGCGCTGGTCCGCGGTGCGTTCGAGTACCAGGGGCAGAAGTGCTCCGCGGCCTCGCGCGCCTACATCCCGCGCAGTCTGTGGCGGCTGATGAAGGACGACTTCCTGGCCGAGGTGCGCGGCCTGACCGCGGGTGACGTCACCGACTTCTCCAGCTTCATGGGGGCGCTGATCGACGCCCGCGCCTACGAGAAGAACAAGAACGCCATCGACCGGGCGCGCAACGACCACAGCCTGGACATCGTGGCCGGCGGCCACTGCGACGACGCCATCGGATACTTCGTCAGCCCCACGGTGATCGTTTCCACGGACCCGCGTCATGAGATCTTCTCGACCGAGTACTTCGGACCGGTCCTGGCGGTGCACGTCTACGAGGACGGCCGCTGGGAGCAGACCCTGGACCAGTTGGAGTCCGTCGCCCCCTACGCCCTGACCGGCGCGGTCATCGCCCGGGACCGGACCGCGATCGCGGCGGCGACGCAGCGGCTCCGCTTCGCCGCGGGCAACTTCTACATCAACGACAAGCCGACCGGGGCAGTGGTCGGCCAGCAGCCCTTCGGGGGTTCGCGGGCCTCCGGCACCAACGACAAGGCGGGGTCGGCCCAGAACCTGCTGCGCTGGACCTCGACCCGGTCCGTCAAGGAGACGTTCGTGCCGCCGACGGACTACCGCTACCCGCACATGCTCTAGTCGGTGGTGCCGGTTGGACAACTCGTACAGGTGGGACCAATGGTCCTGACGCAGTGCACCGTTCCGGCCCCTGACAGGGTCTCTTACCCCAGTTAGGCTCGCTGGGAAACCTCGCGAAAGGCGGGATTTCGCCGGGCGGTTCGCATCCTCTTCCGGACATGCGGGAGGATACGGACAGACCCGGCGGGTGCCCGTCCGACGCACACCACCGAGTCACGCAACGGCGCGCGACAGGAGCCAGATAGCCATGCAGACCCAGCTGGACGCGGCGAAGGCCGAACTGCTCAGCAAGGCGACAGTCCAGGGAGAATCCGGGACGGAGTTCGGCGACGGAGCCGGCGGCGCTCTCGCCACCTACCTGAAGCACTACTACCTGCACACCGCCCCCGAGGACCTGCTCGAACGGGATCCGGTCGACGTCTACGGCGCCGCGGCCTCGCACCACCGCCTGGCCGGCCGGCGGCCGCAGGGCACCGCCGAGGTCCGGGTGTCCACCCCCACGGTCGAGGAGAACGGCTGGTCCTGCGGCCACACCGTGGTCGAGATCGTCACCGACGACATGCCCTTCCTGGTCGACTCGGTGACCAATGAGCTGACCCGTCAGAATCGCGCCATCCATGTGGTGATCCACCCTCAGTTGCTGGTCCGCCGTGACATCACCGGCAGACTGCTGGAGATCCTGGACGCCGACGCCTGCAGCGCCACCGGCGCGGACCTGCCGAAGGACGCCCTGCTCGAATCGTGGATGCACGTCGAGATCGACCGGGAGACCGATCGCGAGGACCTGCGCTCCATCGAGACCGATCTGCGCCGTGTCCTCGGTGACGTCCGCGAGGTCGTCGAGGACTGGGGCAAGATGCGCGATGGCGCGCTGCGCCTCGCCGACGAGCTGGGCACCGAGCCGCCCAAGGAGCTGCCGGCCCAGGAGGTGGAGGAGGCGCAGGAGCTGCTGCGCTGGCTCTCCGACGACCACTTCACCTTCCTCGGCTACCGCGAGTACGACCTGGTGCAGGCCGAGGACGGCGAGGACCTGCTGCAGGCCGTGCCCGGCACCGGTCTCGGCGTGCTGCGTTCCGATCCCCGCGCGCACGCCCACGCGGGCGACACCATGGCCTCCGCCTCCTTCGGCCGGCTGACGGCCCCGGCCCGTGCCAAGGCCCGTGAGAAGAAGCTGCTGGTGCTCACCAAGGCCAACAGCCGCTCCACCGTGCACCGTCCGTCCTACCTGGACTACATCGGCGTCAAGAAGTTCGACGCGCAGGGCAATGTCGTCGGCGAGCGCCGCTTCCTCGGCCTGCTCTCCGCGGCCGCCTACACCGAGTCGGTCAACCGCATCCCGGTGGTGCGCCGCAAGGTCCAGCGGGTCGTCGCCGACTCGGGATTCACCGTCGAGAGCCATGACGCCCGCGACCTGGTGCAGATCCTGGAGACCTACCCCCGCGACGAGCTGTTCCAGACCCCGGCCGACGAGCTGCTCTCGGTCGCGCTGAGCGTGCTCTACCTCCAGGAGCGCCGCAAGCTGCGGCTGTTCCTGCGCCAGGACGAGTACGGCCGCTACTTCTCCGCGCTGGTCTACCTGCCCCGGGACCGCTACACCACCAGGGTCCGGCTGCGGCTGATGGACCTGCTGATGAAGGAGCTCAGCGGCACCGCCATCGACTACACCGCCTGGAACACCGAGTCGGTGCTGGCCAGGCTGCACTTCGTGGTGCGGGTCGAGCCGGGCAGCGAACTGCCCAAGCTCTCCGACTCCGACGTCGAACGGCTGGAGGCCAGGCTCGCCGAGGCGGCCCGCTCCTGGATGGACGGCTTCGGCGAGGTGCTGACCCGCGAGTGCGGCGAGGAGCGCGCGGCCGAGGCGTCGCGCCGCTACGCCAACGCCTTCCCGGACGGTTACCGCGCCGACTTCACCCCGGCCACCGCCGTCGCCGACCTGCGCCAGCTGGAGACGCTGACCGGTCCGACCGACTTCCGGCTGAACCTCTACATGCCGGTGGACGCCGCCGAGGGCGAGCGCCGCTTCAAGATCTACTGGGTGGGCCGCTCGGTCTCGCTCAGCGAGGTGCTGCCGGTGCTGCAGCGCCTCGGCGTCGAGGTGCTCGACGAGCACCCGTACGAGCTGCGCCGCAGCGACTCCACCGTCGCCTGGGTGTACGACTTCGGCCTGCGGCTGCCGGCCGATGTCGCCACCACGGTCAACGAGGACGCCCGGGACCGCTTCCAGGAGGCCTTCGCCGCCACCTGGACCGGCCGGGCCGAGAACGACGGCTTCAACTCGCTGGTCCTGCGGGCCGGACTGACCTGGCGTCAGGCCGTGGTGCTGCGCTCCTACGCCAAGTACCTCAGGCAGGCCGGGTCGACCTTCTCCCAGGACTACGTGGAGGACGCGCTCACCAACAACGTCCACACCACCCGGCTGCTGGTGAACCTGTTCGAGGCCCGGCTGTCGCCGGCCCACCGCTCCGGCGGCGAGGAGCTCACCGACGGGATCATGGAGGAGCTGGACGGCGCCCTGGACCAGGTCGTCAGCCTGGACGAGGACCGCATCCTGCGCTCCTTCCTGACCCTGATCAAGGCCACCCTGCGGACCAACTTCTTCCAGCGCGACTCGGTCACCGGCGAGCCGCACTCCTACGTCTCGATGAAGTTCGACCCGCAGGCCATCCCCGAGCTGCCCGCGCCGCGCCCGGCCTACGAGATCTGGGTCTACTCGCCGCAGGTCGAGGGCGTGCACCTGCGCTTCGGCAAGGTCGCCCGCGGCGGGCTGCGCTGGTCGGACCGGCGCGAGGACTTCCGCACCGAGGTGCTGGGCCTGGTCAAGGCGCAGATGGTGAAGAACACCGTGATCGTGCCGGTCGGCTCCAAGGGCGGCTTCGTCGCCAAGCAGCTGCCCGACCCGACGGTGGACCGGGCCGCCTGGCTGGCCGAGGGCATCGCGTCCTACAAGACCTTCATCTGCGGTCTGCTGGACATCACCGACAACCTCATGCCCGAGGTGGGGGTGATCCCGCCCAAGGACGTGGTGCGCCACGACGGCGACGACACCTACCTGGTGGTGGCCGCGGACAAGGGCACCGCGACCTTCTCCGACATCGCCAACGAGGTCGCCCAGTCCTACGGCTTCTGGCTGGGCGACGCCTTCGCCTCCGGCGGCTCGGCCGGCTACGACCACAAGGGCATGGGCATCACCGCCCGCGGCGCCTGGGAGTCCGTCGAGCGGCACTTCCGCGAGCTGGGCCACGACACCCAGACCGAGGACTTCACCGTCGTCGGGGTCGGCGACATGTCCGGCGACGTCTTCGGCAACGGCATGCTGCTCAGCGAGCACATCCGGCTGGTGGCGGCCTTCGACCACCGCAACGTCTTCATCGACCCCAACCCGCTCGCGGCCGCCTCCTTCGCCGAGCGCAAGCGGCTGTTCGACCTGCCGCGCAGCTCCTGGGAGGACTACGACAAGTCGCTGATCTCGGCCGGCGGCGGGATCTTCCCGCGCAGCGCCAAGTCGATCAACATCACCGCGCAGATGCGGGCCGCGCTGGGCATCGAGCCCGGCGTCAGCAGGCTCACCCCGGCCGAGCTGATGAAGGCGATCCTGCTGGCCCCGGTCGACCTGCTGTGGAACGGCGGCATCGGCACCTACGTCAAGTCCACGGCGGAGAACAACACCGAGGTCGGCGACAAGGCCAATGACGCGATCCGGGTCAATGGCGCCGACCTGCGGGTCAAGGTCCTGGGTGAGGGCGGCAACCTGGGCGCGACCCAGCTGGGCCGGATCGAGTTCGCCTCCGTCGGCGGCCCGGTCGGCGAGCGAACCGGCGGCGCGGTCAACACCGACGCCATCGACAACTCCGCCGGCGTGGACACCTCCGACCACGAGGTGAACATCAAGATCCTGCTCAACCGGGTGGTCACCGACGGCGATCTGACGGTCAAGCAGCGCAACAACCTGCTCGCCGCGATGACCGACGAGGTCGGCGCGCACGTCCTGGAGAACAACTACGCCCAGAACGTCGCCCTGGCCAACGCCCTGGCCCAGGCGCCGAGCATGCTCGACGTGCACTCCCGGATGATGCGCAGGCTGGTCGCCGAGCGGCAGCTCAACCGGGCCCTGGAGTTCCTGCCCAACGGTTCGCAGATCCGCGAGCGGGCGGCGGCCGGGCGCGGGCTCACCCAGCCCGAGCTGTCGGTGCTGCTGGCCTACACCAAGATCACCCTCGCCGACGAGATCCTGGCCTCGGACCTGCCCGACGACGCCTACCTCCAGGGCAAGCTGCACCGCTACTTCCCGGAGCAGCTGCAGCAGCGCTTCGGCGAGCAGATCGACGCCCATGCGCTGCGCCGCGAGATCATCACCACGGTGCTGGTCAACGAGACCATCAACCGCGGCGGCTGCACCTTCGCCTTCCGGCTGAAGGAGGAGACCGGGGCGACGTACGAGGAGATCGTGCGCTCGCACACGGCGGCCCGGGCGATCTTCGACCTCAAGGGCATCTGGGCGCAGATCGAGGGCCTGGACAACCGGGTCCCCGCCGCGGTGCAGACCCGGATGCGGCTGCACAGCCGCCGCCTGGTCGAGCGGGCCACCCGCTGGCTGCTGAACAACCGGCGCCAGCCGCTGGACATCGCCGGCACCATCGAGATGTTCCGGGAGCGCTGCAACCAGGTCTGGAGCCTGCTGCCGGAGCTGCTGCGCGGCTCGGACCGCGCCTGGTTCGACCTGGTGTACGGCGAGCTGGCCGAGGCCGGGGTCCCGGCCGAGCTGGCCGTCCGGGTCGCCGGGCTGTCCTCGGTCTTCCCGACGCTGGACATCGTCGAGACGGCCGACCGCTCGGGCCAGGACGTCCGCACCGTTGCCGAGCTGTACTACGACCTGGCCGACCGGCTGCAGATCTCCGACCTGCTGGACCGGATCATCGAACTGCCCCGCGGGGACCGCTGGCAGTCGATGGCCCGGGCCGCGATCAGGGAGGACCTGTTCGCCGCGCACGCCTCGCTGACCGCGGACCTGCTGACCCACGGCGATCCGGGATCGACCCCCGAGCAGCGGTTCGAGGCCTGGTCGCAGACCAATGCCACCCTGGTCAACCGGGCCCGTGCCACGCTCGACGACATAAGGGGTGCGGAGGCCTACGACCTGGCGAACCTCAGTGTCGCGATGCGGGTGATCCGGACTCTGCTGCGGAGCGGTTCGATGCGCTGAGCGAGTCCTCCGACACCGTTGGGCGGTCCCCGCGCGGGGACCGCCCAACGGCGTTGCGCAGCACCGAGCGCACCGCGCAGACCACCGCGACGGCCAGCGAGGCCCAGGCGAGCATGCCGAGTTGGGACTGCGCGGCGTCCCACGGAATGGCCTTGGCGACATCCCAGGTGCCCTGGGTCCAGGCGTCGTAGAGCTTGAAGAGGAACACCCCGGCGACGAGGCTGTAGAGCGCTGCGGTCCAGGGTTCGGCGATGAAGAGGGCGGCCACGGCCCAGGACAGGTACTGGGTCCCGGTGGCGGTGCTCAGCAGCAGCAGGCAGGCCAGCGAGACGCCCACGGCCGGGGCCAGTGCGTCCCTGCGCCGCCAGACCAGGAACATGCCCAGCAGGGCGGAGACGGCGACGACCGGGGTGCGCAGCTGGTCCAGCAGCGGGTGCAGGTCGCTGCTCTTGAGGCCCAGGTCGCTGAGGATCGGGGCGAGGCCCCACTGGGGGTTGCTCCAGCCGTTGTAGCCGAGGACGTTGTCGCGGATCGCGGGCCAGTGCAGCGCCACGGACGGGCCCCAGATCACGGCAAGGGCGGCGACGAGTCCGCCGGCGAACATCAGCAGGGTGCGCCGGCTGCGCAGCAGTGCCCACAGCAGCACCACCGGGAGTGCGACCAGCGGCACGACCTTGATGCTCAGGGCCAGGGCGAAGGTGAGCCCGGCGAGCAGCGGGAGGTCGCGTCGCGTCAGCAGCCAGACCGAGAGCAGCACGAACATGACGAACACCGGGTCGGTGTTGCCGTGGAAGCCCGAAATGATGACGAGGACCGGGCTGCAGGCCGCTCCGATTCCGGCCCACATGGCCAGGCGGGCACTGTTCCGCCAGCCGCGTACCAGTTCGAACACGAGCAGGCTGGTGAACACGTCGGCCACGGTCGCCGGGAGCCGGATCAGCAGCGGGAACGACGCGCCGTGCCGGCTGAGCTGCTGGAGCACCCAGAGCAGGTCACCGGTGAGCGGCGGGTGGTTGTAGAGGTCGTACGCCGGGTGCGCGACCCCGTAGATGCCCACCGGGCCCACCTGGCCGATGACCTTGGCGAACTGCGCGAAGGTACGGACGTCCTGGGTCCCGTGCGTCGTCGCCGCCAGCCATACCTTCAGGGCGAAGACCGCCAGGGCGGCTCCGAGCACAACCAGACGGGCACGCAGGGCTGATTCGGTTGGCGTTTGCTGTGCAGGCGACGACATGGGCGGATCCTATACGGCGCGGGCGGCCCCCCGTGGGGGGCCGCCCGTACCGTGACACGAGTGGATCAGCTGGTGCCGGTCTCGGCCGCGCGCGCGGACTGGAGCAGCAGCAGTTCCTCGACGTGGTCGCCGTCGCCCGCGGTGAGGAGCCGCTCGGCGTGCGGGGTGAGCCGGGCGACGAACTGGTAGCCGAACAGCGTCGGCCGTGCCTTCACCAGGGTCCTGGAGATCCCCCCGGCGATCTTGGTGAGCTTGCTGCCCTCGCCGGCGAAGTTGACGAAGGGCGAGCCCGTGGAGGTCAGCTCCAGCAGGTCGTAGCCGGCGTTGCGCACCGCGCGGCGCAGGCTGGCGCGGGAGTAGAAGCGCAGATGCGTCTCGTCGAGGATGCCGCGGCGGTCGTAGTCGAAGCCGCCGAGGGCCACCCGTCCGCGCGAGTACCAGTGGCCGATGTTGGGCACCGAGAGCAGGAGCTGCCCGCCCGGCCGCAGCACCGCGCGGATCTCCTCCAGCACCCGCTCCGGCCGGTACAGGTGCTCTATCACGTCGCCGGCCACGACCAGGTCGTAGCCGTCGCCCACCTCGTCCGGGAGACCGTTGTTGAGGTCCGCCACCAGGAAGCGGTCGGTGCGCTCGCGCACGCCCTCGACCTCGATGTAGTCCACGCCGGTGACCTGGTGGCCCATCGCGCGCACCCGCTCGGCGAACAGGCCGCCCGAGCAGCCCAGGTCCAGGACCTTGGACGGAGGCATGTCCTTCAGCAGCTTGAGGATGGCGGCGTGGGAGGAGCCGTCGCCCTCCTTGAAGGCGTACTCGTCGGGCTTGGGCACCCAGGGGCAGGTGCCGAAGCCCTTCTGGGCGAGCCGGTACTCCAGGACGTCCTTCACCACGTCCTTGGCGTACTTGACCCCGTTGACGTAGCAGATCTCGTCGCCGTAGTAGGTGGGGATCGGAATCTCCACGATCTTCTTGCCGGCGTCGATCAGCTGGACGATGATCTGGGTGTCGAAGTCGAAGGCGTCCGTGTTGTTGTCGATCAGCAGCTCGGCCAGGGTCGACACGCGGTAGGCGCGGTAGCCGGAGTGGAACTCGGTGAGGCTGGTCTTCAGCAGGCCGTTCTCGACCTTGGTGAGAATGCGGTTGCCCAGGTACTTGTAGGCCGGCATGCCGCCGCGGCGGGCTCCGCCGTCCTCCATCATCCGCGAACCGAAGACCGCGTCGGCCTCACCGGACTCGATCGGCGCGACCATGTCGGCGAGCCGTTCGGGCGCGTACTGCCCGTCGCCGTGCAGCATCACCACGATGTCCAGGCCGCGCTCCATGGCGAGCCGGTAGCCCGCCTTCTGGTTGCCGCCGTAGCCCAGGTTCTTGGTGTGCCGCATCACCACGGTGGGCGGGGCGTCCTCCTGCTGGGACCAGCGCCAGCCGGCCAGGAACGTCGTGTCATGGCTGGCGTCGTCCATGATGAGTATCTCGGTGATCCGCGACCGGAAGTCGACCGGGATACGACTGAGAGTCTTCTCCAGCGTCGATTCGGCGTTGTAGGCAACGACGAGGACACCGATTCTGGGGGACTCGATCGGACTGCGTGACAAGGTTCTCTCCACTCAGGATTCCACGTTGGTCTGCCCGACCGCGCCGGTGGCGGCAGGAGTTGCGTGCAGGGCGGCCCGGACCGCGGCGCCGAGCCGGCGCTCCGTCTCGGTCTCCTGCGAGGAATTCGGCGATGAATTCGGCGACGTACGGCTTTGTGACGGAACGTCGGGGGAGCGCAGCACCGCGCGCACCGCGCAGACCAGCGCGGCAGCCAGGGAAGCCCAGGTCAGCAGCCCGAGCTGGCTGTCCTCGGGCGACCATCTCGCGGCTCGGGCCACGTCCCATGTCCCCTTTGTCCAGGCGTCGTAGAGTTTGAAGAGGAAGACGCCGCCGACGAGGCTGTAGAGCAGCGCGGTCCAGGGTTCGGCGATGAAGAGGCCGGCGACGGCCCAGGCCAGGTACTGAGTGCCGGTGGCGGTGCTGAGGAGCAGCAGGCCGGCCATCGAGATGCCCACGGCCGGGCCCAGTGCGTCTCTGCGCCGCCAGACCAGGAACATACCCAGCAGGGCGGAGGCAACGACGACCGGGGTGCGGAGCGTGCCCAGTAACGGGTGGAGTGCTGTGTTCTTCACGCCAAGGTCACTCAGGATCGGGGCGAGGCCCCACTGCGGAGAACTCCAGCCATTGTAGCCGAGGACGTTGTCGCGCACCGCGGGCCAGTGCAGCGCCAGGGACGGGCCCCAGACCACGGTGAAGGTGGCGGCCAGGCCGCCTGCGAACATCAGCAGGGTGCGGCGGCCGCGCAGCAGCGTCCACAGCAGCACCACCGGCAGCGCCACCAGCGGAACCACCTTGATGCTCAGGGCCAGGGCGAAGGTCAGCCCGGCGAGCAGCGGGAGGTGGCGCTGTGTCAGCAGCCAGACCGAGAGCAGGACGAACAAGATGAACAGTGGGTCAATATTTCCGTGGTAGCCCGAAATGATGATCAGCACCGGGCTGCAGGCCGTTCCTATTCCGGCCCACATGGCTCGACGGGTGCTGTTCCGCCAACCGCGTACCAGTTCGAACACGAGCAGGCTGGTGAACACGTCGGCCACGGTCGCCGGGAGCCGGATCAGCAGCGGGAAGGAGGCGCCGTGCCGGCTCAGCTGCTGGAGCACCCAGAGCAGGCAGCCGGTCAGCGGCGGATGGTTGTAGAGGTCGCCGGCCGGGTGCGCCACCCCGTAGATTCCCACCGGACCGACCCGGTCTATTACCCCCGCGAACTGCTGGAATGTACGGACGTCGTCGGTTCCGTGCGTTGTGGCCGCCAGCCATACTTTCAGCACCAGGAACGGAAGGGACACCGCCAGGACGACCAGCCGGGCGCGTATGGCTGAGACTGTGGTGTCTGCTTGCTGTGCGGGCGGCAACATGGGCCGGATACTATACGGCGCTGAATAACACCGAGCGCCGGTCACGAACTTCTTACCGTAGCCGATCTGTAGCTTTCTTCCGCATTCGATCCATCGGACCGGTCCGGTCGCTCCTCTCCCGGGGCGAATGACGGGCAGCCGTCCAGACAGCACTCCGAACAGCACTCCGAGAGGCCGAAACGTGCCTGATCCCGTCTCCGACTCCAGGGCGGCCGCGCTGCGCGCGGTCGTTCGCCGACTTCCCCCGGGGACCATTCCGGTCGGCGGTGGTGTCTGCGCCCTCGCGCTGGCCTCCTATGTGTACCTGGCGATCGCCGGCCGTACCCTCTCCGTCGACGGCCTGGCCGGCCTCTCGGTGCTCTGGTCCCTCGCCTTCTCGGTGGGCACCGGTCTCTTCCTGCCGCTGGAACAGGAGTTGACCCGGGTGGTCGCCGCGCGGCGGGCCCGGGGCGAGGGCGCCAGGCCGGTGGCGCTGCGCGGGGTGCGGATCTCCGCGAGCCTGCTGCTGCTCTGCCTGCTCGGCCTCGGCCTGTTCGCCGGACCACTGGCCCGGCACCTGTTCCGTGGCGACCGCTCGCTGGTCTGGGGACTGGCCGCCGCACTCGCCGGCCTCTCGGTGGTCCACATCACCAGGGGAATCCTCGCCGGCTCCGGGCACTTCCGTGCCTACGGCGCCCAGCTGGGCGTCGACTCGGCCCTGCGGGTGGTTCTCGCGCTGGCCCTGAGCGTGGCCGGTTCCACCTCGCCGCTCGCCTTCGCCCTGCTGCTCAGTCTCGCGCCGCTGGCCTCGGTCGCCGTGGGCATCGTGATCACCGCCCGGGCGGCGCAGCCGGGGCCGCCGGCCGGACCCGCGGAACTGCGCAAGGGCCTGGCGCCGCTGACCCTCTCGACGCTGCTCGGCCAGGTGCTGCCGAACGCTCCGGTCGTTCTCGCCGAGCTGATGACGGACAAGGGGTCGCCGCTCACCCCTGCACTGCTCAGCGCCATGATCATCGTGCGGCTGCCGATCTTCGCGGCGGTCTCGGTGCAGCCGTCGGTGCTCAGCGTGCTCAGCCGCGCCTACGCACTCGGGAACCGGGCCGCCTTCCGGCGTCAGCTGCTGGGGGCGGCCGCGGGAGCGATCCTGCTGGGCCTGGCCGGACTGCTGCTGAGCGGGGCTCTCGGGCCCTGGCTCGCGACAACGTTGTTCCACACCCCCCGGGCGCTCGGGAACGGCGACTTCGCGGTGCTCTCGTTCGCGACCGCCGGGCTGCTGCTGGCCCTGATCCTCAGTCAGGGACAGCTGGCGATGAACCGGCAGCGGGCCCAGGGCACCGCCTGGGCCCTGGGCGCCGCGGTGTTCCTCGGGCTGGCGCTGCTGCCGGGGTCGGTGATGGCACGGCTGGAGGCCAGTTACACAGGAGGCTGCTGGACCGTGGCGGTGGTCCTGGGAGTCGGCATCGCCCGCCACCTGCGCCGGAACCCCGCCGGGACGGCTTCGGGGGCCTCGTCCGCGGAGGCCGAGACGGTCACTGTGTGACACCGATATCGGATCGGTATGCGTTCGGGAGTCGAAGGCTGCGCGATCTATTGGCGTGGCTCTCCCTGCAAGTTATGGTCCAGTTCTTGCTCCGTCGAAGAGTTCTGCCAGCAAAGAGATTCAGCACCTCGGGATATGACAACGCGGTCGACTTCCCTCTAGGAGGCTTGTCCTATGCACACCCAAGTCGGTCGGGGTGGGGGGTGGCGTCGGCAGCTCATCGCCGCCGGCGCGGTGACCTCCCTGGCACTGCTCGCTGCCTGCTCCAACGGCTCGTCGACGTCCGGCAGCTCCACCAAGGCCTCGGGATCGGCGGCGACCCTCACCGGGGACTGCGCCCAGTTCCAGGCGTACGCAGGGCATGCGGGCACCAAGGTCACCATGTTCGCGTCCATCCTCAGCCCCGAGTCGGACTCGCTCCAGACCTCCTGGAAGCAGTTCAGCACCTGCACCGGGATCACCATCTCCTACGAGGGCTCCAACGACTTCGAGTCCCAGCTCCCGGTCCGGGTCAACGGCGGCAACGCCCCCGACCTGGCGATCATCCCGCAGCCCGGTCTGCTGGCGCAGATGGTGAAGACCGGCAAGGTGGTCAAGCCGCCGGCGCAGACCGTCGCCAACGAGGACAAGTGGGCGCCGATCTGGAAGACCTACGGGTCGGTCAACGGCACCTTCTACGCGGCGCCGAGCAGCGCCAACATGAAGTCGCTGGTCTGGTACTCGCCCAAGGCGTTCACCGCGGCCGGTTACAAGGTCCCCACCACCTGGGCCGACCTGATGACGCTCAGCGACACCATCGCCAAGGCCGGGAAGAACAAGCCCTGGTGCGGCGGCCTCGGCTCCGGGACGGCCACCGGCTGGCCGGCCACCGACTGGCTGGAGGAGATCGTCCTCGGCAAGTACGGCGGTGACGTCTACGACCAGTGGGTGAACCACACGGTCAAGTTCAGCGACCCGAAGATCATCGCGGCGATGAACGTGCTGCAGGGCTGGATGCACAACCCGGCCTGGGTCAACGGCGGTTTCGGCGGGGTCAGCACCATCGCCTCCACCACCTTCCAGGACGCCGGCTCGCCCATCCTCACCGGCAAGTGCTCGATGCTGCAGCAGGCGTCGTTCTACGAGGCGCAGTGGCCCAAGGGCACCAAGATCGGCCCGACCGGCGACATCTGGGCCTTCAAGCTGCCGGCCGCCGACCCGACGGTCACCGACCCGGTCGAGGGCGGCGGCGAGTTCATGACCGCGTTCTCGGACCGGCCCGAGGTGCAGGCGGTGCAGAACTACCTCTCCACCGCGGCCTGGGCCACCAGCCGGATCAAGGTCGCGCCCGGATGGGTCTCCGCCAACCAGGGCGTCGACCCGGCGGTCTACACCGACCCGGTCGACCAGCTGTCGGCGAAGTACCTGACGGACCCGGCGGCGACGTTCCGCTTCGACGCCTCCGACCTGATGCCGGCCGCGGTCGGCTCCGGCAAGGAGTGGTCCGAGTTCACCGCGTGGTTCTCCAACAACCAGTCGGTCACCAAGACGGCGTCCAACATCGACGCGGCCTGGCCCCAGTAGCCACCAAGGGCGCGGGGGACCGTGCGGCGGAGGCTCCGCCGCACGGTCGCGCGGTCCCCCGCGCCCCTTCGAACGAAGGAGCGCCACGACGATGTGGGCTGACGCGCTGACCAAGTTCGGCAATGCGGCTGGTGCCGTGGTGGTCTTTGTCGCCGTTCTGCTGCTGATCTTCTTCGCCGCCGGACGCGCCAGCGGCCGGGTGTCCAAGCCGCTCGCCGTCACGATCTTCCTCGGCCCCGCGCTGCTGCTGCTGGCCGTGGGGCTGGTCGTCCCGGCGATCAGGACGATCACGCTCAGCTTCTACAACGACGACTCCACCAAGTTCCTCGGCGGCTCCAACTACTCCTGGGCCTTCACCAGCAGCGGTGAGCAGCAGATCCTGCTCAACACACTGCTGTGGATCATCGTGGCCCCGGTCGTCACCACCGTGCTCGGGCTGGTGCTCGCGCTGCTGGTGGACCGGTTGAAGCACCAGGGGCTCTACAAGGCGTTCATCTTCATGCCGATGGCGATCTCCTTCGTCGGCGCGAGCATCATCTGGAAGTTCGTCTACAACTACCGGGACCCCTCGCAGCCGCAGATCGGGCTGCTCAGCCAGATCTGCCTCTGGCTGGGCTGGCACAACCCGCCCAACTGGATCCTCTCGCACCCGCTGAACAACTTCCTGCTGATGGTGATCATGGTCTGGGTGCAGACCGGCTTCGCCATGGTGGTGCTCTCGGCGGCGATCAAGGCCATCCCGGACGAGATCACCGAGGCGGCGGTGCTGGACGGGGCGCGGGGCTGGCGGCTGTTCCAGTACGTCACCATTCCGATGATCCGCAACACCCTGGTCGTGGTGCTGACCACCGTCATGATCACCACGCTGAAGCTGTTCGACATCATCCGCACCATGACCGGCGGGAACTTCGGCACCCAGGTGCTGGCCAACGAGATGTACTCGCAGTCGTTCACCGAGTTCAACACGGGCCGGGGCAGCGCGCTCGCGGTGATCCTCTTCGTCGCGGTGCTGCCCCTGGTGGGCTACAACATCGTCCAGCTGCGCAGGGAGCGTGCGACCCGATGAGCGAAGAGACCGTCGAAGCGGCACCGGCCGGCGCGGCACCGGTGGTCACGGCCGGGGGCCAGGCCGGGGCCAAGGCGGTGCGCCGGGCGTTCAGCAGCCCGATCGCCTCCTTCCTGGTGATCGCGCTCACCGTGGTGTGGACGGTCCCCACCCTCGGCCTGCTGGCCACCTCGCTGCGTCCGGAGAAGGACGTGGCGCAGACCGGGTGGTGGACCTTCTTCGCCCACCCCGGCATCACCCTGGCCAACTACCACGACGTGCTGTTCAACGGCGGGTTCGGGGTGCAGAACGGTCTGATGCCCTATCTGATCAACTCGCTGGCGATCACCGTCCCGGCGACGATCTTCCCGCTGGCGCTCGCCTCGATGGCGGCCTACGCGCTGGCCTGGGTGCGGTTCCGGGGCAGCGACGTCATCTTCTTCGTGATCTTCGCGCTGCAGGTGGTGCCGCTGCAGATGGCCCTGGTGCCGCTGCTCCAGCTTTACTCCGGCGGAGCGCACATCGGCACCGCCACCATCTTCCCGAGCCTGGGCCTCGGCGGCACCTACGCCCCGGTGTGGGTCTCGCACACTATGTTCGCGCTGCCGCTGGCCGTGTTCCTGCTGCACAACTTCATCGCCCAGCTGCCCAACGACCTCATCGAGGCGGCCCGGGTGGACGGGGCCAGCCACTTCCGGGTGTTCCGCTCCATCGTGCTGCCGCTGGCCACCCCGGCGCTGGCCTCCTTCGCGATCTTCCAGTTCCTCTGGGTCTGGAACGACCTGCTGGTCGCCCTCACCTTCGCCGGCGGCACCCCTGAGGTCGCCCCGCTGACGGTCCGTCTGGCCCAGCTGTCCGGCTCCTTCGGGGACCACTGGGAGATCCTGACGGCGGGCGCGTTCATCTCCATCGTCATTCCGTTGGCGGTGTTCTTCAGCCTCCAGCGGTACTTCGTCCGGGGGCTGCTGGCCGGGAGCGTCAAGGGTTAGGTGCGGACCGTAAGTGGCTGGGCGCGCAGTTCCCCGCGCCCCTACGGTGCTGCAGCACCCAGGGGCGCGGGGAACTGCGCGCCCAGCCCACTACGGTCCGCAGCCGAAGAGGCACCTTTACAGGAGCCCTGCGGCGGCCCCCGCCCCCGCGGTCTCCGCGGCCCGCTGCAGCGCGCTGGCCAGCAGCGCCAGGTCGGTCGGGCCGTTGCCGAGCTCCCGCACCGGGCGGCGGGAAGGCGGGTCGCCCATCGCGGCCCAGTCGATCGGCGCCACGGTCGGGCGCAGCGTCGCGGTACGGGGGATCCGCCCGCTCACCCTGGCGCCCTGAAAGGCCGTCACCCCGCCGTCGGTGTACCGGATCCAGCCGCGTCCCGGGCGGTCCTCCGGGACGCCCGCGGCGTCGTCGACATGGATCAGCAGTGACGACAGCCGGGAGTCGTCGGTGCGCAGGGCGATCCGGAGGTGGACGGCCTCGTCGAGATCGGTGCCGCTGCTGCGGTCGGGGCGGCCGGTTGCCACCGCCAGGAGCACGCCCAGGCGCGGCCCGCGGACGGCGACCGCGTCCAGCGCCGCGGCCAGCAGCGCGCGCTCGCGGCCGGGCAGCAGCAGCTCGTCGTGGTCGTCCACGACCACCAGCAGATGCGCTGGCGGGGCGGTGTCGACGGCCACCCGCGCGGGGGAGGGCGTGGCGGGCGCGGGCGCGCCGTTGGGGTGGTCGTCGGCGGCCCGGCGCGGGGGCGCGAGCCTGGCGAGCGCGCGCTCGGCGTGCCAGGAGGCGAAGGAGCGCCCCTGCAGCAGCAGTTCACGCCGGTCCAGCTCGCTCTGCAGGCCCTGCGCCGCCTGCAGCAGGCGCTGCGGATCCGAGCCGTCCACGTAGTCGGTGACCTGCGGCAGCTCGGTACAGGGCAGCAGCCCGTCGGCCGGATCGCGGGGCGGGCGGCCCTCGATGAGCATGACGCCGAGGCGGTCCGGCCGCTCGGCGACGGAGAGCGAGGCCAGCAGGGTGCGCAGCAGCTCGGTCCGTCCGGAGCCGGGGGCGCCGCCGATCAGCAGATGGCTGGACAGGTCGAGACCGCAGGCGCCGTCCCGGTCCGCACCGACCAGCACCCCGGGCAGGGCGCCCGAGGCGACCTGGAGGTCCTCCCAGCGGGCCGCCAGCTTGGCCGGGGTGACCGTGTCGAGGCCCAGCAGGTCCAGCAGCCTGGGGGCGTCGGGCAGGGCGCCGCGACCCGGCCTGCGGTTGGCGTCGGGCTCCCGCAGCGGGGCCAGCGCACGGGCCAGCCGTTCGGCCCAGGCGGCGGAGACCGCGTCCAGGGCGATCCCGTCGACCAGCTCCCGGGCCGGTGCGGCCCGGTGCTGGCCGCCGGCCGGCGGACCGGGGAGCTGGTCGACGGGATCGCCGGCCGGACGCTCCAGCGTGAGCAGGGTGTCGACCTCGCCGCCGATCGCGGCGGTGGCGCCGCAGCCGTGCGGCAGCAGGTCGGGCCGTTCGGCGAGGACGAGCACATGGACGCCCTGGGCGGGGCCGTGCGCCAGCAGACTGTCCAGCGCGGCACGGGCCTGGGTGCTGCCCGGGTCGCCGTCGACCACCAGGACGGTGAGCGCGCAGCCCCGGGGAACCGCGCTGCCGCCCGCGGCGCCCAGCTCGGCCAGCCGGGCCAGCGCCTGCTCCGGGTCCAGCGCGGTGAGCAGCCGGCACGGCTGCCCCCGCAGCGGCCGCAGCTGCGGCAGCCAGAACGCCCAGGACCAGTCCTGGGCGCGCAGCTCCGCGGGGCGCGCCGGGTCGGCGGCGATCAGCACGAGCTCCAGGGCGGCGGGCCCGTGCTCCACGGCGAGCTGGGCGACCAGCGCGCGGGCCAGCCCGGCCAGCCGGGGCTGCGGGCCGCTGAGGCCCAGGCTGCCGACAGCGCGCAGGTCCAGGGTGACCGGATCGGCGTGCGGTCCGGCGCTGCCGAGCCGCAGCGCCAGCGTGTCCGGGTGTTCGGTGCCGCGCTCCCACAGCCGTGGGCCCGGCCCGAGCGCGGTGTGCAGCAGTTCGGCCGGATCCGGCCAGCGCGAGGCGTCGGCGCTGCGCGCGGCCCGCGCCGGGGCCAGCCGCAGGCCGTGCGGGGGAGTGGCGCCCGGGCCCGGGGCCGGGCCGCTCTCGGCGCCCGCGACGGCCGGACCCGCCGGGGCCGCCTGCGGGCGCCCCGCCGACCTGCCGCCGCGCAGCAGCCGCTCCCCGCCGCGGGCCAGCAGCCCGCGGGTGCGTCCCGGGGACGGCTTCGGCACCGGGGAGCTGCCGGTGCCGCTGGCGGTGGGGCCGCCGAGCCGCCTGGGCGCGGGCGCCGGCGGGGCGGGCGGACGCTGGGTCAGCTGCAACTGGCCTCGGCCGTCCGCCAGCAGGTCGGAGCCGCCGAGCGGGCCGGGGCGGCCCGCTCCGGGGGCGAGCATCAGGGCCGACTCGCCGAGGCCGAGCACCGCGCCCGGCGGCACCGGGACGGGGTCGGCGCCGACCGGCAGGCCGTCCAGCACGGTGCCGTTGGTGGAGCCCAGGTCGGCCACCGTGACCCGGCCGTCGGCAGCGACGTCCAGGGCGAGGTGGAACCGGGAGACGTCGGGGTCGTCCAGCGGGACGTCGGCCTCGGCGGAGCGCCCCACCCGCACCTGGCCCGGCAGCAGCAGATGGATCCCGCCCGCGTCCGGGCCGCCGACGACTCGCAGCTCGACCGGCGACCCGGCCCGGGTGTCCGGAACATGGTCGGGGTCCGGCTCGTCCAGCCACAGGACCGCGCCGTCCACCAGCGGGGGGTGGCCCAGCACGGCCCGCTCGTCCAGCCGCTGGTCGCCCGCGTAGAGGTGGACATGGGTGGACGAGCGGGTGCCGCGCGACCCCGGGCGGCCGGCCACCGCGCCCGCGAGGGCGCCGGCGACCGCGCCGAGGGTCGTCCCGGCCGGGGCCGTCACCAGCACGTCCGCGGCCTGCACGGGCGGCCTCGACCGCTGGCCCTGCGGGCCCAGGGCATGGGCACGTGACGGCGACGCGCCGTCACGTGCCGCGAGCACGCTCAGCCGGATCTGCATCGTCCCTCGGCCCCTTCCGCAGGCTCCTGGCAGCGGCACTTGCCAACCCACCCGGTACAGCACCACCCGGTCCCACCAACTCAACGATCAGACCCCGCAAGCGGAGTGGTCGCCACGGTGCTGAGTGCATCCTCCCATCCGCCACCGACAACTCGCCCCCACCACCCGTATCAGTGATCTTGGGAACTTGCGGCACCCTGAAGCACGTCCTTCGGGTAGGGGCTTACTGTTGCCTCCCAGAGGCTCGACGAATGCATGGGCGAGGAGCGCACGGGTGCGGCCTGTCGGCAGTAAGTACCTCCTGGAGGAACCGCTGGGACGCGGGGCCACCGGAACGGTGTGGCGTGCGCAGGTGCGGGACGAGTCCGGCAGCGGAGCGGTGCTCCAGCAGGTCGCGATCAAGGTCCTCAAGGAAGAACTGGCCACCGACCCCGACGTGGTCATGCGGTTCCTGCGGGAGCGCTCGGTGCTGCTGCGCCTGGTGCACCCCAATATCGTCCGGGTCCGCGACCTGGTCGTCGAGGGCGAGCTGCTCGCCCTGGTGATGGACCTGATCGACGGCCCCGACCTGCACCGCTATCTGCGCAGCCACGGCCCGCTGAGCCCGGTCGCGGGGGCGCTGCTGATGGCGCAGATCGCCGACGCGCTGGCGGCCAGCCACGCGGACGGCGTGGTCCACCGGGACCTCAAGCCGGCCAACGTGCTGCTGGCGACGGTCATGACCGCGGACGGCAGCCGGCAGATGCATCCGCTGCTCACCGACTTCGGCATCGCCAGGCTGGCCGACTCGCCCGGCCTGACCCGCACCCATGAGTTCGTCGGCACGCCCGCCTATGTCGCACCGGAGTCCGCCGAGGGCCGCGAGCAGACCTCGGCCGTGGACGTCTACGGCGCCGGGATCATGATGTACGAGCTGCTGACCGGCCAGCCGCCGTTCCACGGCGACGGACCGCTGCAGATCCTGCAGATGCACCTCTCGCAGGAGCCGGTGCGGCCGCGCAACCTGCCGGAACCGCTGTGGAACGTGATCGAGCACTGTCTGCGCAAGAACCCGGCGCAGCGTCCGACCGCTGTGGTGCTCGCCACAGCGCTGCGTACCGTCGCGGCCGGGATCGGCGTGCACTCCACCCCGGCCCAGATCGACGCGGCCATCGCGGTCGGCGCGCTGCTGGCGCCGCCGCGCGCGCCGGTGGGGCAGGACCCGACGGTGCCCAACGGCATGCGCTACGACCCGGGTGCGCCCACGGTGTTCGGCGCCTCGCCGGTGGGGGGCCCGGGGGCCACGGTGCTGAACGCCTTCGGTGCGGCCGACCCGACCCAGGTGCTGCCCCCGGGCGCGGCCGAGCGCACACAGCGGATCGACCCGGGTCTCGCCCCCGGCGCGCCCCAGCGCACCCGGGTCATGCCCATGCCCGCCGGGCAGAACCAGAACCAGAACCAGCAGTTCGGCCAGGACGCCCCGCCACAGCCGGCCGGTCCGCACCCGTGGGAGAACCAGCTGCGGGCGGCCCGGACCCGCAACGAGCAGACCCAGGTCGGTTATCCGCTGCAGGGCGGCCCCGAGCAGGCGCCGCAGGTGGCCCCGCCGCCGTACCGCAGCCAGGCCCAGCCCCAGCAGCGGCCGCAACCGCAGTACCGCCAGCCGCCGCCCTACCAGGAGGACTACCAGGAGCAGCAGCGGTCGCCTCAGCGGCGCTCCGAGCCCCCCGCCGTGCGCCCCGAACCGCAGCGCCCCGCGCCCAAGCGCGAACCCCGGCGCGAGCCGGAGCGCGAGCCCGAGCCCGCGCCGCGCCGGGAGCGCGAACCCCGGCCCCCACGCCGCAGACGGATGCGCATCCCGGGCGGCGGCTGCCTCCGCACGCTGCTGTTCCTGGTGGTCATCGGCGTGGTGGTCTGGTACTTCACGCCGATGCAGCACTGGATCAGCAACGTCCAGACCTGGTATCACGACGTGGTGAACTGGATCCACAGCATCACCAACACCGCCAACTCGGTGAAGAAGGTCGTCAACAACGTCCCCACCGGTCTGCCCAGCAGTCTTCCCTAGCGGAACCGGGTTTGACGCTTTGTCGACATCTGACCTGCGGCAATGGGTGTCCCGTACCCCCAACCGGCCCCATTCCGCGTACTTTGGTCGCTGACATCCGCCCTACGCGCACGGAGCAGCCTTGGCACGCAAGATCGGCAGCCGCTACACCGCGCACCAGGTGATCGGCCGTGGCTCGGCGGGGACCGTCTGGCTCGGCGAGGGTCCCGAGGGTCCGGTGGCGATCAAGCTGCTCCGTGAGGACCTCGCCTCCGACCAGGTCCTGGTGGGCCGTTTCGTCCAGGAGCGCACCGCCCTCACCAGCCTGGACCACCCGCGCGTGGTCGGCGTGCACGACCTGGTCGTGGACGGCGACGACCTCGCCCTGGTGATGGAGCTGGTGCACGGCACGGACCTGCGCTCCCGGCTGGACCGCGAGGGCCCGCTCACCCCGCAGGCGGCCGTCTCCGTCGCCGCCGACGTCGCCGAGGGCCTGGCCGTGGCCCACGCCGCAGGCATCGTCCACCGTGATGTGAAGCCCGAGAACATCCTGCTCGACCAGGCGTCCTCGCCCGGCCCCGGCGGCGCGCCGCGGGCCAAGCTCTCCGACTTCGGCATCGCCCGCCTGGTCGACGCACCCCGCCGCACCCGGGCCACCCGGATCATCGGCACCCCCGACTACCTGGCCCCCGAGGTCATCGAGGGGCTGGAGCCGCGCGCGGCCGTCGACATCTACGCCCTGGCCACGGTGCTGTACGAGCTGCTGGCCGGCTTCACCCCGTTCGGCGGCGGCCACACCGGCGCGGTACTGCGGCGGCATGTCACCGAGAGCGTCGCGCCGCTGCCGGGGCTGCCCGAGGACCTGTGGCGGGTGATCGCCCAGTGCCTGGCGAAGGCGCCGGCCTCCCGGCTGCGCGCCACCGAACTGGCCGCGCGGCTGCGGGAGCAACTGCCCTCGCTGACCGGCCAGCCGGTGCTCCGGGTGAGCCACCCCGACTCCTCGGGGGCCCGGGTCTCCGACTACGACGACGGCTATGACCCGCACGGCCCGGATGATGCCGATGACCTGGATGACCTGGGTCATGTCTCCACCCGCCAGCGGATCGCCCGTCGGCGCGGGCCCGCCGTCCCGCTGGTGCCCGGCGCCCAGCCGGACTCCAGCCGGGACACTCACACCAGCCTGCGCCGCCCCAACCGCGAGGAGCTGGCCGCGTTCGCCGAGGCCTCCCGTCAGGAGCGCGCCGCCAGGGAGGCCGCCGCGGCCAGGCCCGGATCCGGCAGCACCCACCGCCGCTCCGGCACCCGGCGCAGCGGCGCCGGAAGCAACGTACGGCGGCGTCGCCGGCTGCTGGTCGGCGTGCTCGCGCTGCTGATAGCGGCGGGGGCGCTGGGCGCCTACAAGGCCTTCGCCGGCGACGGCGGCGGTACCGCCGGCAGCCCCGGCAGCGGCCCCTCCGGCTCCCCGTCCGTGAGCGCCGGCGCCAGCAGCACGGACCAGGCCGACGGACTCGAACAGGTCCAGGTCGCGGGCGGTACCCCGGTGCACTCACCGGCCGGTATACCGGTCGGCGTCCCCCCGGCCTGAGCTCCGGCACAGGCAGGCGGGACCCGCTCCCGCAAACCGTTAGGCTTGGCCCGTGGCAGCCATCGATCCTTACGAAGCAATCAAGTCCCTCGAAACGACCATGTCGTCGATCGAGGCTGTGGTCGATCTCGACAAGATCCGTGCCGATATCGCGATCTTCGAGGAGCAGGCAGCCGCTCCCAACCTCTGGGACGACGTGGACGCGGCCCAGCAGGTCACCAGCAAGCTGTCCTTCCTCCAGGGCGAGCTGCGCAAGGTGCAGACCCTTCGCGGCCGGATCGAGGACCTCTCGGTCATGTTCGAGCTGGCCGAGGACGAGAACGACGCCGACGCCCGCGCCGAGGCCGAGGCCGAGCTGGAGAGCGTCCGCAAGGCCGTGGACGAGATGGAGGTCAGGACCCTTCTGGCGGGCGAGTACGACGCCCGCGAGGCCCTGGTCAACATCCGCGCCGAGGCCGGCGGCGTCGACGCCGCCGACTTCGCCGAGCGGCTGATGCGGATGTACCTGCGCTGGGCCGAGCGCCACGGCTACCCCACCGAGGTCTACGACACCTCCTACGCCGAGGAGGCCGGCATCAAGTCGGCGACCTTCGGCGTCAAGGCGCCCTACGCCTACGGGACGCTCTCGGTCGAGCAGGGCACCCACCGGCTGGTCCGGATCTCCCCGTTCGACAACCAGGGCCGCCGGCAGACCTCCTTCGCCGGCGTCGAGGTGCTCCCGGTCGTGGAGAAGAGCGACCACGTGGACATCGACGAGTCCGAGCTGCGGGTGGACGTCTATCGCGCCTCGGGCCCCGGTGGCCAGGGCGTCAACACCACCGACTCGGCGGTCCGGATCACCCACCTCCCCACCGGGATCGTGGTCTCCTGCCAGAACGAGCGCTCGCAGATCCAGAACCGCGCCAGCGCGATGAACGTCCTCCAGGCCAAGCTGCTGGAGCGCCGCCGCCAGGAGGAGAAGGCGGAGATGGACGCGCTGAAGGACGGTGGCAACTCCTGGGGCAACCAGATGCGCTCCTATGTCCTGCACCCGTACCAGCAGGTCAAGGACCTGCGCACGCAGTACGAGGTGGGCAACCCGCAGGCGGTTCTCGACGGCGAGCTGGACGGCTTCATCGAGGCCGGGATCCGCTGGCGCAAGCAGAACGAGAAGGCCGAGTAGCACCCGCCCGGGTTTCGCAGGGGTACGGGGCGTCGCGCCCCGAAAAGTTGGAGTCGCCGGCGCAAGCAGAACGAGAAGGCCGAGTAGAGGCGTTGTACAGGTTCCGTCAATAATTCGTCATGATCACGGCGATCTGCCCCCGAAAGGGACAGATCGCCGTTGACGTTACCGGGGGTGATTGACCATGCTGACGCGCAATGCCCGCCAAGGGCGGGACCTGAAGTGGCGAGAGGGGCCGTTGTGGCCATGGCACGGCGCGGGCACCGGAAGAAGTACACCGGTATACGTTCACGCGGGGTGCGGGTCGCCACGGCTGTGCTGGCCCTGACCGGCACAGGACTGCTGGTGGGCGGGGTCGCCTCGGCCGCCACCACGCCTACGCTGGTGCAGAGCAAGGTGATTGGCGGACCGTTGGACGGCGCCGTCACCCTCGACCCCACGGTGACCGACTCCACCGCGACGGACACCGCTACGGCGAGTGACGGGGCAACGGCGGTATCCACGGCGACCGCCGCCGCGACGGCGACCGGCACCGCGGCCTCGTCCGTGGTCGGGGGCTCCGCGACGCCCACGGCGACGGCCTCCGCGACCCCCTCCGCCAGCAGCAGCGGCAGTAGCGCCGCCGGCAGTGGTTCCTCGGGCGGCGGGACCAGTGCTCCGCAGCCCCGGCAGATGCTCGCCGAGACCGGGAGCGACCAGAGCGCCCCGCTGCTGTTCGCCGGCGGGCTCACCCTGCTCGCGGGCGGCCTGGTGTTCCGCTTCGGCCCGCGTACCGGTACACCCCGGCACGCCGCCTGACCGCAGGCGACGGCAGGCGTGGAAACGCCGCAGAGGCCGGGCCCCGGAACACGGTTCCGGGGCCCGGCCTCTGCGCTGCGCCGCTGTGCGGGGTCAGGCGAAGGCGTGCCGGGCTATCAGGGCACAGGCGACGAGTGCGACGAGCAGCGCGATCAGCGCGGCGGGGGAGAGGGAGCCGAACAGACCCTGCTGCTCCTGCATCCGCTGCCGACTGGCGCGGCAGGTGGGGCAGCGGCCCTCTGCCACGGGTCCGGCACAGTTGGCGCACACCAGACGGTCGAGCGTCATATCGATCTCCTCCTTCGACCTGCCCAACGAGACACCATGCCGGGTGGGTTCCCTCCACTGTGCCATGCCGAACGCAATCAGGTCGGGTTCCCGGTCGGCCACCGGGTCCGGCGAGGGGTGCGGACGGGCAGAGACTGTCAGGTATCGATCACAGTGAGTGAATCCCCTAGCAGGTTCCCATGATTCTTACGCTTGAATATTCCGATTTGATGTCGTTTGGCCGTGAACTCCCCCACCTTTCCGTGAGCGCGACTGCGAGTCTGCGTCGGCTTCGCGTAAGGTCGGCCAACCGGGGGAGCTGTCACGCGGGTGCACCATGCCGTCCTGCGGTGCGGCTCCGTCAGACCTGTCCCTGTCCGCAAGGGGGTGGTGAAGGTTCCGGAGTAACCGGCGCCGGCATCCTCCCTTCCACCTAGACTGGCCGACCGTGATGCAGCCGTGATCCGATTCGACAACGTCTCCAAGACGTATCCGAAGCAGAACCGTCCCGCCCTCGACAACGTCTCGCTGGAGATCGAGAAGGGTGAGTTCGTCTTCCTGGTGGGCTCGTCTGGCTCGGGGAAGTCGACCTTCCTGCGGTTGATCCTGCGCGAGGAGCGGCCCTCCATCGGTGAGGTGCACGTCCTCGGCAAGGACCTGGCCAAGCTGTCCAACTGGAAGGTTCCGCAGATGCGGCGCCAACTGGGCACGGTGTTCCAGGACTTCCGACTGCTCCCGAACAAGACGGTCGGGCAGAACGTCGCCTTCGCGCTGGAGGTGATTGGCAAGCCGAGGTCCGTCATCGGCAAGGTCGTCCCCGAGGTGCTCGAACTGGTCGGCCTGGCCGGCAAGCAGGACCGCATGCCCGGCGAGCTCTCCGGTGGTGAGCAGCAGCGTGTGGCCATCGCCCGCGCGTTCGTGAACCGGCCGATGCTGCTGATCGCGGACGAGCCGACCGGAAACCTCGACCCGCAGAACTCCGTCGGCATCATGAAGCTGCTGGACCGGATCAACCGGACCGGCACCACGGTGCTGATGGCCACCCACGACCAGGCGATCGTGGACCAGATGCGCAAGCGCGTCATCGAGCTGGACACCGGCCACCTCGTCCGCGACCAGTCCCGCGGCGTCTACGGCTACCAGCACTGACCGCCGGATCCGTCGCACGCACCGCACGCCCAGGCGTCCGCACCAGGCCGACGTCCCGACCAGCTAGGAAGTCATGCGAGCACAGTTCGTCATGTCGGAGATCGGAATCGGTCTCCGCCGAAATCTGACGATGACCATCGCGGTCGTCGTGAGCGTGGCGCTCTCGCTTGCCCTGGCGGGGGCGGCGCTCCTCCTGCGCGACCAGGTCAGCACCATGAAGGGCTACTGGGACGGCAAGATCGAGGTATCGGTCTACTTCTGCAACAAGACCGACGCCAACCAGGGTTCGGTGAACAAGAACTGCTCCACCGGAGCGGCGACGCAGAACCAGATCGACTCGGTCCAGGCCCAGTTGGAGAAGACCGGCCTGGTCGACAAGATCTACACGGAGACCCCGGCGCAGGCGCTGGCCGAGTACACCAAGCAGGACCCCACCAACCCGCTGCTGACCTCGCTGACGCCGGACAGCATGGAGTACTCGCTCCGGATCAAGCTCAAGGACCCGCAGAACTACCAGATCGTGAGCGGTCTGGTGGGCGGGCAGCCCGGGGTGATGAAGGTGGAGGACCAGAGTCAGGTCCTGAAGCCGCTGTTCAACCTGCTCAACGGCGCACAGGTGGTGGCCCTGGTGGTGATGGCCATCATGCTGGGGGTCACCCTGCTGCTGATCGTCAACACGGTCCGGGTGTCCGCGTTCAGCCGCAAACGCGAGACCGGGATCATGCGGCTGGTCGGCGCCTCCAACTACTACGTGCAGATGCCGTTCATCGCGGAGGCCGCCTTCGCGGCCCTGGTGGGCGCGGTCCTTGCGTCGGGGATGCTGGCGATCGGCAAGTACCTGCTGATCGACCGGTTCCTGAAGGGTCAGATCCAGTTGATCAACTTCATCGGCTGGGGTCCGGTGTTCCAGGTCATGCCGCTGATGCTGGTGCTCGGGGTCGGGATGTCCTCCATCGCCGCCTTCCTGACGCTGCGTAAGTACCTGAAGGTCTGACTCAGGTCCGACTTTCCGATGATCGCCCCGGCCGCTGTACTGCGTCCGGGGCGTTCTGCTGCGTACCCGCCATAGCGGCCGGTCCGCAGCCCTAGACTCAGCTGCCATGTCCGGTAGCTACCCGCATCTCCGCCTGCAGCTGGCCCTGGGCCTGCTGTTCGGCACCGTGCTCGCCACCGGCGCGGCCACCGGCGCCTGGGGCAGCGAGGGGCAGTCGGCCCAGCTGCCCCGACCGCCCGGGGTGCGGCTCAGCGGCGACGCCGCGGCCCGCAGCTGGGTGGACCAGGGCGGCGACCGCTGGGCCGCGTTCTACACGGCGCAGCAGTACGCGACCATGACCGAGGCGCTGGACGGCCGCTACACCGGCGTCGGACTCTGGGTCTCCCGCAGCTCCGCGGGCGAAGTCACGGTCTCCAGGGTGCCCGCCGGCGGCCCCGCAGCCCGCGCCGGGGTGCGCGTCGGCGAGCGGCTGCTCGCCGTCGACGGGCGTGCGGTGGACGGCCTTCCGGTGACCGAGACCGTCGCCCTGCTGCGCGGCGCCCCTCAGGACGCCGGCAGCACCGTGGTGCTGCGGCTCCAGCAGGGGCGGACCGTGCGTCAGGTCGAGCTGCGCCGCGAACTCCTGGACACCGACGACGTGGTGGTGGACCGGCCCGCGGCCGGGATCACCCGGATCGCGGTCTCGGCCTTCACCGTCGGCACCGGCGAGCAGGTCGCGGCGGCGGTGCGGGCAGGCGGCGCCGGCACTGGCGGCGGCATCCTGCTCGACCTGCGCGGCGACTCCGGCGGCCTGGTGGACGAGTCGGTCCGGGCCGCCTCCGCCTTCCTGGACGGCGGCCCGGTCGGCTCCTACCAGGCGGACGGGACCACGCACTGGCTCACCGCGACGCGAGGCGGTGACACCCGTACCCCGGTGGTGGTGCTGGTGGACGGCGGCACCATGAGCGCCGCCGAACTGCTCACCGGCGCCCTGCAGGACCGGGACCGTGCCGTGGTCGTCGGCTCGCGCACCTTCGGCAAGGGCGCGGTGCAGCTGCCCAGCGCGGTCAGCGGCGGCGGCACCCTGGAGCAGACCGTGGGCCACTACCGCACCCCGGCCGGACGCGACCTCGACGGCACCGGCATCACCCCGGACGTCGCCGTCCCGCCGGCCGCCGGGCCGCAGGCGGCGGAGCGCACCGCGATCACCGTGCTGGACGACCTGGCCAGTGCGGACCCGCACTAACTCCCGTGCCGAGAGCTGCTCCGGAGTGCGAGAATGGCCCCCATCATGGCCAAGACAAAAGAACCCGGACGCAAGATCATCGCGCAGAACAAGAAGGCGCGGCACGACTACCACATCCTGGACGAGATCGAGTGCGGCCTGGTGCTGACCGGCACCGAGGTCAAGTCGCTGCGCGCGGGACGCGCCTCACTGGTGGACGGCTTCGCCGAGATCACCAGCGGCGAGGCCTGGCTGCACAACGTCCACATCATGGAGTACGCGCAGGGCACCTGGACGAACCACGCCGCCCGGCGCAAGCGCAAGCTGCTCATGCACAAGGAGGAGATCAACAAGCTCGACGCCAAGCTGCGCGAGTCGGGCTTCACCCTGGTCCCGCTGTCGCTGTACTTCAAGGACGGCCGGGCCAAGCTGATGCTGGCGCTGGCCCAGGGCAAGAAGCTGCACGACAAGCGGCAGACGCTGCGGGAGAAGCAGGACCGCCGCGAGACCGACCGGGCCCTGTCGGCGGTGCGCCGCCGCGCGCAGGGCTGACCCGGCGTAATGAGCTGGACCGTCCCCCTGGCGGGGACGTAGGATGACAGAGTTGCGCAGGACCCCCCAGGTCCACGCGGAACGGCAGGCAATTGACAAATGAATAGCACCCCATGGGGGTGATCGGTTTCGACTGGGGATGTCGATCCAGGGGAAGCGAGCCGAGGAACGCGGCAATGATCTCGTAAACCATATGTCGCAAACTATAATCGCCAACTCCAAGCGCGATTCCTTCACCCTCGCCGCCTGAGCGAGTAACTGAAGGTGTCAGACCGGGCGTGTTCCCGTCCCGGACCCTGGCATAATCTAGGGAACTCCACCGTCGCATCCGGTCACGGGATACGGCGGGAAATCAAACAGTGACTGAGCCTGTCGGCGGCTTGTCCGCGTGACTGCCGGGGCCGAGAAAAGCACAGCGGACTGCGCTCGGAGAAGCCCTGGTTTTGCACCACAGGACGCGGGTTCGATTCCCGCCACCTCCACCAACCACCCCATGCGTCATGAGCCGCCCGTCCTGAAGACGAGGCGGCTTTCGGCGTTCCGGGCCCGAGAGTTCTGGAACTCAGGAATTGGAGCACGGCCATCGAAAAGCTGACCGCCCGTTCGCTCAACCGCGCCCTGCTGGCCCGGCAGATGCTGCTGGCCCGGGAGCGGCGCGGGGTGCTGGAGAGCGTTCGGTTCCTGGCCGGAATGCAGTCGCAGGTGCCGGTGGCGCCCTATGTCGGGCTGTGGACCCGGCTGCTCGGCTTCGACCCCGAGGAGGTGTCCGCGCTGATGACGGAGCGGGCCCTGGTCCGGGTCTCGGCGATGCGCGGCACCGTGCACCTGCTCGACGCCGAGGACGCGCTCGCCTGGCGGCCGCTCTGCCAGGTCGTCAACGACCGTGGCCCGTACGGGAAGAACATCTACCGCAAGGCGCTGTCCGGGATCGACCCGGTGCGGTTCAAGCAGACCGCGAGCGAGCTGCTGGCGCGGGAGCCGATGACGAACGCCGCCCTGGGGGCCGCGCTGGCCGAGGTCTTCCCGGGCCACGACCCCGGGACCCTGGCCTGGGCGATCCGCGACGGCCTGGCCCTGGTGCAGGTGCCGCCGCGCGGGCTGTGGGGCAAGAGCGGCCAGACCACCTCCACCACCCTGGAGCACTGGCTCGGCCGACCGCTCGACCCGGACCCCGACCCGGACGCCATGGTGCTCCGCTATCTCGCCGCCTTCGGCCCGGCCGGCGTCCTGGACGCCCAGGCCTGGTCGGGGCTGACCCGGCTGGTGGAGGTCTTCGAGCGGCTGCGCCCGCAGCTGCGGACCTTCCAGGACGCGCTGACCGGCCGCGAACTGTTCGACCTCCCCGACGCGCCCCGCCCGGACCCGGACACCCCGGCGCCGCCGCGCTTCCTGCCCGAGTACGACAACGTCGTCCTCGGCCTCGCCGACCGCACCCGGATCGCCGCCAGGGAGGCGGAGCTCGGCCTGCGCAACGGCAACGGCTACCGGGCCGCCTTCCTGGTGGACGGCACGGTGCGCGGGCACTGGTCGCTGAGCTTCACCAAGCAGGGGCCGGATCTCACCGTCAGCGCCTTCACCAGGCTCACCGCGGCCGAGCGTGAGGCGGTGGAGGAGGAGGCCGGAGGGCTGATGCGGTTCCACCGCCCCGGCCTGACCGGATCGACGACGCGCTTCCCCGACCCGGGGTGAGAACCCGCAGGAGGGGGCGGATGACGTAGGATCGTCCGTCTCCCTTTGCGCATCAAGGGGCGAGCGCCGCACACCACGTACACAGGGGGCCTTCTTGACCGCGCCCAGCGACACCGCCGCTGCCGCCAACACCGCCGCGGAGACCCTGCGCGATCGCGAGATCGCCGTCGAGCAGCAGCACTTGGACCGGGTCTACCGCCGACTGGAGGAGAAGCTGGCGGAGGCCGAGTTCATCCTCAGCGACGCCAGCCGCAAGGGCTTCGTCGGCACCCCGGGCGCCCTGGCCGAACGCGACGCCCAGGTCTACACGGCCGGACGGCACCTCCAGCGGCTGAACAACGAGTTCGAGGACTTCCTCTTCGGGCGCATCGACCTGCAGCAGCCGGACGGTCCGGAGGAGGACGGCTTCCCCTCGCAGACCCCGCTCGACCCGGCCGACCCGGCCGTCGCCGAGACCCTGCACATCGGCAGGCTCGGGGTGCTGGACACCGAGTACGGGCCGCTGGTCATCGACTGGCGCGCGCCCGCCGCCGCGCCCTTCTACCGGTCCACCCCGCTGCAGCCCGGACGGGTGGTCAGGCGCCGGGTGATCCGCTCCCGCGGCCGCCGGGTGCTCGGCGTCGAGGACGACCTGCTGCGCCCCGACCTGGAGCCGGTGCTGGACGGCGAGCCGCTGGCCGTGGTCGGCGACGGCGCGCTGATGGCCACCCTGGGCCGGGCCCGCAGCCACACCATGCGGGACATCGTCTCCAGCATCCAGCAGGAGCAGGACATCGTGATCCGGGCCCAGGCGGCCGGGGCCACCCTGGTCACCGGCGGCCCGGGCACCGGCAAGACCGCTGTCGCCCTGCACCGCGCCGCCTTCCTGCTCTACCAGGACCGCCGCCGCTACGCCGGCGGCATCCTCGTGGTCAGCCCCACCCCGCTGCTGGTGTCCTACACCGAGGGCGTGCTGCCGGCGCTGGGCGAGGAGGGCCAGGTCGCGATCCGGGCCGTCGGCAGCCTGGTCGACGGCGTCGAGGCGGACAGCTACGACAGCCCCGAGACGGCCAGGATCAAGGGCTCCTCGCGCATGGTCGCGCTGATGCGCCGTGCCTCCCGGGCCGCGCTGGACGGCTGCGGTACCCCCGGAGACTCCGGAATCCCCGCCGAGCTGCGGGTCAGCGCCCTGGGCGAGGTGCTGCGGATGGACGCCAACGCGCTGCGCAACCTGCGCCGCACCGTCCTGGGCAACGGGTCGACCCCGATCAACCTGCTCCGCCCCCGGGCCCGCCGGCTGCTGCTGGACGCCCTCTGGTCCCTGCTGCTGCGTACCCGCCCCCGGACCGGGGACCGGGTCGACCGCGAGCAGCAGCAGCGCGAGCGGGAGACCTTCGACGACCATGTCGGCGACGACGACCGTTTCCTCGCGTTCCTGGACGCGTGGTGGCCCGCGCTGACCCCGCGCCGGGTGCTGGCCACCCTGCGTGACCCGCGCCAGCTGGCCCGGCAGGCGCGCGGCTCGCTCAGCCAGCAGGAGACCCGGCTGCTGGCCGGCTCCTGGCGGCACCTGGACGACGCCGGCCGCGGCAGCCTGACCGCGCACGACGTCGCGCTGCTGGACGAGCTGGAGCTGCTGCTCGGCGAGCCGGCCAGGTCCCGGGTCCGCGAGGTGGACGCGGCCGACCTGCTGACCGGCCTGGACGAGGTCACCACCTTCGCCGACCGCACCCGCCGCGGCGAGCGGGAGCCGGTCGAGCGCAGCGAGTACGCCCACGTCATCGTGGACGAGGCGCAGGACCTGACGCCGATGCAGTGGCGCATGATCGGCCGCCGGGCCCGCCAGGCCACCTGGACCATCGTCGGCGACCCGGCCCAGAGCTCCTGGATCGACCCCGCCGAGGCCCAGGCCGCGATGGACGAGACGCTGGGCTCCAAGCCGCGGCGGCGCTACACGCTCACCACCAACTACCGGAACCCGGCCGAGATCGCCGAGGTCGCCGCCCGGGTGCTGGCACAGGCGGCGCCGGGGACGGAGTCGCCGCGCGCGGTGCGCTCCACCGGCGTGCACCCGCGCTTCGTCTCGGTGGCCGCCGAGGTCGAGGTGGGCCGGGCGGCCCGGGCCGAGGTCGAGCGGCTGCTGGCCGAGGTGGACGGCACCGTCGGCATCGTGGTGCCGATGGACCGGCGCGGCGAGGCGGCCGGCTGGATCGCCGGGCTCGGCGAGCGCGCGGTCGCCCTGGGCAGCCTGGAGGCCAAGGGCCTGGAGTACGACGCCACGGTGGTCGCCGACCCGTCCGGGATCGCCGGCGAGTCCGACGCCGGGCTGCGGGTGCTCTACGTGGCGCTGACCCGGGCCACCCAGCGGCTCACCGTGCTGTCCGGACCGCTGGACCTGCCGGACGCCGCGGGTGTGCCGGCGCTGCTGCACGAGTAGTTCTGGGAACGTCGAAGGGCCTCCCAACTCACGGTTGGGAGGCCCTTTCTGACGGTCAGTACGACACCGACCCGCCATGCTCGCCTCGCGGCAAGTGGTCGCTCGAAGCGACTAAGGTTGGGCCCGGGGGCTTGGATCGAGCCGGTGTCGCACACCCAGACTAACAAAGCCTCCCGGAAACGCATTCCCTTCCCGCCAGAAACCTGGGTGCCTCCACTGTGTGGAACAACATTTCCAGTTACGCGGCAGTAGGTGCGACGATCAGACCACAACGGTAAGTCTGATGAGTGCGCGTACGAGAGAAGGAACGTCGATGGCGACCGTGCCCAGTGTGTCGAACTCGATCACGGTGCGGATGGAGGTCCCGGCCCGCGGAAACGCTGTGAGCCAGGTCACCACCCTTGTGGAGTCCTGCGGCGGGACCGTCACCGGCCTCGACGTCACCGCGTCGGGCCTGGAGGCGCTGCGGATCGACGTGACCATTGCCGCGGCCTCGGTCGCGCACGCTGAGGAGATCGTCGACAAGCTCCGCACCATCGACGGCATCAGCATCGGCAAGGTCTCCGACCGCACCTTCCTGATGCACCTCGGCGGCAAGATCGAGATGTCGTCCAAGGTCCCGATCCGCAACCGTGACGACCTGAGCATGATCTACACCCCGGGCGTGGCCCGGGTCTGCATGGCCATCGCCGAGAACCCCGACGACGCCCGCCGGCTCACCATCAAGCGCAACAGCGTCGCCGTGGTCACCGACGGCTCCGCGGTGCTGGGCCTCGGCAACATCGGCCCCAAGGCCGCGCTGCCGGTGATGGAGGGCAAGGCGGCGCTGTTCAAGCGGTTCGCCGGCATCGACGCCTGGCCGCTCTGCCTGGACACCCAGGACGCCGACGAGATCGTCGCCATCGTCAAGGCCATCGCCCCCGGCTTCGCCGGCATCAACCTGGAGGACATCTCCGCGCCGCGCTGCTTCGAGATCGAGGCCCGGCTGCGCGAGGCCCTGGACATCCCGGTCTTCCACGACGACCAGCACGGCACCGCCATCGTGGTGCTCGCCGCGCTCACCAACGCGCTGCAGGTCGTCGGCAAGGCGATCGGCGACGTACGGGTCGTCATGTCCGGTGCGGGCGCGGCCGGTACGGCCATCCTGAAGCTGCTGCTGGACGCGGGCGTGCAGCACGCCACCGTCGCCGACGTCCACGGCGTGGTCCACGGCGGGCGCCAGGACCTCGACGACTCGCTGCGCTGGATCGCCGACAACACCAACCGCAGCGGGCGCACCGGCAGCCTGAAGGAGGCCGTCCGCGGCGCCGACGTGTTCATCGGCGTCTCCGCGCCCAACGTACTCGACGGCGACGACATCGCGGCCATGGCCGACAACGCCATCGTGTTCGCGCTGGCCAACCCGGACCCCGAGGTCGACCCGGCGGTGGCCCGGCAGACCGCCGCGGTGGTCGCCACCGGCCGCAGCGACTTCCCCAACCAGATCAACAACGTGCTGGTCTTCCCGGGCGTCTTCCGCGGCCTGCTGGACGCCCAGAGCCGCACCGTCAACAGCGAGATGATGATCGCCGCGGCGCTCGCCCTGGCGGCCACCGTCAGCGCCGAGGAGCTCAACGCCAACTACATTGTCCCCAGCGTGTTCCACCCGGACGTGGCCAAGACCGTCGCGGCCGCCGTCCGTGACGCGGCACACGCGGCCGGGACGGCGCAGGCGCCGTCCAACCCGATCGGGGAGACCGGGTCGTTCCCGGCCGTGCAGCTCTGAGGCTCCGAGGCGGGTCTGAGGCATTTGGGCCCATCTGGCCCGAGGGCGTACGGTAGGCCCTGCACCGGCGTGGCGCGCCCTGCTGACATGGCGCGCGACCCTAGAGTGTGCCGCGGGAGTCAACGAACCGTCACTGCGCGTGCTGCATGGCGCTGTTCGTGTGACCCCCGCTGAAGCCGGATTCGCTTTCCCGGCGGTGGTGGGGGCAGGATTCGTCCCAAGGCAAGAGATTTGCGCAGCCTGGGGCGTCCAGCGGAACCCCCATCGCCTGTCGGTACGGCAGTCGAGGCGGCGGTCCTCCGGGGCAGCCGAGGATCGCAACGCGACAGACCAAATGGAGTACACATGAACCGCAGTGAGCTGGTGGCCGCCCTCTCCGAGCGCGCCGAGGTGACCCGCAAGGACGCCGACGCCGTCCTGGCCGCGCTCGCCGAGGTCGTCGGCGACGTCGTCGCCAAGGGTGACGAGAAGGTCACCATCCCCGGCTTCCTGACCTTCGAGCGCACCCACCGTGCCGCTCGCACCGCGCGCAACCCGCAGACCGGCGACCCCATCCAGATCGCCGCCGGCTACAGCGTCAAGGTCTCCGCGGGCTCCAAGCTCAAGGAAGCCGCCAAGGGCAAGTAAGTCCCCCTGGGCAGCAGCAGTACCGCAGCGCCGGGTTCACCGACCCCCTCACGGGGCCGGGGGACCCGGCGCTGTGCGTTCGGCGCATTGGCGCGGGCTACCAGCGCACCCAGACCTTGAGCGGCCCGAGGGTGTCGAAGCCCTCGGCGAGGGCGGCGTCGAGGTTCTCGCCGTGCTCGTAGCCGACGACCGGCAGGCCCGGCCAGTGATGCGCGGCAGCGGCGGGCGCGCCCGCCCAGGCCTCGGCGAGGCCGCCGCCCTCGGCCGCGTCGACGGCCTCGGTGGCGAAGACGTTGGAGAGGCCGACCACACCCGTTACGGCGGCACTGCGGTTGGCCACGGCGCCCGCGATCACCTGTCCGTCGCCGTCCCGCGCCTGCAGCACGGCCACGTCCTGCTCGTCCAGCAACCCGGCCCGGAAGATCTCGCCGTACCCCTGCCCGCCGTCCCAGGCGGCCGCCCAGGCGGCCAGGCCCTCGGCGTCGCCGACCACGGACCACCCCGGGGCGGGCCGCGGCCGCTCCTCCGGCGCCCGGATGATCCACTGGGCCTCGAACAGCGGCGAGAATCCCGCCCCGGCCAGGTCCAGGCAGTCGAAGGAGTCCTTCACGGACGCAGTGGCCGGGGTCAGCTCGATCCGCCCCACCGCCTGCGCCCCGGTGGCCGCCGGGTCCAGCGTCACCACATCGGGATAGAGCGGGGGCGGGGTCCCGTCACTGCTCCACAGCCCCCCGGCGAACGTCCCACCCCCGGCCGCGCCCAGCTCCTGACAGTGCGTCCGACACACGGCCGCGCACCACTCCGCGTTGTTCCAGGCCGCTGCCCGTATCCAGGTACGGCGGTCGGTAGCTGTCCTGATCACCCGTTCGAGTCAACCAGCGAGGCCCGCCGATGGCAAAGCATTATGTCCGCCTGCCGCGGCCCGCGGATTCGCCGCACGCCTGAAACGGCAACGTTGGGTGGGGCGCGTTGGCCACCGTTTCCCGGGCTCGCGCCCGGACAGAAGCGGCTTCGCCGCGCGACAGGGGCCGGGGGCGGCCCGGGTCCGGCGCGGAGCGTGCGGCGGGGGCGTGCGGCTGGGGCTCGGCCGCCGACGTATCCCGCCGCTCGGCGGCGGCGTCCCGCCCCCGCCGAGCACGGACCGGACCGCCCCCGGAGGGCTACTCCGCTTCGCCCGGGAGTTCCACGTGGGCGCCCAGGGCGCGGAGCTTCTCCATGAAGTTCTCGTAGCCGCGGTTGATCAGGTCG
This sequence comes from Streptomyces sp. 846.5, assembly GCF_004365705.1. Lineage (NCBI taxonomy): Bacteria > Bacillati > Actinomycetota > Actinomycetes > Kitasatosporales > Streptomycetaceae > Streptomyces > Streptomyces sp. 846.5. The sequence goes on from NZ_SOBN01000001.1 coordinate 5,364,272, forward strand.
ATGCCGTGGACCTTCGAGGTGCCCTGCGCGGCGAGGGCCGCGATGAGGTAGGAGAAGCCGCCGCGGAGGTCGGGGATGACGAGTTCGCCGCCCTGGAGCTTGGAGGGGCCGGAGACGACCGCGGAGTGCAGGAAGTTGCGCTGGCCGAAGCGGCAGGGGGTGCTGCCCAGGCACTCGCGGTAGAGCTGGATGTGGGCGCCCATCTGGTTCAGTGCGGAGGTGAAGCCGAGCCGGGACTCGTACACCGTCTCGTGGACGATGGAGAGGCCGTCGGCCTGGGTGAGGGCCACCACCAGGGGCTGCTGCCAGTCGGTCTGGAAGCCGGGGTGGACGTCGGTCTCCAGGGCGATGGCGTTGAGCTCGCCGCCCGGGTGCCAGAAGCGGATGCCCTCGTCGTCCACCTCGAAGGCGCCGCCGACCTTCCGGAAGGTGTTGAGGAAGGTCATCATCTCCAGCTGGCGCGCGCCGTGGACGTAGATGTTGCCGCCGGTGGCCAGGGCCGCACAGGCCCAGGAGGCGGACTCCAGGCGGTCCGGCAGGGCCCGGTGGTTGTAACCGGTGAGCCGGTCCACGCCGGTTACCAGGATGGTGCGGTCGGTACCCATGGAGATGATCGCGCCCATCTTCTGCAGTACGCAGATGAGGTCGACGATCTCCGGCTCGATCGCGGCGTTGCGCAGCTCGGTGACGCCCTCCGCGAGCACCGCGGTGAGCAGCACCTGTTCGGTCGCGCCGACCGAGGGGTAGGGCAGCTCGATCTTGGTGCCGCGCAGCCGCTGCGGCGCGGTCAGCACGGTGCCCTGCGGGTGCTTCTCGATGACGGCGCCGAACTGCCGCAGCACGTCGAAGTGGAAGTCGACCGGCCGGCCGCCGATGTCGCAGCCGCCGAGGCCGGGGATGAAGGCGTGGCCGAGCCGGTGCAGCAGCGGGCCGCAGAAGAGGATCGGGATGCGCGAGCTGCCGGCGTGCGCGTCGATGTCGGCGACGTTGGCGCTCTCGACGTGGGAGGGGTCCAGGATCAACTCACCCGGCAGGTCCCCCTCGTGGACCAGGACGCCGTGCAGCTCCAGCAGTCCCCGGACGACCTTGACGTCGCGGATGTCGGGGACGTTGCGGAGCCGACTGGGTTCGTGTCCGAGCAGTGCGGCCACCATGGCCTTCGGCACAAGGTTCTTCGCGCCGCGGACACGGATCTCGCCCTCGAGCGGGTTGCCGCCGTGGACAAGCAGGACATCGTCGGTCATGTTCTCGCGATCCAGGGGAGGAGAGGAGTGGTTCAGGATGATGCGGACGGACCGGGCGGGCACACCTGGGCCTGTGAGTTGATGCCGGTTCGTCACCCCTGGAGATGGTAATCCGGATGGCCCTGGTTCCCCAGCAGACTACGACCTTGGTATAGGGGAGGGTCCGGCTGAGGCAAACGGCAGGTGGGCGCGGACGTACGGGTGGACGAATGTGTCGAACAACACACGGATCGGGTCGGAGCGCGGAGCTGACCACGGGTCAGCCGAGCTCGGCCGGCCCGATCGACAGCCGACGAATTCGTTGCCCGCTCGCCGGTACTGCGGGATCATGTCGACCATGACCGAGGCCGTCTCACTCGCGGGCAGGCTGCTCGTGGCGACGCCCGCGCTCACCGACCCCAACTTCGACCGTGCCGTCGTGCTGCTGCTCGACCACGACGAGGAGGGGACCCTCGGGGTGGTGCTGAACCGGCCGACCCCGGTGGACGTGGAGTCCGTGCTGGAGCCCTGGGCCGAGCTGGCCGGCGTCCCCGCGGTGGTCTTCCAGGGCGGTCCGGTCGCGCTGGACTCGGCGCTGGCGCTCGCGGTCGTGCCGGGGGACCAGCCGATCGAGGAGCTGCTCGGCTGGCGCCGGGTGCACGGGGCGATCGGCCTGGTCGACCTGGAGGCCCCGCCGGAGCTGCTGGCCTCCGAGCTGGGCTCGCTGCGGGTCTTCGCCGGGTACGCGGGCTGGGGCCCAGGGCAGCTGGAGGACGAGCTGCTGGAAGGCGCGTGGTACGTGGTCGAGTCCGAACCGGGGGACGTGTCGGTCCCCGACCCCGCACGGCTGTGGCGGTCGGTGCTGCGACGGCAGCGCGGGGAGCTGGCGATGGTGGCGACGTATCCGGACGACCCTTCGATGAACTAGCCCCTCCTGGTCCACGGGTCACGGTTCTAGACTGGTCTGCTATGAGCACCCTTGAACCTGAACCCGAGCGTATAGGCGGCCTTGGCACCCTCGTCGAGCCGGTACCGCAGACGTCCCACGGGGACGGCGACCACGAGCGCTTTGCGCACTATGTGAAGCGCGACAAGATCATGGACAGTGCGCTGTCCGGGTCGCCGGTCGTCGCACTGTGCGGCAAGGTCTGGGTCCCCGGGCGTGACCCGAAGAAGTTCCCCGTCTGCCCGATGTGCAAGGAGATCTTCGAGGGCCTCGATGGTGGCGGAGGCAAGGACAAGGACAAGAAGTAGCCGGGTCCGGTCGGCGCTCTACCTCGGCGCGGGGCTGGGCGCGCAGTTCCCCGCGCCCCTGCGGGGGTGCGGGAGACGCGGCCTGGTCTGGACCAATCGGCGTCTGCGGGGCAGGATGACTCGTCATGGATCTCATACCTGCTCCGCTGCGCGTTCGCGCGGGTGCTGATCAGTTCTTGTCGCTCGACGCCGGAACGGGGCTGACCGGCGGGCCCGGCACCGAGGGGGTCCAGCGCTGGCTGCGGGCCACCGTCGGCGGGGCCACCGGGCTGCCGCTGCTGCCCGGGGCGGGGGGCATCGAGCTCGCGCTGGCGCCGGAGCTCGGCGCGGAGGCCTACCGGCTGGAGGTGTCGGCCGACGGGGTCGTGCTCACCGCCGGCGGCCCGGCCGGGCTGCTCTGGGGGGCGCAGACGCTGCGCCAGCTGCTCGGTCCGGAGGCCTTCCGGCGCGCCCCGCTGAAGCACGAGGGCTGGCGGCTGCCCCTGCTGACCGTCGAGGACGAGCCCCGCTTCGGCTGGCGCGGGGTGCTGTTGGACGTCGCCCGGCACTTCCTGCCCAAGGCGGACGTGCTGCGCTACCTGGACCTGCTGGCGGCCCACAAGCTCAATGTGCTGCATCTGCACCTCAACGACGACCAGGGCTGGCGCGTCGAGATCAAGCGCTATCCGAGGCTGACCGAGGTCGGCGGCTGGCGCGAGCGGTCGATGGTGGGTTTCCGCTCCGGCGGGCTCCGGGACAACCGTCCGCACGGCGGCTTCTACACCCAGGACGACCTGCGCGAGATCGTCGCCTACGCCGCCGAGCGGCAGATCACCGTCGTCCCCGAGATCGACCTCCCCGGCCACTCGCAGGCGGCCATCGCCGCCTACCCCGAGCTGGGGAACCACGACGTCGTCGACACCGCAGCCCTTGCCACCTGGACCGACTGGGGCGTCAACCCCAATGTGCTGAACGTCGAGGACGGCACGCTGCGCTTCTACGAGAACGTCCTGGACGAGGTGCTGGAGATCTTCCCGTCCCGCTTCGTCCACCTGGGCGGCGACGAGTGCCCCAAGGAGCAGTGGAAGGCCAGCCCCTCCGCCCAGGCCCGGATCAGGGAGCAGGGCCTGGCGAACGAGGACGAGCTGCAGAGCTGGTTCCTGCGGCACTTCGACAGCTGGCTGTCCGCCCGTGGACGTCGCCTGATCGGGTGGGACGAGATCCTCGAAGGCGGCCTGGCCCCCGGCGCGGCGGTGTCGTCCTGGCGCGGCTACGCGGGCGGGGTCGCCGCGGCCAGGGCCGGCCACGACGTGGTGATGTGCCCGGAGCAGTACGTCTACCTGGACCACCGGCAGGCGCCCGGCGCCGACGAGCCGGTCCCGGTCGGCTGGGTGCGCACCCTGGAGGACGTGTACCGGTTCGAGCCGCTGCCCCCGGCGCTGCGTCAGGACCCCGAGGCCGCCGCCCATGTGATCGGAACTCAGGCGAACCTGTGGAGCGAGTTCATGGACGACGTCCGCGAGGTGGACTACCACGCCTTCCCCAGGCTGGCGGCGTTCGCCGAGGTGGCCTGGTCGCGGCTGCCGCAGGAGCCGGCCGAGCGGGACTGGGCCGGGTTCGAGGCCCGGATGGCCGTCCACCGTGCGCGGCTGGACGCGCTGGGTGTGGAGTACCGCCCGGATGCCGGTCCGCGGCCGTGGCAGCGGCGGCCCGGGGTGGAGGGGCGTCCGATCGAGGGGGCCCCGCCGGAGGCGTGAGGGCAGGAGCACGTCCGTGCGTGGTTTCGCAGGAGCACGTCAGTGCGTGGTTTTCGCAGGAGCACGTCAGTGCGTGGTTTTCGCAGTGTGGGAGTGCCTGTTTGCGACCTGAGAGTTTCCCTAAAAGGCATCAATTCGGGCAATAAGGGCGACTGATGGGCTCCTTCGGCTGTCACCACGCAGTCGGAGGAGCGGGAGGGTGCGCTGGCCACCCGTTTGCACGTACCGTACGGGCGCAAGCTCTAAAAAAGCAGCGGCGTGTGCGGAACCCGAGCACGGTGGGACACAGGTGAACCAAACGATCATGCTCCCGGCCTCGCTGGACGAGGCTGTCACGGCGCTGGCGGCGTCTCCGGCCGCTGTCCCCGTGGCCGGCGGGACCGACCTCATGGGGGCGGTCAACGCCGGCCTGCTGCGCCCGATGGCGCTGATCGGCCTGGGTCGGATCAATGAGCTGCGCGGGTGGCAGTACCAGGACGGCGCCGCCCAACTGGGCGCCGGACTGACCCATGCCCGGATGGGCCGCCCCGACTTCGCGGCGCTGATGCCCGCGCTGGCGGAGGCGGCCCGCAGCGCCGGACCGCCGCAGGTGCGCAACGCCGGCACGCTGGGCGGCAACATCGTCACGGCGGACCCGGCCGGGGACACCCTGCCGGTGCTGGCCGCGCTGGAGGCCACGGTCACCCTGGTCGGCCCGGAGGGCGGCCGTGAGGTGCCGGTCAGCCATCTGCTGACGGGTCTGGACCCGATGCGCGGCGGCGAACTCCTCGGCTACGTCCGGGTACCGCTGCTGCACGCGCCCCAGGTGTTCCTCAAGGCGACCGGGCGCACCGGCCCCTCCCGGGCCATCGCCTCGGTCGCCCTGGTGCTCGACCCGGGCCGGCGCGCGGTGCGCTGCGCGGTCGGCGCGGTCGCGCCGGTGCCGCTGCGGCCGCTGGAGGCCGAGCAGTGGGTGTCGGGCTGCATCGACTGGGAGGGCGACCGGGCCATAGACCCCGCTGCGGCGGCGGCCTTCGGCGACTACGTCGCCGCGGCCTGCGTGCCCGAACCGCAGCTCTCGGGTCTGCCGGACGGCCAGCCGGAAGGCATGGATGGGGGCCCGGGCGCGGCGGCCGCGCGGCTCCGTCGTACCGTGTCCGTACTGGCCCGCCGCGCACTCGGGAGGGCGTTGAAGTGACCGACGCTGCAACGACCAACGCTGTGACATCCAACTTCGCACCCCACCCGCAGGAGCCGGGCTACGAGCTGTCCGGCTTCGGCGCCGCGGACGGCTCCCCCCGGGTCTCCTACCTGCTGCGGGTCAACGGCGTCGAGCGCCCGGTGAACGGCGCCTGGATCGGCGAGAGCCTGCTCTACGTGCTGCGCGAGCGGCTCGGCCTCGCCGGCGCCAAGGGCGGTTGCGACCAGGGCGAGTGCGGTGCCTGCTCGGTGCAGCTGGACGGGCAGTTGACGGCGGCCTGCCTGGTCCCGGCGGCGCTGGCGGCCGACAGCGAGATCCGCACCGTCGAGGGGCTGGCCGCCGACGGCACCGCCTCCGACGTGCAGCGGGCGCTGGCCGAGAGCGGCGCGGTGCAGTGCGGCTACTGCATCCCCGGCATGGCGATGGCCGTCCACGACCTGCTGGAGCGCAACCACCAGCCGACCGAGCTGCAGGCGCGGGAGGCGCTGTGCGGCAACCTGTGCCGCTGCACCGGGTACCAGGGCGCGCTGGCCGCGATCGAGGCGGTGGCGCGGGCCCGGGCCGAGGCGGCGGAGGCGGCCGAAGCGGCAGAGGCTGAGGCAGCCGAACCCGAGGAGCAGGCCGACCAGGTGGACACCGCCGCTGAGCCCGACTACCCGGTCTACGCCGACGTGGAGATCCCGAGCCAGCAGCAGGGCGAGCCGCAGCACCTGGCGCAGGCGGACCCGCTGTTCGGACCGATGGACGGGCTGAACTCCGAGCAGCAGCAGTACGCGTCGTACCCGTCCTACGCCCAGCAGCCGCATCCCGAGCCCTACCAGGCCGGCTTCCAGCCGCAGGCCTACCCGCAGGCGGACTACCCGCTGCCGGGTACGCAGGTGCCCGGTGCGTCCGAGGGCGCCGAACCCGGCGTCTACGTCCTGCCGCACCAGAGCACGCACCAGCAGGGCACGCACCAGAGCACCCACGCCCCGGAGGCCGGAGCATGACCACTCAGCCTGAACCGGCGGGGTCCGGTCCGCAGGGACCCGCCGCCTCGGGTTCCCGTGGGGGTGCGGGGGGTCGCTCCCCGGAAGGTTGGAGTACCCCCTCCAGCTCCGGCGACGACACCCTCACCGCGCCGCTCCCCGGCGTCCGGCAGGGCGATCCGGGCAGTGCCACCGGTGCGGCGCTGGGTGGGGGCACGGCGGCGGCCACGGCTGCCACGGTGGGCGGCGGCACGCTCACCCAGCCGCGGATGCCCGCGCAGGCCGCCGAGCGCGGCGAGGGGGCCGACGCGACCGACGCCTCCGAGCCCGTCGGGCTGGGCACCTCGCCGACCCGGGCCGACGCGCTGGCCAAGGCGATGGGGACCTTCCCCTACGCCGCCGACCTCTGGGCCGAGGGCCTGCTCTGGGGCGCGGTCGCCCGCTCCCCGTACGCCCACGCCCGGATCCTCTCCATCGACTACGCCCCGGCCCTGGCCATCCCCGGCGTGCACGCCGTGGTCACCGCCGCCGATCTGCGGCTCGGCCCGAGCGGGGTGCCGGACGGCGCCCCCAGCGGACCGATCGTGCAGGACCGCCCGGTCTTCGCCGCCGACGTGGTGCGCCACTTCGGCGAGCCGGTGGCGGCCGTCGCCGCCGACCACCCCGACACCGCCCGCCTCGCGGCCGCCGCGATCACCGTCGCCTACGAGCCGCTGGAGCCGCTGACCGACCCGGAGGCGGCGTTCACCGCCCCGCCGATCCACCCCGACGGCAATCTGTTCCGGCACCAGCCGGTGCGCTTCGGCGATCCGGAGGCGGTCGGCGACGTCGTGGTCGAGGGCCTCTACAAGGTCGGCCGCCAGGACCCCGCCCCGATCGGCGCCGAGGCCGGCCTCGCCGTGCCGCGCCCCGACGGCGGCGTTGAACTGCATGTCGCCAGCACCGATCCGCACGGTGACCGGGACCGGGCCGCGCACTGCCTGGGCCTGGAGCCGGACCGGGTCCGACTGGTCGTCAGCGGCGTCCCCGGCGCCACCGCGGACCGCGAGGACGTCGGCTTCCAGGTCGCCCTCGGGCTGCTGGCGATCCGTACCGGACACCCGGTGAAGATGGCGCTGACCAGGGAGGAGTCCTTCCTGACGCATCCTCACCGGCATCCGGCGCTGCTCCGCTACCGGCACCACGCCGACGCCGAGGGCCGACTGCTCAAGGTCGAGGCCCAGCTGCTTCTGGACGGCGGCGCCTACGCCGAGGTGTCCAGCGAGGCGCTGGCGGCGGCCGCGGCGATGGCCGCGGGCCCCTATGTGGTCCCGCATGTCTTCGTGGACGCGTGGGCGGTGCGCACCAACAACCCGCCGGCCGGACGGATGCGCGGCGAGGGCTCGCTGCAGACCTGCTTCGCCTACGAGTCCCAGCTGGACCGGCTGGCGGCGGCGCTGGACCTGGACCGGCTGGAGATTCGTCGACGCAACGCCATGTCGACAGGCGACCTGCTGCCCACCGGCCAGGCCGTCACCTGCCCGGCCCCGGTCAGCGAACTGCTCGACGCCCTGGCCGCCGAGCCGTTGCCGCCGCTGCCGGTGGACCTGCCCGACGACGAGTGGCTGCTGCCCGGCGGCCCCGGCGGCGCGGGCGACCCGGCCGCGGTGCGGCGCGGGATCGGCTACGCCGTCGGCATGGTGCACATCCTGGGCGCCGAGGGCACCGACGAGGTCTCCACGGCCTCGGTGCGGGTCAGCGGCTCGCAGGCCTCGGTGATGTGCACGGCCGTGGACACCGGCACCGGCTTCTCCACCCTGGCCCGGCAGATCGTCCAGGACGTGCTGGGCATCACCGACGTCTACATCGCGCCGGTGGACACCGACCAGCCCCCGGCCGGACCGTCCGCGCGCGGACGGCAGACCTGGGTCTCCGGCGGAGCGGTCGAGCGTGCCGCGCTGATGGTGCGGCACCAGCTGCTGCAGCCGCTGGCGATGCAGTTCGGGATGTCGCCGGAGCTGCTCACCATCAGCGACGGCAAGATCACCTCCTACGACGGTGTACTCGGCATGCCGGTGCTCCAGGCGCTGGAGGGCAAGGACCTGTGGGCGACGGCGCAGTGCCGGCCGCACCCCACCGAGCCGCTGGACGCGGAGACCGGGCAGGGCGACGCCTTCGTCGGTCTGGCCTTCTGCGCGATGCGCGCCGTGGTGGACGTCGACGTGGAGCTGGGCACCGTACGGGTGGTCGAGCTGGCCGTGGCCCAGGACGTCGGCCGGGCGCTCAACCCCGAGCAGATCGAGGCCAGGATCGAGGCCGGCGCCACCCAGGGGCTGGGGCTGGCGCTGATGGAGGACCTGGTCAGCGAGGGCGGCCGGATCTCCAACGCCTCCTTCACCCGCTACCGGCTGCCCACCTCGCTGGACGCCCCCGCGATCAGGGTGGTGGCCCTGCTGGAGGAGCGCGACGTGGTCGCCCCCTTCGGCGCCAAGGCCGTCGGCGCCGCCCCGGCCGCGGTCGCCCCGGCGGCGGTCGCCGCGGCGGTCCGGGCGGCCACCGGGCGACAGGTCAACCGGCTGCCGATACCGGCGGAGGACGTCGCCGGGTAAGCCGCACGGCCGGAAAATAACGGGCCGATCACGGCGGAACGCTCAGGCACAGCTCATAGCTCTCTCACAAATCCCCCGCAGGGTGGTGGACGACGGACCGAGGTCCGCACCATTCGAGCGAAGGGAGCAGCGTGATGGCACGGAAGGCAGGTCGTACCCCCGAAGCCGCGCGCAAGGGGGCGAACAGAACCACGGCGGTGAGCGCCGGCGTGGCGGTGGTGAGCGTGGCGGGGACGCTGGCGCTCATGGCGTCGATGCCGGCCAGTTCGACCACGGCAAGCACGAGCACCGCAAGCACAAGCACGCCGAGCACCACGACGACGACCACGACGCCGACCCCCACTGCGTCGGCGTCGTCCTCGGCCTCGACGTCCACGTCGACCTCGTCCGGTACGAGCGCGCTGTCCACGCCCAGCTCCAGTCCGACCGCGAGCAAGAGCAGCGCGTCGAGCTCCAGCAGCACATCCAGCTCCAGCAGCAGCTCCCACTCCACCTCGGGCGGCTCCTGATGACCGCCGCCGCCGACTGGCGCGCCCTCGGCTGCGCCGTGCGCCTGGTGGTCACCGACCCGAGCCGCCTGGACGACTGCCGTGAATCCCTGGAGCACTGGCTCGACGAGGTCGACGCCGCCTGCAGCCGCTTCCGCGACGACTCGCACCTGGTGGGCCTGAACACCGCCGCCGCGTACGCCGACGGGCATCCGGTCCCGGTGATCCCGCTGCTCGGCGAGGCCCTGGCCGCCGCCCTGCGCGCGGCCGAGCTCACCGACGGCGACGTCGACCCCACCGTCGGCTCGGCGATGGCGGCCATCGGCTACGACCGTGACTTCCGGCTGATCGAGCGTGAGGGCAGGCCGGTACGGCTGCTGGTGCGGCCGGTGCCGGGCTGGCGCAAGGTCGTGCTGGACCCCGTCGCCTGCACCGTCGCCATGCCGCCGGGGGTGGAGCTCGACCTCGGCGCCACCGCGAAGGCCTGGGCCGCGGACCGGGCTGCCACCCGGCTCGCCGCCGACGCCGGCTGCGGCGTCCTGGTCAGCCTGGGCGGTGACACCGCCGTGGCCGGGGAGGCCCCCGAGGACGGCTGGCGGATACGCGTCCAGGACGCCACCGGACCCGTCGACGCCGTCGCCGAGGGCCCGCACGCCCTGGTCACCATCCGCGACGGCGGCCTGGCCAGCTCGGGCATCAGCGCCCGGCGCTGGCGGCGCGGCAGCCGTCCGATGCACCATCTGGTCGACCCGCGCACCGGTCTTCCGGCGGCGACGCCCTGGCGCACCGTCAGCGTGGCGGCCGGCACCTGCCTGGACGCCAACACCGCCAGCACCGCCGCCATGGTGCGCGGCGCGGCGGCCCCGGAGTGGCTGGCCGCGCACCGCCTCCCGGCCCGGTTGGTCGCGGCCGACGGCACCGTCACCGCGGTCGCCGACTGGCCCGCCGACGCGGAAGCGCACCCGGAGGTGGCGGTATGAGCTCGTCCTCCCCTGTGCTCTGGTACGCGGGCCAGGCCACCGGCGTGGTGTCGCTGGTGCTGTTCTCCGCGGTCACCCTGCTGGGGGTGATGGTGCAGCTCAGGAGCCAGCTGCCGGGCCTGCCCCGGTTCGGCACGGTCACCCTGCACCGCACCCTCTCGATGCTGGCCATGGTCTTCCTGGCGATCCACATCGTGACCGCCGTCGCGGACTCCTATGTGAACATCAACCTGGTCGACAGCGTGGTGCCGTTCGTCAGCGACTTCCAGCCGCTCTGGCTCGGTCTGGGCACGGTCGGCTTCGACCTGCTGCTCGCCGTGATCGTCACCAGCCTGCTGCGGGCCAGGATCGGCCACCGGGCCTGGCGCGCCGTGCACTGGCTGGCGTACGCGTCCTGGCCGGTGGCCGTGGTGCACGGGCTCACCCTGGGCTCCGGCACCGGCGGCATGGCCTCCGGCGTGGCCCTGTGGCTGACCGTGGCCTGCGTCGTCGCCGTCCTGGCCGCTGTGGCGGTACGGATCCGGGTCGCGCTGCGGCCCGCCGCACCCAACACCCCGGCCGCGCTGCTGGCCCGGGCCGCCGCGCCCGCCACTGCGCCGCCCGCCACCGCCCCGCACCACCACTACGCCGGCACCAGCAAGGGAGCCTGATCATGGCGACGATCCCCCAGCCCGCCGGGGCCGTGCTGCAGGACGCCCTGCCCCGGCTGCTGCCGCGGACCCCGCTCGACCTGGCCGCCCACACCGCCCAGTACGGCCCTAGGGCCGGCGGGCAGGGACTGGCCGCGCTGCTCGCCGAGGCCGGGCTGACCGGACGCGGCGGGGCCGCCTTCCCGGTGCACCGCAAGGTGGAGGCCGTCGCCGCGGCGGCCCGGCGGAGCGGGAGGACCCCCGTCGCCGTCGCCAACGGCTGCGAGGGCGAACCGGCCAGCCACAAGGACGCGACCCTGCTGCGGCTGGCCCCGCACCTGGTCCTGGACGGGCTGCTGACCGCGGCCGAGGCGATCGGCACCCGGACCGCGCACCTCGCCGTGGAACAGGGCAGCGGTCTGCTGCCGGGACTGCGCGCGGCGCTGGCCGAGCGCCCCGGCGACACGGTGGTGCTGACCGAGGTGCCGCGCCGGTTCCTCTCCGGCGAGTCCTCCGCGCTCACCGGCTACCTCTCCGGCGGCAGCGGCCTGCCCCGCTTCCCGCAGCCGCCGACCCGCGAGCGCGGCGTCGCCGGGGCGCCCACCCTGGTGCAGAACGTGGAGACGCTCGCCCAGCTGGCGCTGATATCCCGTTACGGCCCCGGCTGGTTCCGCACCGCGGGGACCGTGGCGGAGCCCGGCTCCATGCTGTGCACCGTCCACACCGCCGGCGGTCCGCCCCGGGTGTTCGAGGCATCCACCGGAACACCGCTGCGGCGGCTGTTCGGTCCGCTCCCGTACGCGGTCCAGGCGGTGCTGGTCGGCGGCTACCACGGCAGCTGGCTGCCGGCGGCCGCGCTGGACCGGCGACTGGCCGCGGCCGACCTCGGCGTACCGCTGGGCGCGGGGGTGCTGGCGGCGCTGCCGGCCAACCGCTGCGGGCTGGTCGAGACGGCGCGGGTGCTGCGCTACCTGGCGCTGGAGTCGGCCGGACAGTGCGGCCCCTGCCTCAACGGGCTTCCGCGGATCGCCGCCGCCTTCGCCGATCTGGCCTCCCCGGCCAAGGCGGCCTGGGAACCCCGGCTCCTGGACGACCTGGCCCGCTGGTCCGGCCTGGTCGAGGGCCGCGGCGTGTGCCACCACCCGGACGGGACGGTGCGGCTGGTGCGCAGCGCCCTCACCGTCTTCGCCGCCGAGGTCTCCGCCCACCAGGCCGGCTACTGCACCGGGAACAGCCCGGCTCCGCTGCTGCCGGTCCCGTCCGACTCCGCACCGGAGGTCCTGCGATGAGTACCAGCCTGCACCTCGCCGTCGACTGGACCGCCTGCACCGCCCACGGGCTGTGCGCGGAGCTGCTGCCGGAGCGGGTCACCCTGGACGAGTGGGGCTATCCGCTGGTCGAGGGCGCCCCGGTCCCGGACGAGGCCGTGCGGCGGGCGAGGAAAGCCGCCGCCGACTGCCCGGTACTCGCGCTGAAATTGCTCCATAAAAAGGCATGAAAATATCCGGGCGGTCGAATTCCCCGACCGTCCGGATATTGACTGCTGCGACACGACAAGAGCCCATGACCGGATTCGAACCGGCGTAAACCGCTTTGCAGGCGGTTCCCTCAACCACTCGGGCACACGGGCGTGACAGGGGTGGTACGAAGAGCGAGCAGACAGTGTTTCAGCTGACGGCGGGACAACAACACGCCGTGCAGCGACAGTGGGCGCGACAGGTGCCGATGCGAACCAGGCTGCTGGTGTTCATCGGTCCTCCCTCAGGTCGCCATTCCCGTACTGCTCGATGCATTTGACTCTACGGTATTCACCCCCGCATAAGTCAACACCCCGCCGGAAAGAAATGCGGACCTAGGGCGGAAGGATGAGTGGCCCTCCGTCGCACGACAGGGGCCAACCCGGCAGATGACCCTTACACTCGCTTCAGTGACCACCCACACCACCCACCCCGCCGCGACCGATGCCGAGCTCGCCCAGGACACCGTGCTGAGCCCCCAGTACCGGGCGCTGACCCTCGGCATCGTGTCCACCGTGCTGCTCGTCGCCTTCGAGGCCACCGCGGTGAACACCGCGATGCCGGTCGCCGCCCGCGCCCTGCACGGCCTCGGGCTCTACGCCTTCGCCTTCTCCGGCTTCTTCACCGCCAGCCTGCTCGCCATGGTGGTCTCCGGGGAGTGGTGCGACAAGCGCGGCCCGCTGGGACCGCTCAGCGCGGGCATCGCCGCCTTCGGCGCCGGCCTGCTGATCGCGGGCACCGCGCAGGGCATGGGGGTCTTCGTCGCGGGCCGGGCGGTCCAGGGGCTGGGCGGCGGGCTGGTCATCGTGGCGCTCTACGTGGTCGTCGGCCGCGCCTACCCGGAGCGGCTGCGGCCCTCCGTCTTCGCGGCCTTCTCGTCGGCCTGGGTGCTGCCCTCGATCGTCGGCCCGGTGGTGTCCGGGACGGTCACCCAGCACCTGGGCTGGCGCTGGGTGTTCCTCTCCATACCGGTGCTGGTGCTGCTGCCGGTCTCGCTGATGCTCCCTCAGCTCCGCCGACTCCAGACCGAGGACGGCTCCGAACGCAGCTGGGCGCTGGACCGCAGCCGGCTGCTGTTCGCCCTGGCGATGGCCACCGGCGCCGGACTGCTCCAGTACGCGGGGCAGCTGCTCGACCTCTACGCGCTGATCCCGGCCGTGGCCGGGCTGCTGCTGCTCGTCCCCGCCGTCCGCCGACTGCTCCCGCGCGGCACCTTCCGGGCCGCGCGCGGCCTGCCGACGGTGATCCTGCTGCGCGGCGTCGCGGCCGGCACCTTCTTCGCCGCCGAGGCCTTCATCCCGCTGATGCTGGTCACCCAGCGCGGCCTCTCGCCGACCCTGGCCGGGCTCTCACTCACCAGCGGCGGGCTGAGCTGGGCGCTCGGCTCCTGGATCCAGGGCCGCTCCTGGGCCGACCGGCACCGCGGTCTGCTGATCCGCACCGGCTTCCTGATGTCGGCGGCGGCCATCGCCGGGGCGGGCCTCGGCCTGGTCCAGTCGGTCCCGCCGTACGCAGTCGCCATCGCCTGGGCGGTCGGCGGGCTGGGCATGGGGCTGACCATCGCCAGCGTGGGCGTGCTGATGCTGGGCCTCTCGGACGCCGACGACACCGGCGAGAACTCCGCCTCGCTCCAGGTCAGCGACGCCCTGGGCAACGTCCTGCTGGTCGGCTTCGCCGGCGTGCTCTTCGCGGTCGTCGGGACCGGGACGAAGGGCGGTTTCGCCGCGATCTTCGCCGTGATGGCGACGATTGCCCTGGTCGGCGCGGTGGTGAGCGGACGCACGGCGAAACGGCCGCATTGAAGACGCGGGGAGGACACATGGCCCCGGTAGGGTAGGCGGGTTGTCCGAAGACCCTCGAAGTGCGTCCGCCGAAGTGCGTCCCTGCCGCCGACCCTGCCGGAGACCGTGAGTACTGCAACCGCCTCCCATCATCTGTCCCCTGCCTTCCCCGGCCGGGCCCCCTGGGGTACCGCGGGGAAGCTGCGCGCCTGGCAGCAGGCCGCCATGGAGCGCTACGTCGAGACGCAGCCACGGGACTTCCTGGCCGTGGCGACGCCCGGCGCCGGGAAGACCACCTTCGCGCTGACGCTGGCGTCGTACCTGCTGCACAACCACGTGGTGCAGCAGATCACCGTGGTGGCGCCGACCGAGCATCTGAAGAAGCAGTGGGCGGAGGCCGCGGCGCGGATAGGGATCCGGCTGGATCCGGCCTACAGCAGCGGCCGGCTGTCGCCCGACTACCAGGGGATCGTCGTCACCTACGCCGGTGTCGGCGTCAACCCGATGCTGCACCGGAACCGGGTCGAGCAGCGGAAGACCCTGGTGATCCTGGACGAGATCCACCACGCCGGCGACTCCAAGTCCTGGGGCGAGGCCTGCGCGGAGGCGTTCGAACCGGCGACCCGGCGGCTCGCGCTGACCGGGACGCCGTTCCGCTCCGACACCAATCCCATCCCCTTCGTCAGCTACGAGGCCGGCAACGACGGGATCCGCAAGAGCGTCGCGGACTACACCTACGGCTACGGCCACGCCCTGGACGACCATGTGGTCCGGCCGGTGATCTTCCTCTCCTACAGCGGCAACATGCGCTGGCGCACCAAGGCCGGGGACGAGGTCGCCGCGCGGCTGGGCGAGCCGATGACCAAGGACGCCATCGCCCAGGCCTGGCGGACCGCGCTGGCGCCGCAGGGCGAGTGGATGCCCAATGTGCTGCGGGCGGCCGACCGACGGCTGACCGAGGTGCGCAAGGGGATCCCGGACGCCGGCGGGCTGGTGATCGCCACCGACCAGAACGTGGCCCGCGCCTACGCCAAGATGATCAGGGAGATCACCGGGGAGAAGGTCACCCTGGTCCTCTCCGACGAGGCCGAGGCCTCGCAGCGGATCTCCGACTTCTCCGAGGGCACCCAGCGGTGGATGGTCGCAGTGCGGATGGTGTCCGAGGGCGTGGACGTGCCGCGCCTCGCCGTCGGCGTCTACGCCACCTCGATCTCCACCCCGCTGTTCTTCGCCCAGGCGGTGGGCCGCTTCGTCCGGGCCAGGAAGCGGGGCGAGACGGCCTCGGTCTTCCTGCCCTCGGTGCCGACGCTGCTGACCTTCGCCAATGAGATGGAGCTGCAGCGCGACCACGTCCTGGACCGGAAGAAGAGCAAGGAGGACGGCCTCTTCGACGAGGAGGACGCCCTGCTCGCCGAGGCCGAGAAGACCAAGGACGAGGCCGACGGCGGCATGGACGAGCTGCCCTGGGAGGCGCTGGAGTCCGACGCGGTCTTCGACCGGGTGCTCTACGACGGCCATGAGTTCGGGATGCAGGCGCACGCCGGGTCGGAGGAGGAAGAGGAGTACCTGGGCATTCCGGGCCTGCTCGAACCCGACCAGGTGCAGATACTGCTGCAGAAGCGGCAGACCCGGCAGATCCAGCGCAGCAAGGCCAAGCCGGCCGAGGAGGCCGACCTGATCGAACTGCCGGCCGAGAAGCGCCCGGTGGTCACCCACAAGCAGCTGCAGGAGCTGCGCAAGGAGCTGAACGGGCTGGTCGGCGCCTGGCACCACCGCACCGGCCAGCCGCACGGCACCATCCACAACGAGCTGCGGCGGGTGTGCGGCGGGCCGCTGACCGCGCAGGCGACGGCGGGTCAGCTGCAGGCGCGGATCAGGAAGATCCAGGAGTGGGCCACGAAGATCACCTGATGGCTGGTCAGGGGCAGGTCGGTCACGCTGCCGCGGGGCCGGTGATGTAGGTGCCCGAGGTGCTGTAGGGCCAGCCGTTGTCGACGCAGCCCTTCATGCCCTTGAGCTGCTGCATCATCACCGGCGCCGGCTGCCCGGCGCCGGCGCAGGTGACATGGTTGTGGCCCAGCGAGTGGCCGACCTCGTGGTTGATCGCCAGCGCGTGGTACAGGTCGGCCTGGCCCTTGTAGGCCGGGGTCAGGTCGATCCAGCGGGCCACGTTCTCGGCCACCTGGTTGCCGCTGTTGCTGCAGTTCACCCCGCCCTTCAGCACCTCGAAGACGGTGGTGATGCCGAAGGTCTGGCAGCGGCGGTTGGTCGTCTCCGGCGAGGCCAGGTAGATGGTGAAGGCCACCGGACCGGAGTCCACCCGCTGGAACGACCACAGGCCGCCGGCGCTCCAGCCCTGCTTGGTGTTGTCCAGAATGGCGTCCACCTCGGAGGCGAACAGCGCCGCGCTGATCCCCAGGCCGTTCTCCACGGCGACCTTGTAGCGCTTGAGCGTGCCTGTGCCGAAGCGCTTGGTGGTGCCGGTCGCGTAGGTGTAGGTGCCCGGACCCGAAGAGGGCCAGCTGGTCGGGAGCAGGGCCGCGGTGGACGAGGGGGACTGCGCGGCCGAGGGCGAGGACGAGGGGGAGGCGCTGGGGGAGGCGCTGCTCGCCGCCGCCGAGGCGGCGTCGCTCCCGGGGGCCGGCAGCACCGATGCGGCGGTGGCCTTGTCGTTGCCCGAGCCGTTCAGCATGTAGCCGCCGACCCCGAGCACCGCCACCAGCGCCAGGGCGGCCAGCGCCTTGGGACCGGAGCTTCGTTTCGGTTTACGACGTCCGCTGCCCCGGCCGGACGCGCGTCTGCGCCCGCCGCCGCTCTGACCGGCGGAACGGGCTGGCGTGCGGCGGGTGCTCTGGGGCATGGGGCAGTAACTCTCTGTGTGGAAAGAGGGCTGACTCGCACCAACGAATACATCTGAGTCACGCGGATGGTTGCATACGTTCCTGGCGACCTTGACAGCAAAGAGGACTCGGTCACGAATCGGTAAGGCGAGATGTCCGGTTGCCCCGTCTCGCCCCGGTCGGCGCCTCGCTCAGCGATGAATCCTGACCGAATTCTGGACAACCCCTTCCGCTGGGCGGTGCAACGTCACTAGCGTCCACCCTCACCATGCATCCGGCGGAAGAGGAGTACAGGCCGTGACCGCCGAGACGTCACAGACCCTGGACCGGGGGGTCCAGGTCCTCAAGCTCCTCGCGGACTCCGAGCGGGGGCTCACCGTCACCGAGCTCGCCGGGCGCCTCGGCGTCAACCGCACCGTCGTCTACCGGCTGCTGGCGACCCTGGAGCAGCACGGCCTGGTCCGCCGGGACATCGGCGGCCGGGCCAGGGTCGGCCTCGGCGTGCTGCGGCTCGCCCACCGGGTGCACCCGTTGCTGCGGGAGGCCGCGTTGCCCGCGCTGCGGAGTCTGGCCGAGGATCTCGGGGCGACGGCGCACCTGACGCTGGTGGACGGGAACGACGCACTGGTCGTCGCGGTGGTGGAGCCGAGCTGGACCGACTTCCATGTCGCCTACCGGACGGGCCTGCGGCACCAGTTGGACGAGAACGCGGCGGGCCGTGCGATTCTCGCTGCGCGGGCGCTGCCGTACGGGGCCCGGCCGGAGCCGCCCTTCGTCGCCACGGGGGCGGAGGAGCGCTCGGGTGCTTGCGGGGCGGCGGCGGCGTTGCTGGGGTTGAGCGGGATCGAGGGGTGTGTCGGGGTGGTGATGCTCGGGGGGATGGTTCCGGAGCGGGTCGGACCTCGGGTCGTCGAGGCGGCGGCGGACGTGGCGGAAGCGCTTCGGTGAGGTGGCTTGGGTCTGTGGGCGGCCCTACGTAGGTGCATGGCTGGTCGCGCAGTTCCCCGCGCCCCTGGGGATGTGCGTGGCTGAGGAGCGTGCAAGGCTCGCGGTGTGTTTTGATGCGCGGTGTGCTGTTTACTCTGCCTTCGTCGCTGTCCCGTCGTCCCGTCGTGCTGACGGTTTGTGCTGTGGTGGTTGCGGCGTTGCTCGGGGTGGCGGCGTTCGCGCCGTTGCCGTTCACGATCATGTATCCCGGGATCACGGCCAACACGCTGGGGAGCTACCCGGACAAGGCGACGGACGGACAGCAGCCGCAGCGGGTGATCACCATCACCGGCGCGACTGTGCGGCAGCCCAGCGGCGCGCTGCGGATGACCACGATCGAGGCGACCGCGCCGCAGGACTCGGTCAGTCTGCTGAAGGCGATCAGGGCCTGGCCGAACCCGCGGGAGGCGGTCGTGCCGCACGACGCCGTCTACCCGGCCGGCCAGAACGTGCAGCAGGTCAATGCGACCAACCAGCAGGAGATGGCCGACTCGCAGTCGGCCGCGACCACGGCCGCGCTGAGCTATCTGCACCTGGACGCCGCCAAGGTGAAGGTGAGCATCAACCTCGCCAGCGTGGGCGGTCCCAGCGCAGGGCTGATGTTCACCCTGGGGATCATCGACCTGCTGAACGGCAACGGCACCGGCAAGGCGGGCACGGCCGGTGACCTGACCAACGGCGCGAACATCGCCGGCACCGGTGCGATCGACGGCGCGGGGAAGGTCTCCGAGGTCGGCGGGGTCGCGCTGAAGACCAAGGCGGCGGCCAAGTACGGCGCCACGGTGTTCCTGGTGCCCAGCTCCGAGTGCTCGGACGCGCGCGCGGACACCCCGCAGGGCCTGCGCCTGGTCCCGGTGAACACCCTGGACCAGGCCATCAGCGCCCTGAAGGCGCTGCAGACCGGCACCGGCACCGTCCCGTCCTGCTGACCGTCAGTCCCTGGCGGCCTGCTCGACCAGGGGGAGCACCCGGAACGGAACCGGATTTTCCAGGGCGATCGCGGTCGAGGCCCGGACAATGCCGTCGAACCCCACGACCCGGTCGATCACCCGCTGGAGATCGGCGTTGGAGCGGGCCACGATGCGGCAGAGCATGTCGCCCTGGCCGGTGATGGTGTGCAGCTCCAGCACCTCGGGGACGGAGGCCAGGTGGGCCCGGACATCCGTGCCCTGGCCCTGGGAGATCTCCAGGGTGGCGAAGGCGGTGACCGGGTAGCCGAGGGCGGCCGGGTCCAGCTGCGGCGCCGAACCGCGGATCACCCCGTTGGCGCGCAGCCGATCGAGTCGGGCCTGGACGGTGCCGCGCGCCACGCCGAGCCGGCGCGAGCACTCCAGCACGCCGGGGCGCGGGTCCTCGGCGAGCAGGGCGAGCAGGGCGGCGTCCAGCGGGTCGATTCCGGGGACGGCGGGCATCAGCGGCTCCAGGTGGGCAGAATGTACACCAAGGATGGGGTACGGCTGGCCTGGCTGTACAGCCTGCTCAGTGTTTCGCGGGACAGTTGCGCAGTGCTGACCGGGGCGGGACGGTAGCGGCATCCGCATCCCACGGCTGGAGGACGCCATGACTGACGAGTTTCCTGTGAAGGGCATGGACGCGATCGTCTTCGCGGTCGGCAACGCCAAGCAGGCCGCGCACTACTACTCGACGGCCTTCGGTATGCGGCTGGTCGCGTACGCGGGTCCGGAGACGGGCGAGCAGGAGACCGCCACCTATGTGCTGGAGTCGGGCTCGGCCCGCTTCGTGTTCACCTCGGTGGTGAAGGCGGCCACCGAGCGCGGGGTCTTCCTCGCGCAGCATGTCGCCGCGCACGGGGACGGGGTGGTCGACCTGGCCATCGAGGTCCCCGACGTGTACGCGGCCCACGCCTATGCCGTCGCCCACGGCGCGACCAGCCTCGCCGAGCCGTGCGAGCTGAAGGACGACCACGGCTCGGTGGTGCTGGCCGCCATCGCCACATACGGCGAGACCCGGCACACCCTGGTCGACCGCAGCGGCTACGACGGCCCCTACCTGCCCGGCTTCGTGGCGCGCGGCCCGCTGGTCGAGCCGCCCGACCGGAGGTTCTTCCAGGCGGTGGACCACTGTGTGGGCAATGTGGAGCTGGGCCGGATGGACGAGTGGGTGTCCTTCTACCACCGGGTCATGGGCTTCACCAACATGAAGGAGTTCGTCGGCGACGACATCGCCACCGAGTACTCCGCGCTGATGTCCAAGGTCGTCGCGGACGGCAGCCGCAAGGTGAAGTTCCCGCTCAACGAGCCTGCGGTGGCCAGGAAGAAGTCGCAGATCGACGAGTACCTGGAGTTCTACGGCGGCCCCGGCGTCCAGCACCTGGCGCTGGCGACCAACGACATCGTGGCGACGGTACGGGCGATGCGCGCGGCCGGCGTGGAGTTCCTGGACACCCCCGACTCGTACTACGACACCCTCGGCGAGTGGGTGGGCGAGACCCGGGTGCCGCTGGAGCAGCTGCGCGAGCTGAAGATCCTGGCGGACCGGGACGAGGACGGCTACCTGCTGCAGATCTTCACCAAGCCGGTGCAGGACCGGCCGACGGTCTTCTTCGAGCTGATCGAGCGGCACGGCTCGATGGGCTTCGGCAAGGGAAACTTCAAGGCGCTGTTCGAGGCCATCGAGCGGGAGCAGGAGCTCCGGGGCAATCTGTGATGATTCGTCATGTCTCATTCAGGTGAACCATGATGCGATGACTGATCATCAGTTCTAGGCTGCTTGAATGATCGTCAGCCGCCTTCTCGCCCTCGCTGCGACTCCCGTTCTCGCCGCCCTCCTGGCAGGTGCCTCCCAGGGGGGCGGCGCTCTGCCCGGCGCACCCACGGCCGGGGACCCGTACTTCCCGCAGTCCGGCGACGGCGGTTACCACGTCGTCCACTACCGGCTGAACCTCGGCTACACGCCCGCGTCCCGACACCTGGATGCGACGGCGGTGCTGACCTCCACGGCCACCCAGAACCTCAGCTCCTTCTACCTGGACCTTTCCGGACTGACCGTCAGCAGCGTCCGGATCGACGGCCGGGCGGTGGCGTTCAGCCGCAGCGGAGTGAAGCTCAAGGTCACGCCCGCGCACGCGCTCCGCAGGGGCCGTACCTTCAGCACCACGATCACCTATTCGGGCGTGCCCAAGGGGGTCACCGACCCGGACGGCTCGGCCGACGGCTGGATCGCGCAGAAGGACGGCTCGGTCTTCGTCGCCAGTGAGCCGCAGGGGGCCATGACCTGGTTCCCCAGCAACAGCCACCCCATCGACAAGTCGACCTACGAGGTCGAGGTCACCGTCCCGGACGGCTGGACCGCCGTCTCCAACGGCCGTCTCGCCAGCCGCCGCAGCAGCAACGGCCGCACCGCCTTCGACTGGCGCGAGACCAGCCCGATGGCGGCCTACCTGGCCACCGCCAGCATCGGGAAGTTCCAGGTGCAGACCTACCGCACCGCGACCGGCCTGCCCGTCTACAACGCCGTCGACCCGGCCGAGGCCAAGGCCGCCGCCCCGGTGCTGGCCCAGCTCCCGGCCGTGATCGCCTGGGAGAGCACGCTCTTCGGCCGCTACCCCTTCGACGCGGCCGGCGCCGTCGTCGAGCACGCCCGCAGCGTCGGCTACGCCCTGGAGACCCAGACCAGGCCGGTCTACGACCGTGCGCCCGACATCGACACCCTGGTCCACGAGACCGCGCACCAGTGGTTCGGCGACTCGGTCACTCTGAAGCGCTGGAAGGACATCTGGCTGAACGAGGGCTTCGCGACCTACACCGAGTGGCTCTGGGACGCCCAGCACGGCGGCCCCAGCACGGCCAAGCGGTTCGCCACCGACTACGCCCTCCCGGCCGGCAACGACCTCTGGTCCTTCCCGGCCGGCGACCCCGGCGACGGCGCCCACATCTTCGGCACCCCGCCCTACGAGCGCGGCGCGATGGTGCTGGAGAAGCTCCGCGAGAGCGTCGGCGACCAGGCGTTCTTCGCCATCCTGCGGAGCTGGGCCGCCGAACACCGCTACGGTCACGGCGACACCGCGCAGTTCATCGCGCTGAGCGAGAAGATTTCCGGTAAGAAGCTGGACTCGCTCTTCGCGACCTGGCTGTATGGCAAGGGCAAGCCCGCGACGCCATAAGCCTTCAACTGGGAGTACAGAGCCATGAGTGACCTGGTCGACCTGCTGAGGGAGGGGCTGCCGGAGGCGGCGGTCGTCACCGATCCCGATGTCACCGCCGCCTACCGCCAGGACATGGCGGGGTTCTGCGCGAGCGGCAATCCGGCGGTGCTGGTGTTCCCGGACACGGTCGACCAGGTCAGGCATGTCATGCGGACCGCCACCGCGCTGCGGGTCCCGGTGGTCCCGCAGGGGGCGCGCACCGGGCTCTCGGGCGCGGCCAACGCCGTGGACGGGTGCATCCTGCTGTCCCTGGTGCGGATGAACCGGATCCTGGAGATCGACCCGGTGAACCGGATCGCCGTGGTCGAGCCCGGAGTCGTCAACGCGGCGCTGTCGCAGGCGGTGGGGGTGCACGGACTCAGCTATCCGCCGGACCCGTCCAGCTGGGAGACCTGCACCATCGGCGGCAACATCGGCACCGCGTCCGGTGGCCTGTGCTGTGTCAAGTACGGCACCACCAGCGAGTACGTGATCGGCCTGGACGTGGTGCTGGCCGACGGCGAGCTGCTGCGGACCGGGCGCCGCACCGCCAAGGGCGTCGCCGGGTACGACCTCACCCGGCTGCTGGTCGGCTCCGAGGGCAGCCTCGGCGTCGTCGTCGGCGCCACGCTCGCCCTGCGGCCAAGCCCGCCGCCGCAGCTCGCCCTCGCGGCCGAGTTCCCCAGCACCGACACCGCGTGTGCGGCGGTCTGCGCCGTGATGGAGGCCGGGTTCACGCCGTCGCTGATGGAGCTGATGGACACGGTCTCGGTACGGGCCGTCAACTCCATGGCGCAGATGGGCCTGCCGGACTCCACGGCGGCGCTGCTGCTGATCGCCTTCGACACCCTCGACCCGGTCGCGGACCTGGCCGCCGCCGGAGAGATCTGTGCTGCGCACGGCGCCACGGAGGTCGTCCCCGCCGCGGACAGCGCGGAGTCCGAGCTGCTGCTCCAGGCCCGCAGGCTGTCGCTGACGGCGATGGACACGCTCGGCACCACGATGGTCGACGACGTCGCCGTCCCGAGGTCGGCGCTGGCCGCCATGATCAACGGCGTCGCCGAGATCGCCGAGCGGTTCGATCTCACCATCGGGGTGGTCGCCCACGCGGGCGACGGCAACACCCACCCGGTGGTGGTCTTCGACGCGGCCGACCCCGAGGAGACGGCGCGGGCGCGGGAGTCGTTCGACGCGATCATGGCTCTGGGGCTGGAGCTGGGCGGGACGATCACGGGGGAGCACGGGGTGGGGCTGCTCAAGCGGGAGTGGCTTGCGCGGGAGATCGGGCCTGTCGGGCTGGAGTTGCAGCGGAGGGTTAAGGCGGCGTTCGATCCTTTGGGGTTGTTGAACCCGGGGAAGGTGTTCTGAACGGTGCGCAACTGTGCACGTGGGTGGTGGGCTGGTCGCGCAGTTCCCCGCGCCCCTGGGGTGTGCAACTGAGCGTCAGCTGGAGCCTGTTTGGACGAGTGGGGGGTGGCCGTTCCAGGTGACGTAGAAGATCGAGTCGGTGCCGGCGCCGCCGTCCTGCTGGAAGTCGACGCGGAGCCAGGTGGCGGTGACCCACTGGTGCCAGGACCAGCCGGCGTCGGGGGTCACCGAGACGATGCTGGCGGAGGTCGCGCCCATGTCGATGACGATGCGGCCGCCGGGGCGGGTGAAGGTCTGGATCTGGCCGGTGCTGCTCGCGGACGGGCTCGGCGAGGGGGAGGCGGAGGGCGTCGCGGAGGCCGTGGAGGCCCTGGGGGTGTGCGACGGAGTCGCGACGCGGCTCGGGGAGGGAGCCGGCGACGGGCTGGTCACCGCCGAGCCGATCGAGGTGGGCAGCGGCGGAGGAGTGGACGGGGCGCTGGTGGGGTCGGCCACCGCCACCACGAGGGCGCTCGGCTGCTCGTACGATCCGTCCCGCAGCACCCGGTGCACGCCGAACCAGGACACGGACACCGCAGCCGCGGTCGCCCCGGTCCATGCTGCTGCCCGTACCAGTCCTCTGCGCACGGGCATCAGTATGACGGTTAACCCGAATGGACTACCTTCACTGTCCATGGCAACTGTCCTGGTGGTCGAGGACGACCCGTTCGTGCGTTCCGCCCTGATCCGGCACCTGACCGGGGCCGGGCATGCCGTGCGCAGCGTCGGCACCGCGCTGGAAGCGCTGCGCGAAGTCGCGCAGGTCGGCTGTGACGTGGTGATCCTCGACCTCGGCCTGCCCGACCTGGACGGAAGCGAGGCGCTGAAGATGATCCGCGGCCTCACCGACGTCCCGGTGATCATCTCCACCGCGCGCGACGACGAGACCGAGATCGTCCGGCTGCTCAACGCCGGAGCCGACGACTACCTGGTCAAGCCCTTCTCCGGGGAGCACCTCAGCGCCAGGATGGCCGCGGTGCTGCGCCGCTCCGGCGCGGCCCCGGGCTCCGGGCAGCACCTCCAGGTCGGCGGTCTGCGGATCGACCTGCAGCGGCGCGAGGTGCTCCTGGACGGCGCCGCGCTCGACCTGACCCGGCGTGAGTTCGACCTGCTGGCCTTCCTCGCCGCCCGCCCCGGCGTGGTCGTCTCCCGGCGGGAGCTGCTCGCCGAGGTGTGGCGCCAGCCGTACGGGACCGACCAGACCATCGACGTGCACCTGTCCTGGCTGCGCCGCAAGCTCGGCGAGACCGCGTCACGGCCGCGCTATCTGCACACCGTGCGCGGGGTGGGCGTCCGCCTGGACGTGCCCACCGGGCCGCCGCGGCGCAGTCCCGAGGCGGGAACCGCGTCGGGGCCGGAGCCGGCGCCGTGAGGTGGGCGCTGGTGAAGGTCTCCGTCGCGGTCACCACCATGGTCGCGCTGGCCTTCCTGCTGCCGCTCGGCCTGATGGTCCGGGAGACCGCCCGCGACCGCGCCTTCACCGGCGCGGAACGGCAGGCCGCCGCCATCGGCCCGGCACTGGCCATCACCGGCGACCCCGGGGAGCTGACCCGGGCGCTGGCCAGCACTCAGGCCGGGGCGGCCGGGATGATGGCCGTGCACGTCCCCGGACACACGGCCGCAGCCGGCAGCGGCGGCACCAAGGTGACCGGGCTGACCACGATCGGCCGGCCGCGCGCCACCGACGCCCAGATCCTCGGCGCCACCGCCGCCGGACACCCCGTCAGCACCGGCGTCCCGGGCGGCTTCGCCTACCTGGAGCCGGTCGCGGTCGGCAGCGGCGGGGTCGCCGTCGTGGAGGTGTTCATACCGAACGCGGCGCTCAGCCAGGGGGTCGTCACCGCCTGGCTGGTGCTGACCGCGGTGGCGGTGGCCCTGGTGCTGATCTCGGTGCTGGTCGCCGACCGGCTGGGCACCCGCATCGTCGGCTCGGCCCGCCGACTGGCCGGGGCCGCACGGGCGCTGGGCGCCGGCGACCTCGCGGTGCGGGTCCCGCAGGCGGACGACTCGCCGCCGGAGCTGCGGGACGCGGCCGCCGCCTTCAACGCGATGGCCGACCGGGTGGTGCGGCTGGTCGCCGCCGAACGCGAGCTCGCCGCCGACCTGTCGCACCGGCTGCGCACGCCGCTGACCGTGCTCCGGCTGAACGCCGCCGCACTGGGCCAGGGCGACGCCGCCGAGCAGACCAGGCACGCCGTCGACCAGCTGGAACGCGAGGTCGACCAGATCATCCACACCGCCCGTGGACGCAGCCAGGGGCTGATCCTCGGCGACGGCACGGGCACGGGGAGCGACGAGGACGCCGCACCGGCGCCGCTGTCCTGCGACGCGGCCGAGGTGATCAGGGACCGGGTGGCCTTCTGGTCCGCACTCGCCGAGGACGAGGGCCGGGACTGGCGGCTGTCCGGCGCCGACGCCGCTGCGCCGCCGGCCGTGGTGCCGGTGGCCTCGGCGGACCTGGGCGCGGCCCTGGACTCGCTGCTCGGCAACATCTTCCGGCACACCCCCGAGGGCACCGCCTTCGTCGTCGACGTGCACCGCGCCCCCGAAGCGGTCATCGTCCTGGTCTCCGATGCCGGTCCGGGCATCGCCGACGCCGAGGCGGCCCTGCGCCGCGGCCACGGCGTCGGCGGAGCGGGCTCCACCGGCCTCGGCCTGGACATCGTGCGCCGGGTGGCCGAGTCGACCGGCGGCGAGGTGGAGGTGGGCCGCTCGGCCATCCTCGGCGGCAGCGAGATCCGGGTCCGGCTGCAGACGGAGGCGGCCGGCTCCCGGCCCCCGACGTCCCGCAGCCGCCGCAGGCCAGCGCCCCGGGTGCGGCTGGTCCGCTAGCGCTCCTGTTCGGGGCGATACGGAGCCGCGGGTTCCTTAACGGCGTCCTAAGGGACCTCTACCCCTGCCTGAGCAGCCGTTCTGCGGCGCTTCCTGCCGATAGCGTCGGCTACGGCCGGGTCCGAGGACCGTCGATGACGCCGCGTCAGGAAGGCGTCGAGACGTTTCCTTCCCCCACGGGGCCCGGCCTCCCAGGTACTTCAACGGAGGTAGTTCCCGTATGACGTCACATGCCAAGCCCACCGGCTCGCGCCGCCGCCGTTCCCGCCGCTCCACCGTGATCGGCGCCTCGGCCGCGGCGGCAGCCCTCGTCGGCGGCACCGTGATCGCGCTCGCAGCCAGTGCCGGCGCGGCGACGGTCGGCGCGGTGTACTCGACCACCAGTGACTGGGGCAACGGCTACAGCGGGCAGTACGACGTCAGCAACAGCACCTCGGGCACCATCAGCAACTGGAAGCTGAGCTTCGACCTTCCGGCCGGCGCGAAGATCAGCTCGCTCTGGAACGCCACCTTCACCGCCAGCGGCCAGCACATCACGGTGACCCCGGCGAGCTGGGACAGCACCCTCACCACCGGGCAGCACGCCGTCGTCGGCTTCGTCGTCAACGGCTCCGGCGCCCCGACCGGCTGCGCCATCAACGGCGCCGACTGCTCCACCGGCAGCGCCCCCACCCCGAGCGGGCAGCCGACCACGGCCGCTCCGAGCGCGAGCGCGAAGCCCACCGCGAGCGCGACACCCACCAAGACGGCGACGCCCACGCCCACGCCGAGCGCCACCGCCACCACCGGGTCGGGCACCGGCACCGCCGCCACCAGCGGCTTCTCCCCGTATGTCGACACCTCGCTCTACCCCGCGTTCGACACCGCCGCCGCCTCGGCGGCCGGCGGGGCGAAGAACTACAACCTCGCCTTCGTCCTCGCCGGCGGCGGCTGCACGCCGGAGTGGGGCGGTGTCAGCGCGCTGGACAGCACCGGCGTCCCCGGCCAGATAGCCGCGCTGCGCAAGGCCGGCGGCGACGTCCGGGTCTCCTTCGGCGGGGCCAACGGCACCGAGCTGGCGGAGTCCTGCACCTCGGTGTCCTCGCTGGCGGCGGCCTACCAGAAGGTCATCGACACCTACGGCCTGACGAAGATCGACTTCGACGTCGAGGGCGGTGCGACCACCGACACCGTCGGGATCACCCGCCGCGACCAGGCCGTCGCGCAGCTCCAGGCGACCGCCAAGGCCGCCGGCAAGACCCTGGAGGTCTCCTTCACCCTGCCGGTGCTGCCCTCCGGCCTGGTCCAGTCCGGCACCGACCTGCTGCAGAACGCCAAGAGCAACGGCGTGGCCGTCTCGGCCGTCAACATCATGGCGATGGACTACGGCGACGGCGCCGCCCCCAGCCCCAGCGGCCGGATGGGCACCTACGCCATCGACGCGGCCACGGCCACCCAGGCCCAGGTCAAGAGCATCTTCGGGCTCTCCGACGCGGACGCCTGGAAGCGGGTCGCGGTGACCCCGATGATCGGCGTCAACGACACCAGCACCGAGGTCTTCACCGTCGCCGACGCCCAGCAGCTCGCGACCTTCGCCTCGACCAAGCACCTCGCCTGGCTGTCCATGTGGTCCGCCACCCGGGACAAGCAGTGCTCCGGCGGAGCCCAGGCCTGGGCGGACGCCAGCTGCAGCAGCATCGTCCAGTCCACCTACGCCTTCGCCAAGGCGTTCGGCGCTTACACCGGCTGAGGCCGGGTAGGCGATGCGGGGTCCCCGGGAACCACCCCGGGGGCCCCGTCCGTCTCCCTGGGGGCGACTGTCGAAGGGGGCAGTGGGTTCGTCCACAAACTGGCATGATTACCTGATGGGCCCGCCGGACGGGAGCGGCGATCCGCTAGGGTCACGCAGGGTTGTCGACAAGGAGTGCTGCGTGACGAGTCTCGGTTGGGACGCCGAAAAGCCACGCGAGGACGGCAGGATGGCTGCTCCTCGTGCTGCCCTCGCGGGTGTCGTGAACGCGCTGCGGGAGGCGCCGCGCCGGGAGACCCGGATCGCCTTCCTGGTCGGCCTCGGCTCGCTGGTCACCTACGCCCTGGTCCGCCACCTGGTCGGCGTGAGCATGGTCGACATGGTTGTCTACCGGGCGGAGGGCTCGGCGGTCGCCCACGGCGGGAACCTCTACGACATCCGGGTCAGCGAGTGGAAGCTCCCCGCCACCTACCCGCCGTTCGCCGCGATGCTGTTCACCCCCACCGCCTGGCTGCCGGTCGGCCCGCTGCGGGTCATGGTCACCGCGGGCAACCTGGTGGTGCTGGGCGCCTTCGGCTACCTCTCCGCCGTCCTGGCGGGCTGGCCGCGCAAGGCCATGCGCCCGGCCCTGGTGTTCCTCGCCGTCGGCCTCGGCGTCTGGCTCGAACCCGTGTTCACCACGCTGCGCTACGGCCAGATCAACCTGCTGCTCGGCGTCCTGGTGCTCTACGACCTCACCCGCCCGGACAGCAGACGCAGCAAGGGCGTCGCCATCGGCATCGCCGCCGCGATCAAGCTCACCCCCGGCCTCTTCGCCGTCTACCTGCTGATCAGCGGCCGGGGCAGGGCGGCCGTCACGGCCGGGCTCACCTGCCTGGGGACGATGCTGCTGGGCTTCCTGCTGCTGCCCGACGCCTCCAGGGCGTTCTGGACCAGGTACGTCTTCGACACCAGCCGGGTCGGCAAGGAGTACATCGTCGACAACCAGTCCCTGCGCGGACTGGTCGAACGCGCGATGCACACACCGGACGGCGGGATCGTGGCGCTGCTGCTCACCGCGGTCGTCGGCGCCGCCGGGCTGGCCGTCGCCGTCGGCATCCACCGCAACGCGGTCGGCTTCCCCCGGGCCCGCGCCTGGTCGGTGCTGTGCGTGGCGATCACGGCCGTGCTGGTCTCCCCGATCAGCTGGACCCACCACTGGATCTGGTGCGTGCCGATGATGGTGCTGCTCGCGGCCGAGGCCTCCGAGGAGCGGTCCAGGGCCAGGGCCCGCGCCCGGGCCGGCACGCCCAGGCAACGCCGGGTCTGGCGGGGCACCCTCATCGCGACCGGACTGGCCTTCTGCTCCTTCGCCATGTGGCTGGTCCCGCACAAGGGCCTCAGCAACCTGCACATCTCCTTCCTGCTGCAGCCCTTCGCGGCGCTCTACCCGCTGGTCGGCCTGGCCTTCCTGGCCCTGGCGGGGGAGCGGCTGCGCCGCCATCTGCGCCGCCGGAGGGTCGTCGGGCCGCAGACCGGGCCGGAGCGCCCGGGCGGCAGGGTCCCCGGGCAGGCGCAGCCGTCCTCGCGGGACGTGCTGGCCGGCTGAGGCGCGCGGGGGCGCGGGGGCGCGCGCGAGGCCATCAGTGACCGGCCAGGAGGGCGGCCAGGGCCCCGTCCATGTCCAGACCGGCGTCCTCCCGCCCCGGCGGCACCAGCCGCAGCGCGCTCTCCAGCCAGCAGGCCACCGCCCCGGCCGGGGCCTCGATCAGCGCGTCGCCGGCCGGTGAGCTGAGCGCCAGGCAGATGACGTTGCGGCCGCCCTGCCGGGTCGGCCAGATCCGCACATCGCCGTTGCCGCAGGCCCTGAACATCCCCTCCACCAGCAGGTCCCTGGCGAACACCCAGGTCACCGGGGAGTCCTGGCCCAGGTGGAAGGTGATGTGCACGGCGTACGGGTCGTCGGCGAGGTAGCGGAACCGGGCCGGCACGGGAACGCTCCGCTCCGGCGAGAGGATCAGATTGACCCTGACCTCCTCCCTGACCTCGCGGACGTCCGGGCCCTCTGTATTGCCGGCGTCCCCGGCGTCTCCGGCATCCCCAGCAGCTCCCGTAGTTCCCGGGTTCTCCCTGTCCATGGCGCTTCCCTCGTCTCCGGCGATCCGGCGGCGGCGGTTCCGTCGCCCGGTACAGGAGGAGAGCGGTGCGCAGGCGCACTCTTACACCACTCCGTGCGCCTCTTTCGCGGTTTGTCGGGCATCTCGCCCTTACCGGCCCATCGTGGTACTACGCTTTGTGACTGCTCGACGACGTGGCGTGCCTGGTGCCTGCACCGCCGCCGCCCGGCAACCCGGACGAAGACGGAGCAGGTCCTTCCCGATGACGGCTGTCCCACCCAGCGCTGGCCCCGAGTCCGACGGCCCCTCGGCCGGCTACTACCCCGACCCCTCGATCCCGGGTTTTGTCCGCTACTGGGACGGGCTGGGCTGGCTCCCGGGGACGAGCCGACCGGCGCCCGGGCCCGGCGAGGTGCTCCCGCCGCCGAAGGCGACGGCGCGCCCGAGCGGCCCGACGATGCGGTTCGTGCCGCCTCCGGTCCGGGCCGAGCCGGAGCCTGCGCCCGTGCCGGAGCCCGAACCCGTGCCGGAGCCCGAACCCGCGCCGGAGCCCGAACCCGCGCCGGAGCCCGAACCGACGCCCGAGCCGTCCGTCCCGCAGCGGGTGCTGCCCCCGCTGGACAGCGCCGTGGAGCTGTCCGGGCCGATCTTCCTGGACGAGACCGGGACGCTGCCCGAACCCCGGGCCGCCGTGCCCGTCGTGACCGCAGCGACCGCAGTCGAGGAGGAGCCGGCCGGCAGCCGGTGGAACGCTGACGCGATGCAGCAGCGCGGGCTGCTGGAGACCGGGGCCGCACCGCGCTGGGTCTCCTGGGGCGTGCCGGACCAGCCCGCCTCGCAGGCAGCCGCCCCGGCACCCGCACTGGCCCCGGTAGCTGCACCCGTCCCGACCCCTGCCGAGTCCAGGACTCCCGTCGAACGCCGCAGCGCCCCTATGACCGCGCCCGTCCCCGTCCCCACGCCCGCGCGCACCGCCCCCCGCGCGACCCCCGCAGCGCCCCCCGTCCGCACGCTCGGTCCGGCCCCGGCCGGTGCGCGGGCCGGCGCCGCTGCGGCGTCGCGGGCCGGGGCCGGGCGGGCCCGGCCGATGGAGCCGCGTCCCGCGCTGCTCATCCGGCGCCTGGGCGCCCGGCTGCTGGACACCGCCGTGCTCGTCGGGGCCGTCTCCGTGGTCGGGGTGCCGCTGGTGCAGCAGGCGGTGACGCACCTTCAGGACAAGATCGACGCTGCCCGCGCGTTGCCCGGGCAGACCAGGGTCTGGCTGGTGGACCCCACCGTGCTGGCGGACGCCGGGCTGCTGCTGGTCGCGCTGCTCGTCGTCGGCTTCGTCTGCGAGGCGCTGCCCACCGCGGCCTGGGGCCGCACCCTGGGCAAGGCGCTGTTCGGGCTGCGGGTGGTGGACCGGCGTTCGAAGCGGGCTCCGGCCCTGGGGCGGTCGCTGGCCCGCTGGCTCACCTACCAGCTGTCGATGCTGCTGCTGGTCGGTGTGTTCGGCCTGCTCCGCGGGCTGACGGACCGTCCGTGGCGGCGCGGGTGGCACGACCGGGCGGGGCGCACGCTGGTGGCGGCCGGGAAGGCCAGGGCCGCCAGAAGGAGCTGAATTGCCCCATTTGATACGACATGCATATTCAGGTCATGGATTGATGCTGTATCAGATGATCTACTCGTGATATGACCACACCCGAGCCGCCCGGCGAGCCGACTCCGCCGTCGTTCGAGAAGCCCGCCGCCGGCGGCTCACCGTACGACCAGCCGCCGACGTACTACGCCCAGCCGTACGACTACCCCGCCGAGGCCGCGCAGGGCGCGATGCCGCCGCTGGGCGGGATCTGGATCCGGCTGCTCGCCCGGATCATCGACGCGATCCTGATCGCGTTCGTCGCGGTACCGCTCTCGTTCGTCGCGGCTGCTGCCAAGAACAACGAACGGACCACGGCGAGCGTCGCGGTCGAGATCGGGATCCTGCTGCTCTACTTCGTCTACGAGGGGCTGATGCTGACCCTGGCGGGCGGTCAGACCGTCGGCAAGAAGGTGATGAAGATCCGGGTCGCCATGCTGGCCGACGGCTCACCACCGGTGGGCAGCGCCGGGTGGATCCGGGCGGCGGTCTACTCACTGCCGAGCATCGTCTGCTGCGCCTGGCAGCTGGTCAACGCCCTGTGGTGCGTCTGGGACCGGCCCTACCAGCAGTGTCTGCACGACAAGGCGGCCAAGACCGTGGTCGTCAAGGCCGTGCGGACCGTCTGACCGGCGCAGGACGGCACACGTCCGGAGCGCCCGACCCGGTACCGGGGGGTCGGGCGCTCCGGACGTGTGCCGGTGAGGCCGGGTTCAGCTGCGCGCGCCCTCGCGCTCGCGCTCGATGGACTCCACCGACGGGGACGAGGCGGGACGGGCGCCGGCCACCATGCGGCTGCCCGTCGGTTTGGCCCCGCGCCGGGCGGGCGCGGTTATCGCCAGGGCGAGGGCGATGGTGCCGAGGGTCAGTCCGAGGATCATCAGCAGGCTGATGGTCAGGAGGCTGTGGGCGCCGGAGGCGGCGAGGAGCGCGACCGTGGCGACGACCACCGCGAGCGTTCCGTAGCAGATCTGGGCCGGTGTCAGACGTGGCATGGCTGTTCCGTCCTTGGGCTTCGGGGCTGCGGGCCGGGGGGTCGGACTCCGCTGAAGGGGGCCTGTCGTTGCTTCCGGTTGCGGTGCACATGCGGGCAGAGCACGGGGGGTCGCCCCCGGAAAGGTGGTCCAGGTTCATCAGCTGAAATACCCGGCTGGGTGACCGGTGACGCCCAGCCTAACCTCACTTCGGGAGGCACAGGGGGCGCATCGGCTCACCGGAAGGGCGGAGGGTTCCCTCTGGCACATGCCGCTAGCGCCCCCGTGCGCCCCACCCGGCGCAGTGCGCCCCACCTCGCTCAAACGCCGCTCCAGCGGCTTCAGTTGGCGAGTACGACCGGGGTTCCGGTCAGTATCACACCGGCGTCCTGGAGTTGCTTGAGTGCCGTCTCGGTGGACTCCTTGGCCACCCCGGCGGTCAGGTCCAGCAGCACCCGGGTGACGAACCCCTCCTGGGCCGCGTCCAGCGCCGTGGCGCGGACGCAGTGGTCGGTGGCGATGCCGACGACGTCCACCTCGGTCACCCCGCGCTGCCGCAGCCAATCGCCCAGCGAGAGCCCGTTCTCGTCCGCTCCCTCGAACCCGCTGTACGCGGCGGCGTAGGCGCCCTTGTCGAACACCGCCTCGATCGCGCCGGAGGTGACGGTGGGGGCGAAGTTGGGGTGGAAGCCCACACCCTCGGTCCCGGCCACGCAGTGCACCGGCCAGCTGGTGGCGAAGTCGGGGCTGGCGGAGAAGTGGCCGCCCGGGTCGATGTGGTGGTCGCGGGTGGCCACCACATGGGCGTATCCGGCGGTGGACTCGGCCACCAGGTCGGTGATCGAGGCGGCGACCTCGGATCCTCCGGCGACCGGGAGGCTGCCGCCCTCGCAGAAGTCGTTCTGCACGTCGACGACGATCAGTGCGCGGTGCATGGCTCTCCTTGGAGCTGTGCCGGGAGGGTGCGGGGTGTTGGACAGTGGTAAAGAGAGAGTAGGGAGCGCCGCGCGTTCTTGCGAGAGGGGGGCACCGTCCGGGTCTTTCCAGGGCTCACCGCGTTTACAGGTTCCGCTCCGCCGGAACCAGGTAGTCGGTCGGAATGACCGGTTCGCCTCTGGACAACTGGGTGGCGGAGATCGGCAGTTGGGCCCGTGAGCGGAGGTGCCGCTCGCGCGCGGCGAGCAGCGGCTCGCGGCCGACCACGGTGCCGCCGGTGATCAGCGGGATCTGCAGCAGCCGGTCGGCCAGCTCCGTCGGCACCGGTCCGGTGCCGACGACCTCGGCCTCGGCCACGCCCTCCGGGTCCAGCCGGCGTGCGCCCCACTTGCGCCCCCCGCGGCTGGCCTTGCCCCCGGCGGATCGTTTCGCCACCGGGACCAGCGGCGCGTCCGGGTCGTCCGAGGCGGCCCTGGCGACCAGCTTGTAGACCATCGCGCAGGTCGGCTGCCCGCTGCCGGTGACCAGGGAGGTGCCCACCCCGTAGCCGTCCACCGGGGCGCTGCCGAGCGCCGCGATGGCGTACTCGTCCAGGTCGCTGGTGACGGTGATCCTGGTCTTCTCGGCCCCCAGCTCGTCCAGCTGCCGGCGCACCCGGTGGGCCAGCATCAGCAGGTCGCCCGAGTCGATCCGGACCGCGCCCAGTTCGGGTCCGGCCACCTCGATCGCGGTGCGGACCGCCTCGGCCAGGTCGTAGGTGTCGATCAGCAGGGTGGTGCCGCGTCCCATGCTGGCGATCTGGGCGGTGAAGGCGTCCCGCTCGCTGTCGTGCAGCAGGGTGAAGGCGTGCGCGCTGGTGCCGGTGGTGGGCAGGCCGTAGCGGAACCCGGCCTGCAGGTCCGAGGTGGCCGAGAAGCCCGCCACATAGGCGGCGCGGGCCGCCGAGACGGCCGCCTGCTCGTGCGCCCGGCGCGCCCCCATCTCGATCAGCGGGCGGTTGCCCGCGGCGGCGGACATCCGGGAGGCGGCCGCGGCGATCGCCGAGTCGTAGTTGAGGATCGAGAGGATCACCGTCTCCAGGATCACCGCCTCGGCGAAGCTGCCCTCGACCACCATCAGCGGCGATCCGGGGAAGTAGCACTCGCCCTCGCCGTAGCCGCGGATGTCGCCGCCGAAGCGGTAGTCGGCCAGCCAGGCGAGGGTGGCGTCGTCGACGACGCCCTGGTCGGACAGCCAGTCGAGCTGCGGCGTGGTGAACCGGAAGGCCTCGACGGCGTCCAGTACCCGGCCGGTGCCGGCCGTCACGCCGTAGCGGCGGCCCTCGGGCAGCCGGCGGGTGAAGACCTCGAAGACGGAGCGGCGCCGCGCGGCCCCGCTCCGCAGCGCGGCCTGCAGCATGGTGAGCTCGTACCGGTCGGTGAGCAGCGCGGTGGACTGCGCTGGCGCAGTCAGTGGGGCGGCGTCCATATGATGATGCTAGCGCCATCTCGTCAGTTTGACGATTTCTCGGCCCGAGCGGCCCCGGATCGCTTGTGTTTCCCCCGGATGGCAGCATTGGGGGTGTCCCGAAACGCTGAAGCAGGACCCGCGCCGCACCCCCACCCCGCTGGACGGCGCGCGGGACCGAAGAGGAGCCACATCGTGAGCGTCGCGCCGGTCGAGATCGAGCGCACCGAGTGGGACACGTCCTCGCAGGAGGCGCCGTCCCCGGACAACCCCTGGGTCACCATCGTGCACAACGACCCGGTCAACCTGATGAGTTACGTCGAGTACGTCTTCCAGTCCTATTTCGGCTACCCCAAGGACAAGGCGCGGAGGCTGATGATGGACGTGCACCACAAGGGGCGCGCCGCCGTCTCCAGCGGGAGCCGCGAGGAGATGGAGCGGGACGTCCAGGCGATGCACGGCTACGGCCTCTGGGCCACGCTGCAGCACGACAGGTGACATACGCTCAGCCCGCTCGGCTTTCCTCCCCCTTTCCCTCCCCCATGCTCGAAAGGCGCCACGGACCCCTCATGGCCGGACTGTTCAAACCCGCTCGCCACGGTGGCGCGTCACTCACCCTCGACCCGGTCGAGGTGTCCATCCTGCGCAACCTCTCCGTCCAGATGCTGGAACTGCTCGGCCCCGGCGACGAGCCGGAGGAGGACGAGGACCCGCTCGCCAGGCTGTTCGCCGAGGGGCCCAGCAAGGCGCCGGAGGACCCGGCGCTGGCCCGGCTGTTCCCCGACGCCTACGGGGAGGACGAGGAGGACGCGGCGGAGCTCTCCGCCGAGTTCCGCCGCTTCACCGAGAACGACCTGCGCGACCGCAAGCGCGAGGACGCCCTCGCCGTGGTCCGCAGCCTGGACGCGGCCGACGCCGACCGCAAGGACCGCAGCCAGGTCCAGCTCGACAAGGACGGCTGCACGCACTGGCTCGGCGCCCTCAACGACCTGCGGCTCACCCTCGGCAGCCGGCTGGAGGTCAGCGACGACCCGGAGGAGGCCGAGGGGATGTACCAGCTCTCGGACGACGACCCGCGCAAGCCGCTGGTGATGGCGTACCTCTGGCTCGGCGGGCTGCAGGAGACGCTGATCGAGGTGATCGCCCGCTGAGGCGGTCCGGGTCGGGTCCCGCGGGGATCCGGCGCCGCGGGCTGCTTATTCTGGCGTCATGCTGACCATCACCCGAGCCCTGCACGACGCGATCGTCGCCCACGCCCGTGCCGACCACCCCGACGAGGCCTGCGGCGTCGTCGCCGGCCCGGCCGGGACCGACCGGCCCGAGCGCTTCATCCCGATGCTGAACGCCGCCCGCTCGCCCACCTTCTACGAGTTCGACTCGGGTGACCTGCTCAAGCTCTACCGCGAGATGGACGACCGGGACGAGGAGCCGGTCGTGGTCTACCACTCGCACACCGCCACCGAGGCCTACCCCTCGCGCACCGACGTCTCCTACGCCTCCGAGCCGGGGGCCCACTACGTGCTGGTGTCCACGGCGGACAGCGGGAGCGACGAGGGCCCGTTCCAGTTCCGGTCGTTCCGCATTGTGGACGGCGAGATCACAGAGGAAGACGTCGAGGTCGTCGAGGACTACGCCTGAAGGGGCCGGGAACCGCCCCCGGCCCCGGGCCGGGGCATGTGTTCGCGGACGACGTCCCGGTTTCTGAGACGCGACCATCCATGGAGCGAGACACCCATGCCTTTCCGGGGTCGGGAATCTATACGATGAGCCCATGCGTTCCCTCGATGTGAGCACTCCCGCCCCAGGCATCCGCCTCGTGGCGCGGCTGCACGTCGACCTGTGCCGCCTCGCCAGCGCGATCTGTCGCACCAGCTGAGCCCGCGCAGCAACCCATCCCGCTTCCCGGGCCGCGTCACCGCGTCCGCAGCTTTCCCCCTCCACTCCCACTCCACAGGAGCGCAGCAGCCATGGCCATCGAGGTCCGCATCCCCACCATCCTCCGCACCTACACCGACGGCGCCAAGGCCGTCGAAGGCAACGGCGCCACCCTGGACGCGCTCTTCGCCGACCTCGACGCCCGGCACCCCGGCATCCGCGCCCGCCTGGTGGACGCCGGCGAGCTGCGCCGCTTCGTCAACGTCTACCTCAACGACGAGGACGTCCGCTTCCTCGACGGGATCAACACCGCCCTCGGCGACAACGACAACGTCACCATCCTCCCCGCGGTCGCCGGCGGTTCCGTCTGATGAAGTACGACACCCCGCTCGAAGCCGTCGGCAACACCCCCCTCGTCGGCCTGCCGCGCCTGTCGGCGGGGATCGACGGCAACGAGGCGGGGGCCGTGCGGCTCTGGGCCAAGCTGGAGGACCGCAACCCCACCGGCTCGATCAAGGACCGTCCCGCGCTGCACATGATCGAGCGGGCCGAGGCCGACGGCCGGCTCACCCCGGGTTGCACGATCCTGGAGCCGACCAGCGGCAACACCGGCATCTCGCTCGCCATGGCGGCCAAGCTCAAGGGCTACCGGATGGTCTGCGTCATGCCGGAGAACACCAGCGAGGAGCGGCGCGAGCTGCTGCGCATGTGGGGCGCCGAAGTGATCCCCTCCCCGGCGGCCGGCGGCTCCAACACCGCCGTCCGGGTCGCCAAGGAGCTCGCCGCCGAGCACCCCGACTGGGTGATGCTCTACCAGTACGGCAACCCCGACAACGCGGGCGCGCACTACGCCACCACCGGGCCGGAGATCCTCGCCGACCTGCCGACGGTCACCCACTTCGTGGCCGGGCTCGGCACCACCGGCACCCTGATGGGCGTCGGACGCTTCCTGCGCGAGAAGGTCCCCGGCGTCACCATCGTCGCCGCCGAACCGCGCTACGACGACCTGGTCTACGGGCTGCGCAACCTGGACGAGGGCTTCGTCCCCGAGCTGTACGACGCGTCCGTGCTCTCCACCCGCTTCTCGGTCGGCTCGGCGGACGCCGTCCGGGGCACCCGCGACCTGCTGCAGCAGGAGGGGATCTTCGCCGGGGTCTCCACCGGCGCCA
Organism: Streptomyces sp. 846.5; assembly: GCF_004365705.1. Classification (NCBI taxonomy): domain Bacteria; kingdom Bacillati; phylum Actinomycetota; class Actinomycetes; order Kitasatosporales; family Streptomycetaceae; genus Streptomyces; species Streptomyces sp. 846.5. The sequence continues at coordinate 5,402,669 of NZ_SOBN01000001.1, forward strand.
TCCTGCACGCCGCCCTCGGCGTGGGCCGCAAGGCGGCGAAGGCCGGCGAGCGCGCCGACATCGTCTTCGTCGTTGCGGACGGCGGCTGGAAGTACCTCTCCACCGGGATCTACACGGCGGCCACCACCGAGGACGCGGTCGAGGCGCTGCAGGGCCAGCTCTGGGCCTGACGCTGTTTCGTCCCTCCGTTCGGACATGAGGGCCCCCACCTGGGTGACACGGGTGGGGGCCTTTTATTTGTCTGTTTCGTGATCCGGAACAGTCACAGAACGTCGACAGGGAACGATCAGCGAGCCTCTGCCTCGTTGGGCCGGAAAAGGTTGAGAGCACTTCAGCCGACCAGCTGGTGAGAACGCGTCAGACCTGGTCATACGTCCAGCCGGAGGAGGTACCGGGATGAGTCCTCGCAATGGCGAGCTCTGGTCCTACACCGAGATCGCCGCTCACATCGGCGTCAAGCCAGAGACTGTGAAGTCGTACCGGCGTCACGGAATGCTGCCCGATCCAGACGTCGTCACCGTCCTCGGCCAGCCCCGCTGGTATGCATCCACGATCAGAACCTGGAGCGCCCGCCGCCCGCACAGCCGGGACAGATAGCACAGGACTGACAGCACGACGCAGACAGCACGACCGCCTCCGCCCGAGAGGCGGCGCACGCGAGTGCGGGGGGAGCGTGCAACTCCCCCCGTACTGGTGATTCCGACCACAACCGGCCCCGCGCACAGCAGCGAAGGCTTAACGCCGCCTTACCCTCGACTCTCAGTGGTGGGGGACGAAGGACAACCGGCGGAGGACGCGGGATGGAACTGACCGTGGTGGGAAGCTCGGGGAGCTTTCCGTCAGCCGACTCTCCCTGCTCCTGCTACCTGGTCGAGGCCGAGGGCTACCGGCTGGTCATCGACCTGGGCAACGGCGCGCTCGGCGCGCTGCAGAAGTACACGGGTCTGTACGACGTGGACGCCGTCCTGCTCAGCCATCTGCACGCGGACCACTGCGTCGACATGTGCGGCTACTACGTGGCCCGGAACTACCGGGTCGGCGGCTGCCCCGACCCGCTCCCCGTCTACGGCCCGCACGGCACCCCGGAGCGGCTGGCCCGGGCCTACGACATGGACGAGCACCCGGGGATGAAGGAGGTCTTCGACTTCCGCACACTGCGGGACGGCACCTTCACCCTCGGACCCTTCACCGTCACCGCCGCGCGGGTCGCCCACCCGGTCGAGGCCTACGCCTTCCGGGTCGAGCAGGGCGGCAGCGCCTTCGTCTACAGCGGCGACACCGGCCCCTGCGAGGAACTGGTCGCGCTGGCGCGCGGCGCCGACCTGCTGCTGAGTGAGGCCGCTTTCACCGACGGCAAGGAGGACATCCCGGACCTCCACCTCAACGGCCGCCAGGCCGGCGAGCACGCCGCCCGGGCCGGAGTCGGGCGGCTGGTGCTCACCCACATCCCCCCGTGGACGGACCCGGAGCGCAACCGCAGCGACGCCGCCGCGGCCTTCGGCCACCCGGTCGAGCTGGCCCGGCCGGGGGCCGTGTACTCGATCTGAGCTGCTCTACTTGATGACTTCTGCTTCCAGTTCGTCCGCGTCGTCCTCGCGCCCCGGGGTCTTGAGGTTGAACTTGGTGATCACGAATCTGAAGATCGAGTAGTAGACCACCGCGAACACCAGGCCGATAGGGATGATCAGCCAGGGTTTCGTGGCCAGACTCCAGTTGATGACGTAGTCGATCAGCCCGGCCGAGAAGCTGAAGCCGTCGTGGACGCCCAGACCCCAGGTCACCGCCATGGAGACACCCGTCAGGACGGCGTGGATGCCGTAGAGGACCGGTGCGATGTAGAGGAACGAGTACTCGATCGGCTCGGTGACGCCGGTGACGAAGGAGGTCAGGCCGACGGAGATCATCAGGCCCATCACCTCCTTGCGGCGGTGCGGCTTGGCGCAGTGCGCGATCGCGAGGGCGGCGGCGGGCAGCGCGAACATCATGATCGGGAAGAAGCCGGAAGTGAACTGGCCTGCCGAGGGGTCGCCTGCCAGGAAGCGGTTGATGTCACCGTGGACGACCGTGCCGTCCGGCTTGGTGAAGTCCCCGAACTGGAACCAGAAGAAGACGTTCAGGAACTGGTGCAGGCCGAAGACCAGCAGGACGCGGTTGGCGACGCCGAAGATGCCGGAGCCGGTGGCCCCCAGGTTGGTGATGCTGTTGGCGAAGTGGTCGAGCCCGCGTCCCACCGGCGGCCACACCCAGAGGCAGAGGACGGCGAAGACCAGGGCCACCCCGGCCATGATGATCGGGACCAGCCGGCGCCCGTTGAAGAAGCCGAGCCAGTCGACCAGCTTCACCCGGTGGAAGCGCTGCCAGAAGTAGGCCGACAGCAGGCCGATGACGATGCCGCCGAAGACCCCGGGGTTCTGGAAGGTCGGCGGAGTGTAGACACCGTTCGTCACCACGCCCTTGGTGGCCGGGAACTGGTGCAGGACGTTGTAGTAGACCAGGAAGCCCGCCACCGCCGCGAGCGCGGTCGAACCGTCGGACTTCTTGGCCATGCCGATCGCCACGCCGACGGCGAAGAGCAGCGGGAGGCCGAGCGAGCCGTCGAGGAGTGCGCCGCCCGCGCCGCCGAAGACCTTCACCAGGTTCACGGGGAAGCCCCAACTGGTGTGGATGTCGTCCTGGCCGAGGCGGTTGAGGATGCCGGCTGCGGGGAGCACCGCGATCGGGAGCTGGAGGCTGCGCCCCATCTTCTGCAGACCGCTGATCAGGCCCTGCCACCATGGCGCCTGGGGGGCGGCGGCGTTCGCCGAGCTCATGCACTCTCCTCGTCGGGCTCGCTGGTCCGGTACGGGCTCCCGTTGTCGTCATCCTCGGGGAGCAGGGTGATCTTCGCGCGCGAAGTTGGGCCAACCGTGCGTTACCGTGTCAATGCGGACCAAGAGGGCACTCCGTGCCGGAGCACGCCCATAGGTCGGGCACACGGCCCAGGCCGAGAACAGGAGAACAACGATGGCCACGAAGGCTGAGAAGATCGTCGCGGGGCTCGGCGGCATCGACAACATCGAAGAGGTCGAAGGCTGCATCACCCGGCTGCGCACCGAGGTCAAGGACGCCACCCTCATCGACGAGGCCGCCCTCAAGGCCGCCGGCGCGCACGGCGTGGTCAAGATGGGCACCGCGATCCAGGTCGTCATCGGCACCGACGCCGACCCGATCGCGGCCGACATCGAAGACATGATGGCGTAACGCTCCGTCACCCCCCTTCATCCCCTGGACCGCCCTCGCGAGGGGCACAGCCGGCGGCCCGCACGAGGCGTGGGCCGCCGGCATCTGCTTGGTCTTCCCGCAGGGGCAGCAGATAGGGTCGGAACCATGACACGCAACGACGGCCGCAGCCTCGACCAGCTCCGCCCCATCACCATCGAGCGCGGCTGGAGCAAGCACGCCGAGGGCTCGGTCCTGGTCTCGTTCGGGGACACCCGGGTGCTCTGCACCGCCAGCGTCACCGAGGGCGTCCCGCGCTGGCGCCGCGGCAGCGGCGAGGGCTGGGTCACCGGCGAGTACGCGATGCTGCCCCGTGCCACCAACACCCGCAACGACCGCGAGTCCGTCCGCGGCAAGATCGGCGGACGCACCCATGAGATCAGCCGCCTGATCGGCCGTTCGCTGCGCGGCGTCGTGGACACCCGGGCCCTGTCCGAGAACACCATCGCCATCGACTGCGACGTCCTCCAGGCCGACGGCGGCACCCGTACCGCGGCCATCACCGGGGCGTACGTGGCCCTGGTCGACGCGATCCGCTGGGCCCAGGAGAAGAAGATCACCCGGGCCAAGGCCGACCCGATCGTCGGATCCGTGAGCGCGGTCAGCGTCGGCATCGTGGGCGGGCTGCCCATGCTCGACCTCAACTACGAGGAGGACGTGCGCGCCGAGACGGACATGAACATCGTCTGCACCGGCGACGGGAAGTTCGTCGAGGTCCAGGGCACGGCGGAGGGCGCGCCGTTCGACCGGGAGCTGCTCGATCAACTGCTGAACCTGGGACAGCTGGGCTGCGCCGAGCTGGAGCAGATCCAGCGCAAGGTCCTGGAGGGGTGAGCGGTGTGACTGATCGACTCATCCTCGCCACCCGCAACGCGGGCAAGGTCGTCGAACTCCGGACCATCCTCGGCGAGGCGGGGCTGGGCGTCGAGCTGGTCGGCGCGGACGCCTACCCGGAGATCCCCGACGTGGTCGAGACCGGCGTGACCTTCGCGGAGAACGCGCTGCTCAAGGCCCATGCGCTGGCCCAGGCCACCGGCTTCCCGGCCGTCGCGGACGACTCCGGCCTCTGCGTCGACGTACTCGGCGGCGCGCCCGGCATCTTCTCGGCCCGCTGGGCCGGCCGCCACGGCGACGACAAGGCCAACCTCGACCTGCTGCTCGCCCAACTGAGCGACATCGCCCCACCCCACCGCACCGCCCACTTCGCCTGCGCCGCCGCCCTAGCCCTCCCCGACGGCACCGAACGAGTCGTCATGGGCCGCCTCCGGGGCACCCTGCGGTTCGAACCAGTGGGCACCAACGGCTTCGGCTACGACCCGATCCTCCAGCCGGACGGCTACGACGTCACCTGCGCAGAACTGTCGCCGAAGGCGAAGAACGCGATCAGTCACCGCGGTGAGGCCTTCCGCGGGCTCGTCCCGGTGGTGCGGGAGCTGGTCACCGGCTGACGGTGCGTTCCGCCGTGGGGCGTGGAGCGGCAAACGGTGGTGCGCCGGGAGCAAACGCGCACGGGTTGGCCGGCGTCGGGACGGGGGGCTCGGTCGCTGACGTTTCCCGCCGGCGCGGGAGGCTGCAGAAACGAGGGCCGAATGGAGTGAAGGTCCGCCTCCGGAATCCTCGGGCGGACCTTCACTTCCAGGGTCAGTGCGGCCGAAGGGATTCGAACCCTCAAGCCCTCACGGGCCAACGGACCTAAACCGTTTGCGTCGCCATTGCGCCACGGCCGCTTGTGATCTGCATGCTACCTGGTCTGCTCCGCTGTTGGCGCGCCCCTTGTTCGTCGGTTGCCGGTGCACCATGTTGTCGTCAGCGAGTGGCAGTTAGGGCAGAGGAAGCGGAGATTTTCAAGGCGATTGTCCAACCACTCCCCGTTGACGTGGTCGATCTGGAGTGTCATCGGTTTGCCTAGCCACTCCCCGGGATTCCCGCAGGAGCGGCACATGTATGCAACCCCCTTGGCTTCCAGGGCACGCCGGAGGCGGGGATGGCTGCTGCGGGCGCTGCCCGGAGGTCGAAGGATCAGCACCTTGTCCGGATCGAAGGTGACTTTCACGGGCGGAAGGTCGGTTGAGCGGCGCTTGAAATGGCTGGTGTCGAGTCCTGCTGCGCGAAATTGCTTCGCGGATCTTGCGGTGGTTTCCCGAGTTGGTGGTCAGCCCATGCGGCGCATGACCTCGGCGAAGCTGGCTGAGGCCTGCACGTGGGCTGCGAGCGCTTCGCGAGAGTGCACAACTCGTAGCGGGTGCCTTGAGCGGAAGTCCGGTTGGATGTTCCACTGCGCGAGCTGCTTCTGGAGGGCCTTTCTGCTTGCGCTGTCGTCCGAGAGGCCGAGGCGCCGGGCGAGGTCTCGGATGCTGCTGGCCAAGGCGGCGGCAGTCACGACTTCTGCTTGGTCCAGCTCCAGGTCCGGAAGCCCGGATGTCATGAGCGGAAAGTGGCTCATGTCCAACTGAAGCCGTGCCGCTCGGGTGCGAAGGTGGCTCAGCGTGCCGCTCGCGGGAACGGCCCCCAAGTGGAGGGCCACATGGCGCATCGTGGTCGAACGGGCCACCGCATCGGTGATTGCTGCGTCGGAGTAGCGAGCCCATCCGCTCTGCTGCTTGAAGTGGCTGGTGTCGATTCCGTACTCGATGACGAGCCTCTGCAGTCGTTTCCGCAGACCGCCGCTCGTCGTCCGATCGAGCCGACGCATCAGGTCGCACCAGTTGCTCGATTGCGTGACGACTTCACTCAGGTGCCCGCGGGTGTATGCCGTTGCGGCCATGGGTCTCTCCGGGATGACGCGGCGGAGGCGCTGCGCGGGGCCGGGGAGGGTGGGCATGGCGATGCCGCCTCGGCTGGGCGCGGGAGCGTCGTCTGCCGAGTGGGCGGTGGTTTGGGTGCGTATGGGTCAACGAGGGGGGAACTGGTGGGTTACGCCGTTTGGGGTGTGAGGTGGATCACATGCGCTGGGGGGCGTGGGTGGCGTGGGCAGGTTGTGGTTGAGACCAATAGGACTAGGCCACTGTCGGGCGATACGCCTCTGAGCTGGCCATCTGTTGAACCTTAAGGGAACTTAAGTGACGCGTTGCCGAATGGGGTCTTGACGGAGGGGGATGGTCCAGGCCAATTTATCCGTCAACAACGGTAGTTACCCGGGAGTCGTGTGGGGGTCTCGGATCCGACTGCCGCAGCAGGTCCGCAGGTGTCAGGCACGGATGGTTCATGTTGCGGAGGCAGAGATGGTCGGTACGCCCACACAGGCGGGGGCCCGGCGGGTACTGGTGGCGGCGTGTTGCGGCGCGCTGCTGGCGGGCGGCGGGTTGCTCGCCGTTGGCGGGAGCGCGCAGGCGAGTACGGCGCAGCTGCTGGTCAACCCGGGGTTCGAGAGCGGGAGCCTGAGCGGCTGGAGCTGTTCGACGGCGGACAAGGTGGTGACCAGCCCTGTCGCGGCGGGCTCGTACGCCCTGTCCGGGACGCCGGCCGGGTCGGACTTCGCGCAGTGCGCGCAGACGGTCGCGGTCGCGCCCAACTCGACGTACACGTTGAGCGGGCAGGTGGAGGGGAGCTACGTCTACCTCGGGGCCACCGGGACGGGCGTGAGCGCCAGCAACTGGACGCCCAGTGCGACGAGTTGGCAGACGCTGTCGACGACGTTCACGACCGGCGCGAGCACCACGTCGGTGCAGGTGTACGTGCACGGGTGGTACGGGCAGCCGGCGTTTGTGGCCGATGAGCTCTCGCTGAGCGGGCCGCCGGCGGGAGGGGCGACTTCCACGCCCACGGCTACGACTTCTCCCACGGCGAGTGCCAGCCCTAGTGCCAGCGCCACCCCCACCGCTACGGCCACGGCCACCACCCCGCCCACCGACACCGGGTTCCGGCACCCGGTCTACATGATGCCGCTCGACAACAGCCCGCAGGCGATCTCGGACGTCATCTCCAAGTCCGGTGAGAACGAGTTCCTCTTCGCCTTCGTGCTGGACTCCGGCGGCTGCACCCCGGCCTGGGACGGCAGTGCCTCCTCCACCGTCGCCTCCGACACCGCCGTGCTGGCGGATGTGAACGCCGCCCGCGCGGCTGGCGGGGATGTCGCGGTGTCGTTCGGCGGCTACAACGGCACCGAGCTGGGCAGCACCTGCGGCAGCTCGTCCGCGCTCGCCGCCGCGTACCAGCAGGTGATCAACAAGTACAAGCTCACCCGGATCGACCTGGACTGGGAGAACGGCAGCCTGGACGCCAACATGGCGGTGCGCTGGAGTGCGATCAAGCAGCTTGAGGCGGCCAATCCCAGCCTCAAGGTGACGCTGACCATCCCGATGACCACCATCGGGCTTCCCGACACCGGTCGGGACGAGATCCAGCAGGCGATCAACGACGGGGCCCGGATCGACCGGGTCAACATCATGGACTTCGATTTCGGGCTCAGCTCCGGCACCGAGACGGCCGCTGCCGAGACCGTGGCCGGCGACGTGGTCGCACAGTTGCAGAAGCTCTACGGCTGGGACGCCGCCACCGCGTGGGCGCACCTGAGCGTGCAGCTGATGAACGGTCACACCGACCAGCCCAGTGAGCTGTTCACCCAGTCGACCTTCACCGACCTGCTCGGCTTCGTGCAGGCCAACCACGCCGCCGCGTTCTCCTACTGGGACGTCAACCGGGACCGCGCCTGCGACCCGAGCGTCGTCCACAACTGGGCCGACGGGGCGTGCAGCAGCGTCACCCAGAACGCCTACGACTTCACCAAGATCCTCACCCAGTTCTCCGGCTGACCCTGCGTCAGCCCCCATGTTCCACCCGCGTCGGGCCACGTCATGCACCCCCACACAGCACTGCGCATGTTCGTGCTCACAGTCCGGCGCGGGTGTTCCCCCACAACCCCCTCTCCCTCCAGGAGTCCTGTCATGCCAGAACGCGTCCCGTCCACCCCCCGCACCGGAAGACGAGGGATGAGGCGCGGCACCGCGCTCGCCACTGCGACGGTGCTGATAGCCGGTTCCGCCGCGCTTGCCACGACCGTCACCGGGGCCAGTGCCGCATCCACCAATCTGCTGACGAACGGCGACTTCGAGACCGGCAGCCTCATCGGTTGGACCTGCTCGCTCGGCAGCGTGGTCACTTCCCCGGTGCACGGCGGCTCGTACTCGCTGCTGGGTGCGGCGTCCAGCTCGGACGACGCGCAGTGTTCGCAGACCGTGACGGTGCTCCCCAACACCACATACAGCCTGTCGGGCTACGTCGAGGGCGCCTACGTCTACCTCGGTGCGACCGGGACGGGCGTGACCGCGAGCAACTGGACGCCGAGCGCGACAAGTTGGCAGCAGCTGTCGACCTCCTTCACGACCGGTTCGGCGACGACGTCGGTGCAGGTGTACGTGCACGGCTGGTACGGGCAGGGTTCGTACCACGCCGATGACGTGACGCTGACCGGGCCCGCCGGGAGCAGCAGCAGCCCCTCGGCGAGTGCGAGCGCGTCGGCCAGCGCTTCGGCCTCCGCCTCGGCCTCCGCCAGTGCTTCCTCCTCGCCGTCGGCGAGTGCGAGCCCGAGCGCCAGCGCGAGCGCCTCCGCCTCGGCGTCCCCCAGCAGCACCGCCACCACCGGCACCGGCAGCGGTCCGACCGGTGACGGCCTGGTGAGCACCCCCACCGGTGTCAGCGCGAAGGTGACCAACACCGCGGTGACCCTCTCCTGGGCGGCGTCCACGGACAACTCGCAGACCGGGGACACCCCCGGCTACTACGTCTACTCGGGCTCCAACCTGGTGGCGACCTCGATGGGCACCTCGGTGACCGTCAGCTCGCTGCTGCCGAACACGGCCTACTCCTTCACCGTCCAGGGGTACGACAAGGACGGCCACGCCTCGGCGCAGTCCGGCGCGGTGTCGGCGACCACGGCCGGCGCGGCGACCGGTGCGATGAAGTCGGCGTACTTCGACCAGTGGTCGATCTACGGCAACGCCTACTACCCGAAGAACGTCGGGACCTCCGGCGCGGCCGCGAACATGAAGGTCATCACCTACGCGTTCGAGAACATCGACCCCACCGCGCACACCTGCTTCGAGGCGGTGAAGGCCAGCGACTCCACCAACGAGTCCGACGCCAGCGCTGGTGACGGCGCGGGCGACGCCTTCGCGGACTACCAGAAGTCCTACACCAGCGACATCAGCGTCGACGGCACCTCGGACACCTGGTCGCAGCCGATCAAGGGCAACTTCAACCAGCTGCGGGAACTGAAGGCCAAGTACCCCAACCTGAAGATCAACCTCTCCATCGGCGGCTGGACCTACTCCAAGTACTTCTCGGACGCGGCGGCCACCGACGCCTCCCGGAAGGCGTTCGTCTCCTCCTGCATCAACATGTTCATCAAGGGCAACCTGCCGACCGGTGTCTCCGGTGACGCCTCCGGCGGTACCGGCGCGGGCGCGGGCCTGTTCGACGGGATCGACATCGACTGGGAGTACCCGGCCTCGGCCGGCGGCCACACCGGCAACCACACCTCGGCCGCCGACACCGCCAACTACTCGGCGCTGCTGGCCGAGTTCCGCACCGAGCTGGACGCCTACGGCGCGAGCATCGGCAAGCACTTCCTGCTGACCGCGGCGCTGCCCAGCGGCCAGGACAAGATCGCGCTGATCCAGCCCGCGCAGATCGCCAAGTCCCTGGACTACGGCGACATCATGACCTACGACATGCACGGCGCCTGGGACTCGACCGGTCCGACCAACTTCCAGGACCCGCTGCACAACACGGCCTCCGACCCGAGCACGGCGATCGCGCCCGGGACCGAGAAGTACAACGTCGACAACACCATCAAGGCCTACACCTCGGGTGACTCCGCGTACGGGATCACCGGCGGGTTCCCGGCGAGCAAGCTGGTGCTGGGCGTGCCGTTCTACTTCCGCGGCTGGACCGGGGTGTCGGCCGGCAGCAACTACGGCCTCTACCAGTCGGCGACCGGTGCCAGCCCGGTGCAGACCTACACCCAGCAGGCCGGTATCGCGGACTGGAAGGAGCTCGCGGCCAAGGGTCTGACCACCGGCAGCACGGTCCACTGGGACGCGACCACCCAGAGCTCCTGGATCTACGACGGCACCAACTTCTACACCGGTGACACCCCGCAGGCGATCACCGCGCGCGGCGCCTACGCCACGTCGAACGGGCTGGGCGGCATCTTCGCCTTCTCCTTCGAGGGCGACGACTCCAGCGGCTCGCTGATCAACACGATGAACAGTTCCATGCAGTAAGCAGTTCGTCGCGGTACAGGAGGGGCGGTGCACCCGTACGGGTGTGCCGCCCCTTCGGCGTGCGGGCGCGCCGGGATGTCAGCCGATCTTGAGGTCGCGGATCAGCTTGGCGACGTGCCCGGTGGCCTTGACGTTGTAGAACGCGTGCTCGATCTTGCCGGCCTCGTCCACGACGAAGGTGGAGCGGATCACGCCGGTGACGGTCTTGCCGTACATGGTCTTCTCGCCGAAGGCCCCGTACGCCTGGAGTACCTCCTTCTCGGGGTCCGCCACCAGGGTGACCTTGAGGTGCTCCTTCTCGCGGAACTTGCCGAGCTTCTCCGGCTTGTCCGGGGAGACGCCGATGACGTCGTAGCCGGCCCCCGCGAGCAGGTCCAGGTTGTCGGTGAAGTCGCAGGCCTGCTTGGTGCAGCCGGGGGTCAGCGCGGCCGGGTAGAAGTAGACGACGACCTTGCGGCCGAGGTGCTCGGCCAGGGAGACCGGCTTGCCGTCGGCGTCCGGGAGGGTGAAGGCCGGGGCGGTGTCGCCGGCCTGCAGTTTGGTCCGCTGGTCCGTCATGGGTGCTCCTGCTGTACGTGAGGTGGGAAGGTCGTGCCCAGAAAGAACGTACCGCCCGGGTGCGACAGCGCGACGGGAGTCCGGGGTGCCGATGCGCAAGGCGTCACGGGACCTGACAAACTGTCCGTCAGGTGCACAGGTGGAGCGGGTAGCGGAGGAAGGTGGACTCGTGGGCGAGGTCGTCGGCACGAGGGGCAAGGACAGCGGCCCGGACGGGCGTTCCGCAGCGCAGATCGAGGCGGACATCATCCGAACCCGAAAGCAGCTGGCGGCGACGCTGGACGAGCTGGCCGTAGCGGTGCACCCGTCCACGATCGTCGGCAAGGCCAAGGCCGACGCCAAGGCGGCGGTGGACCGGACGGCGGGCCGGGCGTTCGTGGCGGCCAACCGGGGCGTGGAGCAGCTGCGGGCCCAGTTCGTGGACGAGAAGGGCAATCCGCGCAAGGAGCGGATCGTGCCGGTGGCTGCTGTCGCCGGTGCGGTCGTGGTCGGCCTGGTCCTGCTGCGCCGCCGCAAGCAGTAGCCGCCGGAGTCCCACGAAGCGGGGGAGCGGCGCGGGGGTGCGCCCACGGGTCGGCTGCTGTCGGCGCGGCGGTGTACGGTCCTGGGGTGAGCGAATCGTCTGCCCCCGCGTCCGACTCCTTCGGAGAGAAGCTTCCGATCCGGATGCTGCACGACCGGGTCCTGGTCCGTACGGACGGCCCGGAGGGCGACCGCCGCTCCACCGGCGGCATCCTGATCCCGGCGACGGCCGAGCTGAGCAAGCGATGCGCATGGGCCAAGGTCGTCGCGATCGGCCAGAACGTGCGTTCGATCGAACCCGGCGACCGGGTGCTCTACGACCCCGAGGACCGCTCCGAGGTCGAGGTCAGGGGTGAGCTGTACGTCCTGCTGCGGGAGCGCGACGTCCACGCGGTGGCGTCGGAGCGAGTGGGGGACACCACCGGCTCCACCGGTCTGTACCTCTGACGTTCTGACCTTCTTCCTTCTGTACTGGCCCGCTGTACTGGCCCGCGCCTACGGGTTGCCCGCGCGGGTCGTTGCCGCCGGGAAGGTGGGCAGGCTGATGGCGGTGGATGTCGCGGTGCCGGTGCTGGTGGGGGTGGTCGTGGTGGACTGGCTCGGGGTGGCTGCGCCGGAGGTGGACGCCGCGGTGCTGGGGGTGGTCGACGGGGAGAGGCTCGCGGACGGGGTGGTGGACGTCGGGGTGGACGGGGCGGTGGTGCCGGCTGCCGGGGTGGTGGCCGGGGCGGTGGGGCTGGCCGAGGCGGCGGGGTTGCTGTTGTCGACGACCGAGGTGTCCAGGGTGAACTGCTGGACCGGCTGGTTCTTGAGCGCCGAGGTCATGTAGTCGGTCCAGATCTGGGCCGGGAAGGACCCGCCGTTGACCCGGGTGACCCCGGCGGCGTCGCCGAGCGCGAGCCGGGCGTGGGTGGTGGCGTCCTCGGCGAACAGGCCGACCGAGGTGACCAGCTGCGGGGTGTAGCCGATGAACCAGGCGGACTTGTTGTCGTCGGTGGTGCCGGTCTTGCCCGCCGCGGGGCGGTTGAGGTCGAGCGCCACATAGCCGGTGCCGTTGGTGCTGACGACGCCCTGCAGCACCGAGGTGACGGCGTCGGCGGTGGCGCGGCTGAAGGCCTGGGTGGTCTTGTGCTCGGGCAGCGTCCTGCTGGTGCCCTCGTGGCTGAGCGACTGGACCGACCAGGGGGTGATCTGCTGGCCGTGGTTGTCGATGGTGGCGTAGGCCCCGGCCATCTCGACGGCGCTGGGGGTGGCCACGCCGAGGGCGAGGGCGGGGTTGCTGGAGCTCATGTCCGGGGTGTCGGCGGGGAGCCCGGCGGCGATGGCGGTCTTCCGGACGTTGTCCAGGCCCGCGTCGACGGCCGCCTGCGCGTACACCGAGTTGACCGACTTCTTCATGGCGTAGGCGAGGGTGATCTGGCCGTAGTCCTGGTTGTCCTCGTTCGGCGGTGCGTAGGTCTGGCCCGAGGGCAGGCCCTGGACGCTGCGTCCGCTGGTGCCGTCGTAGTAGGTGAACGGGGTGATCGCCCGGCCGTCCTGGGTCTTGGCGTTGTTCTGCAGTCCGGCGGCCAGGTCGAAGGCCTTGAAGGTGGAGCCGACCTGGATGTCGGTGCGGGTGGCGTCGTTGAACTGCTGGGTGGAGTAGTCGGGGCCGCCGTAGGCGGCCACCAGCTTGCCGGTGGTGGGGTCGACCGAGCCGGCGGCGGCGCGGACGTCCTTGGCCTTCGAGGTGTTCGGCAGTTTGTCGCTGAACTCCTTCTTCACGGCGGCGGCCAGCTGGTCCTGGTTCTGCTTGACGAAGGTGGTGGTGATCTTCCAGCCGCCGGCGTTGAGCTGGGCCGCGGTGATGACGTTGTTGTTGTACAGGTACTGGTCGGCGATGTCGATGAGGTAGCCCGCCTGCCCGCTGACGCCGAGCGTCGGCCCCGGCGCCTTGGTGGTGGGGAAGGTCATCGCGTTGCGGTCGCTCTGGCTGACCCAGCCGAGCTTGACCATGCCGTCCAGCACGTAGTTCCAGCGGGCCACCGCGGCGGCCTTGCCGGCCGTGGTGGCGGTGCCGACGTCGTAGACGCTGGGGGCCTGCAGCAGGGCGGCGAGGTAGGCCGACTGCGGGACGCTCAGCTGGGCGGCGCCCATGCCGTAGTAGGCCTGGGCGGCGGCCTGGATGCCGTAGGCGTTGCGGCCGAAGTAGCTGGTGTTGAGGTACCCGGCCATGATGTCGTTCTTGCTCATGGTCTGGTCGACCTTGAGCGAGATGAAGAACTCCTTGGCCTTGCGGGTGACCGTCTGGTCCTGGGTCAGGTAGTAGTTCTTGACGTACTGCTGGGTGATGGTGGAGCCGCCCTGCAGGCCGTTGCCGGTGACGGTCTGCCAGCCGGCCCGGATGGTGCCCCGGATGCTGACGCCCTGGTTGCTGTAGAAGGTGCGGTCCTCGGCGGAGACCGCGGCGTGCTGCATGTTCAGCGCGATCTGGTCGATCGGGACGGAGATCCGGTTGGTCGCGCCGGTGCGGCCGAGCTCGGTCTTGCCGTCGGCGTAGTAGTACACATTGCTCTGCGCGGTGGCGGCGGCGTTGGGGTCGGGCACCTTGACGGTCATGTACATCACGACGAAGGCGCCGACCAGGAGCAGCAGCAGGCCGACCAGCCCGCCGAGGACCATCCGCCAGGTCGGGATGGTCCGGCGCCACCAGGGCTTGGCCTTGCGGGCGGCCTTGCGGGCCTGCTTCTTCGTGCGGCGCCGGTCGCGGAAGCCGCCGCCCATGCCGCCGCCCTGGGCGCGGTCCTCCGCCTCCAGGGTGTCCGGGTCCATGGGATGCGCGGGACCGTCCGGGTCGTCTCCTCCGGCGGGGCCCCAGCCCTCTCCCTGAGGTCCCCTCGGGTCGCTGCTCATCCGCGTCCTGCTCCTTGTCCGTGGCCACTCACCTGACGCAGTGTCCATTTTTGTGCTCAATATCCTTAAGACGCGCTTTGCGCAGGATCAGGTTCCACACTGCCTTACCGGCTACCCCGTAAAGGGCCGACAGGCATGAATACGGCCGTTTGTGGCGTGCCTGTGACATCGCCCGGCGGCGGTCGCTACGCTGGCGTGACAACCGCATACCGAGAGAAGCCCCTTGCGCGCACCCCCCCGGGTGTCCGCGAAAGGGGCCTGTTTGGCGTTCCCGTGCGCCGTGGTGGCAGTGGGCTGCCCCATGTCGACAAATCGATGACAAATCGATAGAGAGGACACTGCTTGTGGCCCAGTCCGTCGCTCTGGCCCATCCCCCCGATCCGACCCCGCTCCCGACCCTCCCGGCCCTCCGGGGCCGTCCCGGCGGCTCGCTGCGGCTGTACGCCGCGGTGGCCCGCAGCAGCTTCCGGCGCTACGCCGGGTACCGCGCCGCCACCTGGGCGGGCGTGCTCACCAACACCGTCTTCGGCTTCTTCATCGCCTACACCTACCAGGCGCTCTGGCAGGTCCGGCCGCACCTGGGCGGCTACGACCTCAGCGCCGCCCTCACCTACGTCTGGCTCGGCCAGGCCCTGCTGATGCCGGTCGCCGCGATGGGCGGCGGCGTCCAGGACGACATCGAGGCCAGGATCGTCAACGGCGACATCGCCGTGGACCTCTACCGCCCGGTGGACCAGCAGGTGTGGTGGCTGGCCGCCGACCTCGGCCGGTCCTGCTACCACCTGCTCAGCCGGGGCATCGTGCCGATGCTGGTCGGCAGTCTGTTCTTCCATCTGCGGATGCCGGCCGGCGGTCCGGCGACGCAGGCGCTGACCTGGGCCGGAGCGCTGCTCTCGGTCGGCCTCGCGGTGGTCGTCAGCTTCCTGCTGCGCTACCTGGCCGCGCTGACCGGCTTCTGGCTGATGGACCCGCGCGGGGTGCGGCAGGTCACGGTGGTGCTGGGGATGTTCTTCTCCGGTTTCCTGCTGCCGCTGTCGCTGCTGCCGACCGCACTCGCGGCGGTGGCGCAGCACCTGCCCTGGGCGGCGATGGTGCAGATCCCGCTGGACGTGTTCCTGCAGCGCCGCACCGGTGCGGCGCTCGCGGCCGGGCTGCTGCTGCAACTGGGCTGGGCCGGGGTGCTGCTGGGGGCCGGGCAGCTGCTCCAGCGCGCGGTGGTGCGGAAGGTGGTGGTCCAGGGTGGCTGACCCGATGAGCGCCCCGATGAGCGCCCCGCTGTCCCCGTACCGGCGGACCAGGGAGGCCCTGCGGGCGTACCGGCTGGTGGCCGGGATGTGGCTGCGGGCCTCGCTGGCGTACCGGGCCTCGTTCTGGATCACCACCATCGGCAACGGGGTGACCTCGCTGCTGGACTTCGTCGTCATCGCGGTGATGTTCCGGCACACCACGACCCTGGGCGGCTGGACCCTGCCGCAGGTCGCCTTCCTGTACGGGACCTCCGGTCTGACGCTGGGCCTGGCCGACCTGCTGGTGGGCAGCCTGGACCAGCTGGGGCAGCGGGTCCGCGACGGCTCGGTGGACACCGTGCTGGTCCGTCCGGCCGCCGCGCTGGCGCAGCTGGGCGCGGACCGCTTCGCGCTGCGCCGGGCCGGACGGGTGGTGCAGAGCCTGCTGGTGCTGGGCTGGTCGCTGGTGGAGCTGCGGCTGGACTGGACCGTTCCCAAGCTGCTGGTGATGGCCGTGCTGGTGCTGTGCGGGACGGTGATCTTCGGCTCGGTCTTCGTCGCCGGGGCGGCCTTCCAGTTCTTCGCCACGGACGCGGCCGAGGTGCAGAACTCGGTGACCTACGGCGGGGCGACCATGCTCCAGTACCCGCCTTCGGTGTTCGCCCGGGACCTGGTCCGCGGGGCGGTCTACGGGGTCCCGCTGGCGTTCGTGAACTGGCTGCCCGCGCTCTACCTGCTGGGCCTGCCCGACCCGATCGGGGTGCCCGGCTGGTTCCGCTTCGCCTCGCCGCTGGCGGCGCTGCTGTGCGCGACGGCGGCCGGGCTCGCCTGGCGGGCGGGGATCCGCTCGTACCGCAGTACCGGAAGTTGACGTTCCATCAGAACTACCCGAGAGGAACCGACGGCATGGCAATCATCGAGGTCGAGGACGTGGCCAGGACCTTCACGGTGCGGCGCAAGGTCGGACGGCTGAGGCGGGAGCGCACCGAGGTGCGGGCCGTGGACGGGCTCAGCTTCGAGGTCGCGGCCGGGGAGATGGTCGGCTACATCGGCCCCAACGGCGCGGGCAAGTCCACCACCATCAAGATGCTGACCGGCATCCTGGTCCCCAGCGAGGGGCGGCTGCGGGTCGCCGGCGCCGACCCCTCCCGGGAGCGGGTGCGGCTGGCCCGGCGGATCGGGGTGGTCTTCGGGCAGCGCACCACCCTGTGGTGGGACCTGCCGCTGCGCGACTCCTACGAGCTGGCCCGGCGGATCTACCGGATCGAGGACGCCCGCTACCGGCGCAACCTGGACCGCTGCATCGACCTGCTGGAGCTCGGACCGCTGCTGGACGTGCCGGTGCGTCAGCTGTCGCTGGGCCAGCGGATGCGCGGTGACATCGCGGCGGCGCTGCTGCACGACCCGGAGGTGCTCTACCTGGACGAGCCCACCATCGGTCTGGACGTGATCAGCAAGAACCGGGTCCGCGAGTTCCTGGCCGAGATCAACGCGGAGTCGGGCACCACGGTGCTGCTCACCACGCACGACCTCACCGACATCGAGCGGCTCTGCTCGCGGGTGATGGTGATCGACCACGGCCGGGTGGTCTACGACGGCGGGCTGGAGGGCCTGCACGGGATCGGCGGCAGCGAACGCACCCTGGTGGTCGACCTGGCCGCGCCCGAGCTGGAGCCCATCAGCGTCCCCGGCGCCCGGGTGGTGCGGATGGAGGGCCCGCGCCAGTGGCTCGCCTTCCCGGCCGCCGACAGCGCGGCCCCGCTGGTGGCGGCGATCGCGGCGCGCTATCCGCTGGTCGACCTGTCGGTGAAGGAGCCGGCGATCGAGGACGTCATCGCCCGGATGTACGGAGGGGAGGTGGGGGAGGGGCAGCGCAGCCTGGAGGGCTCGGTCGCCGCGGGGTGATCCGGCTCGCGCCGCCCGTGGAGGGGGCGGGCGGCGCGAGCGGTCCGGCCGTGCGGCCGGACGCCGGGTCAGGGATGAGTCAGGGACGGAGTCATCCGTGGTCACGCCGTGACTTCGATCGCGCGGAGGGCAGACTGGAGTCGTGCTCCAGATTTCCGGGGAGCGACCCCCCGTACCCCCACGAGATCCCCAGCTGGCGGGGCACCGCCGACCGGACCCGGCCAGGAGAAGCTGAATGAAGCGAGTCGAGGAAACCGATGCCGTCCGCTTGGGCGAAGCGACGGGGCCGGTCGGGGCGCCGGCGGGGGCCACCGCTTCGGCCGTGGCCGTGCCGGTCGGACTGGGGGTGCGCTACACGGCCTCCGACGAGGCCAAGCAGCGCGGTGTGCGGCGGATGAAGACCATCGCCACCGGCTTCCTGGTCGTGGCGACCATCATCTACATCCTCACCAGCTGGGCCATCCACACCGGAGCGGGCTCCTGGGCCGGCTACGTCCAGGCGGCGGCCGAGGCCGGCATGGTCGGCGCGCTCGCCGACTGGTTCGCCGTCACCGCGCTGTTCCGGCACCCGCTGGGGCTGCCCATCCCGCACACCGCGATCATCCCCACCAAGAAGGACGTCTTCGGACGGAGCCTCGGCCAGTTCGTCGGCGAGAACTTCCTCTCGGTGGAGGTGGTCCGGGGCCGGCTGCGCGGACTGGGCGTGGGACGCCGGCTCGGTGAGTGGCTGTCGGCGCCCGGCAGCGCCGAGCGGGTCACCCGCGAGGCGTCCGCCGCGCTGCGCGGGGCGCTGGCGGTGCTGCGCGACGAGGACGTGCAGGCCGTGGTCGGCGAGGCGGTGACCCGGCGCGCTGCCGCGCAGCAGATCGCCCAGCCGATAGGCGCGATGCTGGCCCGGATCCTGGCCGAGGGCGGGCACAAGGGCGTGGTGGACCTGTGCGTGGTGCGGGCCCACGACTGGCTGGAGGAGCACAGCGACCAGGTGATCCGGACGATCTCCGAGGAGGCTCCGGGCTGGACGCCCAAGTTCATCGACAACAAGATCGGCGTCCGGGTCTACCGCGAGCTGCTGCGCTTCGCCGTGGACGTGCGCGACAACCCGAACCATGCGGCGCGCGGCGCGGTCGACAGCTTCCTGGAGGACTTCGCCAAGGAGCTGCGCACCGACCCCGACACCATCGCCCGGGTCGAGCGGGCCAAGGCCGACCTGCTGGCGCGCTCCGAGGTGCAGGACCTGATCGCCTCCGCCTGGGCCGCGGTCCGGGCGATGGTGCTGGAGGCCGCCGAGGACGAGGACAGCCAGCTGCGGATCCGGCTCCGCGACGGCATCCGCAGCTTCGGCCGGCGGCTGGCCACCGACGCCAGAATGCAGGCCAAGCTGGACGGCTGGCTGGAGGACGCGGCCGAGTACGTCGTCGACACCTACCGCGGCGAGATCACCTCGCTGATCTCCGACACCGTCGCCGGCTGGGACGCCGACGAGGCCTCCCGCAAGATCGAGGCCAACGTCGGCCGCGACCTGCAGTTCATCCGGATCAACGGCACCGTCGTGGGCGCGGCCGCCGGACTGCTGATCCACACGGTGTCCACGCTGGTCTGAGTGCTGCCGTGAGAGGGTGGCGGGACGAGCAGGCGACACGTGAAGGAGCAGGGCAGTGGCGGGGACAGGTATCGAGGCGTTCGTGGCCGGGCTGCCCAAGGCGGAGCTGCATGTGCACCATGTGGGCTCGGCCTCGACGGCCGTGGTGGCCGGGCTGGCGGCGCGGTACGAGGGGCGGACGGCGGTGCCGGCCGATCCGGAGGCGCTGGCGAAGTACTTCGAGTTCACCGACTTCGCGCACTTCATCCAGGTGTACCTGTCGGTGGTGGACCTGATCAGGGACGCCGAGGACGTCCGGACGCTGACCTACGGCGTGGCCGAGGAGCTGGCCCGGCGTCAGGTCCGCTATGCGGAGCTGACGGTCACTCCGTACAGCTCGGTGCGGCGCGGCATCCCGGGCGAGGCGTTCATGGAGGCCATCGAGGACGCCCGCAAGGCCGCCGAGGCGGAGCTGGGCGTGGTGCTGCGCTGGTGCTTCGACATCCCCGGCGAGGCCGGCCTGGAGTCCGCCGAGATCACCGAGCGGCTGGCGCTGGACCTGCGGCCCGAGGGGCTGGTGAGCTTCGGCCTGGGCGGCCCGGAGATCGGGGTGCCGCGGCCGCAGTTCCAGCCGTACTTCGACCGCGCGCGGGCGGCCGGACTGCACAGCGTCCCGCACGCCGGCGAGGCCACCGGGCCGGAGACGGTGTGGGACGCGCTGCGCTTCCTGGGCGCCGAGCGGATCGGCCACGGCACCTCGTCGATGCAGGACCCGCGGCTGGTGGACTACCTGGGCGAGCACCGGATCCCGCTGGAGGTCTGCCCGACCTCCAACATCGCCACCCGGGTGGTGGAGCGGATCGAGGACCACCCGATCAAGCAGATGGTCGAGGCGGGGCTGTTCGTCACCGTCAACAGCGACGACCCGCCGATGTTCGGCACCGACATCGACCGCGAGTACGTCGTCGCGGCCGGGCTGCTCGGCCTGGACGAGGGCGGGGTGGCCGAGCTGGCCCGGCAGGCCGTCCGGGCCTCGTTCCTGGACGACTCGGGCAAGCGGGCGCTGATCGGGGAGATCGACGGGTATCTGGCGGGCCGGCCGCAGCAGGGGTAGCCTGCCGTGAGCTGACGGTGCGTCAGCTGGCGTGCGAGGGCCGGTATGTGGGGCGGTGGTGCGGGGTGCTGCGGCGGCTGCTGATCGGCTTCGGCGAGCTGGCGATCACCTTCGGCCTGGTCGTGGTGCTGCTAGCCGCCTATGAGCTGTGGTGGACCAACCAGTCCGCCGACGCCAGCGCCCGCTCCGCCGTCGCCGGTCTGGAGCAGCAGTGGCAGGCGGACGCCCGGGCCCGAGCGTCCGCCTCGCCGAGTGCTGCCGCGGCCGGATCCAAGGGCGCGGCGGCGGTTCCGGCCAAGCCGGCGCCACTTCAGGTGGGCGGTGCCGGCGGGAGCGGCATCGACAGCATGAGCCGGGATCTGAACGCCTTCGCGGTGATCCGCATCCCCTCGCTCGGCATCGTCTTCCCGGTCGCCGAGGGCATCGACAAGCACGCCGTGCTCAACCACGGCTACATCGGCCACTACCCGGGCACGGCGATGCCGGGGCAGCCCGGCAACTTCGCCGTCGCCGGGCACCGCAACACCCATGGCGAGCCGTTCCGCCACCTGGAACGCCTGAGCATCGACGACGTGGTGATCGTCGAGACCGAGGGCTGGACCTACTTCTACCGGATCGACTCGATCCTGCCGGAGACCTCGCAGAGCGACGTGGACACCATCGCCGCGGTGCCGCACAGCTCGCTGCACCCCGGCTCGCGCTACGGCTACACCGCCCCGGGTCGCTATCTGACGCTGACGACCTGCACCCCGGCGTACACCTCGCTCTACCGGATGATCGCCTGGGGGCATCTGGTCGGTCAGCAGGCACGGACCGCGTAGCCGCCGGCGCGGGCGGGCGTTTCCCGTCGGCCGCTGTACGGTGACGGGATGACCGGCCGTTCCGTCCCCCGTCTGCTCAGCGCCCCCGTGCGTGAGGGTGTGCCCGAGCACGGGCGGATGCCCAAGTACTACGCCGCGAAAGCCCAGTTGACCGCGCTGCTGGCGGAGCTGGGCGAGGGCGGGCTGCTGCCGACCGAGCGGGAGCTGGCCGAGCGCTACGGCGTCGCCCGGGAGACCCTGCGGCTCGCCCTGCGCGAGCTGCTGCTGGAGGGGCGGGTCCGTCGGCAGGGCCGCGGCACGGTGGTGGCCGGGCCGAAGATCGAGCAGCCGCTGTCGCTGTCGAGCTACACCGAGGGCGTGCGCCGCCAGGGGCGGCTGCCGGGGCGCCGGCTGATCGCGCTGGAGCGCTTCGCCGCCGAGGGCGAGGTGGCCGCCGAGCTGGGCGTCGCCGAGGGCGACCAGGTGTGGCACCTGGAGCGGGTGCTGCTGGCGGACGAGGAGCGGGTCGGCCTGGAGAGCACCTATGCGCCGGTGGCGCTGCTGCCCGGCCTCGCCGACGACTTCGACCCGGTGTCGTCGTTCTACCGCTACGCCAAGGAGTCCTGCGGGCTGGTGGCCGGGGGCGGCCGGGAGCGGATCGAGACGGTACTGGCCACGCCGAGGGAGGCGCTGCTGATCGGCACGCCGCCGGCGCTGCCGATGCTGCTGCTGCACCGCAGCAGCTGGGACGCGTCCGGGCACCCCTTCGAGCGGGTGCGGACGCTGTACCGGGGGGACCGGTTCAGCTTCTCGGCTGAGCTGAGCGCGGGGGAGTAGGGGAACCTCAGGGAAGGTTGGTCACGTATTGATAACGGGTCTAGTCCAAGCGTGTCATCTTGTTCATGCTTGGTACATCGAGGCAGCCCCGGCGCATCATCCAGAGGATCGAAGGTCGGACCCGTGAGAGTCATCGTCGTAGGAGCAGGAGCGCTCGGGACCATGCATGCCTGGCATGCCGTCCGGCGCGGACACCAAGTCGTCCACCTGGAGCGGGAGCAGCAGGCGCGTGGCGCCTCGGTCCGCAACTTCGGGCTGGTCTGGGTCGGCGGGCGCGCCGAAGGCCCGGACCTGGACACCGCGCTGAGGGCGCGTCAGCTGTGGGAGGAGATCGGCGCCGAGGTGCCCGGGGTGGGGTTCCGGGCCAGTGGCTCGCTCACGGTGCTGCGCACCGAGGCCGAGCGGGCGGTGGCCGCCGAGGTCGCGGCCCGGCACGATGCCGGGCGGCGCGGCTGGGAGCTGCTGGACGAGACGGAGACCCGCAAGGCCAACCCGGCCCTGCGCGGGGAGTTCCTGGGCGCACTGTGGAGTCCGCAGGACGCGCAGGTCGAGCCCCGGGTGACCCAGCGGGCGCTGCAGGAACGGCTGCGCGAATCCGGTCGCTACACCTTCCTGGGCGGCCGCGAGGTCCGCGAGGTGGTGGGCGAGCGCTCGGTCCGCGACGACCGGGGCGAGCTGCACAGCGGCGACGCCGTGGTGCTCTGCACCGGGGCCTGGCTGGGCGGGCTGGTCCGCGAGCTGGCGCCGGAGCTGCCGGTGCGCCGGGTCAGGCTGCAGATGATGCAGACCGAACCGCTGGGCGAGGAGCTGACCACCTCGGTCGCCGACGGCGACAGCTTCCGCTACTACCCCGCCTACGCCGGGGGCGCGCTGGACGCGCTGAACGCCGCCCAGCCGCAGCATCCGACCGCGGCCGAGCACCGGATGCAGCTGCTGATGGTGCAGCGCGCGGACGGATCGCTGACGATCGGCGACACCCACGAGTACGACCAGCCCTTCGGCTTCGACGTGGTCGAGGACCCGTACGCCTATCTGGCGGAGCTCGCCGGCAGCGTGCTGGGGCGGCCGCTGCCGAGGATCCGCCGCCGTTGGGCCGGGGTGTACGCGCAGTGCCTGGACCCGGCTCTGGTGGTGCACCGGGAGAGGGTGGGTGAGGGCGTCTGGCTGGTGACCGGTCCGGGCGGGCGCGGGATGACGGGTTCGCCGGCGATCGGCGAGGCGACTGCGGACGAGATGGGGCTGTGATGGGTATGGCGCGTATCAGGCTGGTGGTGCTGGACATGGCCGGGACCACGGTCGCCGACGGTGGGCTGGTGGAGCAGGCGTTCGAGGCGGCGGCGCTGGACCTCGGGGTGGACCCGGCCGGCGCCCGGCACGACGAGATGCTGGAGTACGTCCGCACCACCATGGGCGAGAGCAAGATTTCGGTGTTCCGGCACCTGTTCGCCGAGGAGGAGCAGGCGCAGCAGGCCAACCGGGCCTTCGAGCGGGCCTACGACGGGCTGGTCGACGCGGGCCACTGCGCGCCGCTGCCCGGCGCCGAGGACGCCATCCGCGAACTGCGCAAGGCCGGTCTGACGGTGGTGCTGACCACCGGCTTCTCCGGGCCCACCCAGCAGCGCATCATCGGCGCGCTGGGCTGGCAGGACCTGGTCGACCTGGCGCTCTGCCCGGCCGACGCGGGCGGCCGCGGTCGCCCGTACCCGGATCTGGCCCTGGCCGCGCTGCTGCGGACGCATGCCGCCGACGACGTCAGGGAACTGGCCGTGGTCGGCGACACCGGCTACGACATGCGCTGCGGGGCGTCCGCCGGGGCGGGCGTGGTGGCCGGGGTGCTGACCGGGGCGCACGACACCGAGCGGCTGCGTGCGGACGGGGCGACGGCGGTGCTGGGCTCCGTGGCCGAACTGCCGGGGCTGCTGCTGTCGCCCTGACGGAGGTGTCCCGGCAGGCGGGACGCATGGGCCTCGCACGGCCGTTCCCCACTACGCTGGAGATCGTCGGGGCAGCCGAGTGCTACTGGAACTGGAGATGAAAGACGTGGCGGAATCCAAGCCGGTCGAGTCCTGGCTGACGGACATGGACGGCGTCCTGGTCCACGAGGGCACGATCATCCCCGGGGCGGACGAGTTCATCAACCGTCTGCGGGAGTCGGGCAAGCCCTTCCTGGTACTCACCAACAACTCCATCTACACCCCCCGTGACCTGCACGCGCGGCTCGCCGGGATGGGTCTGGACGTGCCGGAGGAGGCGATCTGGACCTCGGCCCTGGCCACCGCCAAGTTCCTGGACGGCCAGCGCCCCGGCGGCACCGCCTATGTCATCGGCGAGGCCGGCCTGACCACGGCGCTGCACCAGATCGGCTATGTGCTGACGGACAGCAACCCCGACTACGTGGTGCTCGGGGAGACTCGAACGTACTCATTCGAGGCGCTGACCAAGGCGATCCGCCTGATCAGCGCGGGGGCCAGGTTCATCTGCACCAACCCGGACGAGACCGGCCCCTCCCCGGAGGGCGTGCTCCCGGCGACGGGCTCGGTGGCGGCGCTGATCACCAAGGCCACCGGGGTGGAGCCCTACTTCGTGGGCAAGCCCAACCCGCTGATGATGCGCGAGGCGCTGAACGCGCTGAATGCGCACTCGGAGTCGACGGTCATGATCGGCGACCGGATGGACACCGACATCAAGTCGGGCATGGAGGCCGGTCTGCGCACGGTGCTGGTCCTCTCCGGCCTGACCCAGCAGTCCGAGGTCGAGCGCTACCCGTACCGTCCGTCCCGCGTGGCGAAGTCGGTCGCGGAGCTGATCGACGAGATCTGAGAGCAACGGGCACGTCCCGAGCTGCTGCCTTCTGCAGGCCCCCGACCGATGGTCGGGGGCCTGCTCTGCGTCCGAATGGCCGCTGCGGTCATCCGTTGGGGTGCCGACGGTGTGTCAGATGGCGCAGATCCTTCCACGTCCGGAAATCGTTCGTCATATTTTGCATTGATATGGGTGAATTGCCGGAGCGTCAGTTCCGGTGCCCGGACGTGAGAAGCGAGAGGAATCCTGATGGCGAAGCTCCGAACCGCCTCGGCTGGGGCGGCCGTGGCCGCGTTCGCGCTGCTGCTCGCCGTGCAGACCGCGGCCCCGGCGGCGGCTGCATCGTTCGGCAACACCGGCACAGGCAACCCGGGTCCGGGCACCCCGGGCACCCCGGGCGCGGGCGGGCCGTCGTCCGCCGACAGGGCCGCCCGGAACACCGTGCTGACCACGACCAACAGTTCCGTGGTGGCAGTTCCCCGGGGGGTGCTGCGCGCCCTCGACGTGGTCACCGTCTCCCCGGCGCTCACCCGTCCGGGCGGATCGGTCGACGTCCGCACCTTCGCGGACTGCGGCGGCACCACCACCGGGACGGTCACCTCGACGGCCTTCGCGGAGCCGGTGAAGCTCGGGCTCGCCGCCGACGGCGGGCTGTTCGCCGAGGCGGTCATCGCCAAGGACGCCAAGCCCGGGTCGCACCCGGTGACCGAGCAGTGCAGCGGCACCTCGGTGGCGGTGGGCACGGTCACCGTGGTGCGGATCGGCGCGCTGGACACCGGCGGCGGCTGGGGCGCCGGCCGCGACCTGGCCGGGAGCGACGCGCTGGGCAGCGCGACCGGGCGCGGCGCGCTCGCGGTCACCGGCGCGGCCGCGCTGGGTGCGTTGGAACTGCTGCGCCGCAGGGCGCTGGCCACACGCCGGGGCGCGGGCCACCGTGGTTGAGCTCCGGAGCCCGGCCGTGCTCTCGCGGCTCTCACGCCCGCGGGTGCTGGGCGCGCTGGCGATCCTGTCCACCGGTCTGGTCGCGGTGTCCGTCGGCGGTGCGGCGCTGGGCGTCGGTGCGCCGGCCCGCGCGGTCGTCGGGGTGGTCGGGGCCGACGCGGTCGCGGTGAGCGCGCGCGGCACCGCCTCGGACGCTGTACGGGCCACCCCCCGGCCGTCGGCCTCGCCGACCTCCGCAGCCGTGCACGCGGCGCTGTCGCGCTCCACCCCGATCCAGCTGGCGCTGCCCGGCATCCGGCTCACCGCCCCGCTGCTGGGTCTCGGAATGGACGGCAAGGGGCAGCCCGAGCTGCCGCCGTTCTCGCAGCCGAGGACGGCCGGCTGGCTGCGCGACTCGGCGACGCCTGGCGAGGCCGGCACGGCCGTCCTGGTCGGCCATGTCGACACCCGGACCGGCCCGGCCGTGTTCTGGAACCTGTCGGCGGTGAAACCGGGGGCCCCGGTCGAGGTGGCCCGGCTGGACGGCAGCACCGCCCTGTTCACGGTGGACCGGGTGCAGGCCTACCCCAAGGCCTCATTCCCCTCCGCACAGGTCTACGCCCCGGCGAAGGACGCCCAGCTGCGGATCATCACCTGCGGCGGGAGCTACGACCGAAAGCACGCCGAGTACACCGGCAATGTGGTGCTGTATGCGCACCTCAGCGGGGTACGCGCCGCCTAGCTCGGTCTGGGCCCGAGGACCGGCATCTGCGTACCATGTACGCGACTCCCCTGAACGGGACGGGAGCGGGACAGCCGAGGAGGCCGTCGGTGGCAGCCCACGAGGTGGGGTCCGCGGGGCAGTCGGCGCAGCCGCGACCGCCGGTGTGGGCCCGCCCGCGTTCCGGGGGACGGGGGCCGCAGCCCTCGCTGAGCGTGGACGCCATCGTCACCGCCGCCGTCGCCCTGGCCGACGCCGAGGGCGTGGACGCCGTCTCGATGCGCCGGATCGCCGCCGAGCTGGGCGTCGGGACCATGTCGCTGTACCGCTATGTCGAGACCAAGGACGACCTGCTCGACCTGATGGCCGACCAGGTCATGGGCGAGGACGGCCCCAGCGGCCGGATGGCCGGGGAGTGGCGCGCGGACCTGCGCCGGATCGCCGTCGACTACCGCCGGCTGATGCTGCGTCACCCCTGGGTGCTGCCCATCGTCGCGAGCAGGCCCCCGCTGGGCCCCAACAACCTGCGCCGGAGCGAGTGCCTGCTCGGCGTCCTGGACGGCCTCGGCCTCAGCATCGCCGCGATGTCGGGCCTGACCGGAACCGTGATCGGCTACGTCCGCGGCGTGGTGCTCACCGAGATCGCCGAGACCGAGGTGGCCCGTCGCACCGGCCTGGACGAGGACCGCTACCGCCGCAGCGTCGGCCCCTATCTGACGGACGTCCTGGCCGCCGGCCAGCACCCCCTGCTGGCCCGCTTCGTCGCCCTGGCGGACCACGACCCGGACCCCGACCAGACCTTCCTCTGGGGCCTGGACCGCGTCCTCGACGGGGTCGCGGTGGGGCTGGAGCGGCTCCGGGCCGAGCAGTAACGGCCTGCGGCAGTCCGGGGGTTCGGGCAGTGTCAGTGCGGCCCGGTACGGTGCAGGTGCACGTCGGCCGTACACCTCGGAGGGAAATCCGTCATGTCGTCAGTCAATGAGTTCGTGCTGCCCGAGTCCTGGCAGGGGGCGCTCGCGCAGGAGACGGAGAAGCCGTACTTCACCGAGCTCGCCGGTTTCGTGGCGCAGCAGCGGGCCGAGCACCAGGTCTTCCCGCCGGCCGGCGAGGTGTTCTCGGCGCTGCAGCACACGCCGTACGACCGGGTGAAGGTCTTGCTGCTCGGTCAGGACCCGTACCACGACGACAACCAGGCGCACGGGATGTGCTTCTCGGTGAAGCGCGGGGTCAAGGTCCCGCCCTCGCTGCGCAACGTCTACAAGGAGCTGGACGCCGACCTGGGCATCCCGGCGCCGGCCCACGGCAATCTGGAGGCCTGGGCGGACCAGGGGGTGCTGCTGCTGAACGCGGTGCTGACGGTGCGCGCGCACGAGGCCAACTCGCACAAGGGCAAGGGCTGGGAGCAGTTCACCGACGCGGTGATCCGCGCGGTCAACGACCGTGCGGAGCCTGCTGTGTTCGTGCTGTGGGGGAACTACGCCAAGAAGAAGCTGCCGCTGATCGACACCAGCCGCCATGTGGTGGTCCAGGGCGCCCACCCGTCGCCGCTGTCGGCCAAGCTCTTCCTGGGCAGCCGTCCGTTCTCGCAGATCGACAAGGGCCTGGCCGACCTCGGGCTGGCACCGATCGACTGGCGGCTGCCGGCCTAGACCGGTCGATCGCAGGGCGGGGGCGGCGGGGCGGTCAGCTGACGGCGACGGGGGCCGTCGTCAAGTGATCGTCCGCGTCGGCGGCCGGCGCCGCCGCCTCACGGGCGTTGCGGCGCTGACGCTGCACCATGCGGGCGACCACGGCGCTGATCGTGGTCGCGGCGGCGCAGGAGACCGCGAAGCTCAGCCAACTGGTGTCGAAGGTGTGCTCGTTGAGGTAGCCGAGGCCCACTATGTAGGTCGCCCAGACGGCCGCTGAGACGGCGGACCAGCGCAGGAACCGCAGCGGCGGGGCCGGGGCGGTGCCGACCGCGAGGTCGAGCACGGAGCGGCCGCCAGGGACGAATCGGGCCGCGACGATGGTGCGGGCCCGGCGCGTCTCCAGGGCCTCCAGCAGGTAGGCCGCCGCACTGGCGGCCCCGGGCTTGCGGTCCAGGCGCCGCTGCGCCCAGGCGGCCCCGCGGCGGGCGACCCGGAGCAGCAGCAGGTCGCCCGAGAAGGAGGCGATGGCCACGCCGAAGCCGAGCAGCAGCGGCGAGGTGTGGGTCTCGGAGGCTTGCAGCGTCGCGGCGATGACCATGGTGCCGCTGGGCACGATCGGAACGAACGCGTCGGACAGTACCGCCAGCAGTGCCGCTATGAAGAACCACGAGGAGCCGAAAAGGTCCAGGACCTCGCTCAAGGTGACTCCTCATGGTGTTGTCCGCGTGTTGTGCGCAGGGGAAAGTGGATCGTTGCTTTTTACCACCGGTCCACAACGCTAGCCGGTCCCATGATCACACCCGAAACCGCCCCATAGTGAGTCATGTAACACGACTCTTACCAGCTCCCCAGCGCGCGTCCAGAATCGCTACCAGCTGTGCCCTTGCGTTCACCCTGCGTCCCACTCCCGGGCCCCCGTGAGTCGCCCGGGCTACCTACGTTCGAAGGGTGACCAAGACCGCCGCCCCGGTGCTGCGACTGCGTCTCCAGGCCGCCGCCGCCCTGCTGTTGACCGCAGCGCTGCTCGCCGCCGCGCTGGTCTCCTTCGCCGCCGCCAGGGCCGACCTGAGCCGGCTCGCGGCGGTCTCCGAGCCGCGCGCCGCCGCGGCCGCCGATCTCTACCGGACCCTGGCGGATCTGGACGCCCAGCACGCCGACTCGCTGGTGGTCGGCTACTCCTCGGCCCCGGCCTCGCCCGGCCAGTCGCCGACGCTGGTCGACGACGGGGTGCTGGCCGCCCTCACCGCTCAGGCGGACCGCAGGCAGGTCGGCCACGACCTGGCCGCGCTCGCCGCCGCCGGCGGCCAGGGGCAGGCGGACGTGCAGGCCCTGCTGGACTCGCTGGGGACCTATGACGCACTGAGCGGGACCGAGGAGTTCTCCGCGACCAGCCAGCAGGACCCGGTCGTCGGCCGTCCGCCGGATCTCGCCCTGGACTACTACGACCAGGCCGAGGGCCTGCTCCAGCAGTCGCTGCTGCCGCATGTGCGGGCCCTGCTCACCGCCGCGGACCAGCAGGTCGGCTCGGACCGGGGTACGGCCGTCGGTGACGCGCGCCGGGGCGCGCTGCTGCTGGGCGCGGTGGGGGTACTGGCCCTGGCGCTGCTGGTCTGGTGGCAGCTCGACCTCAGCCGCCGGCACCGGCGGATGCTCAACCCGGCGCTGCTGCTGGCGACGGCGGCGGTGCTGTCCGTGGTGGTCGCGGGCGGCTCGGCGCTGCTGGGCGCGGCCTCCGCGACGGACTCCGCCGTGCGGCAGGGCTATGCGCCTGGCGCGACGGTGGCCAAGGCCCAGGTGGCCGCCGCGGACGCGGAGGCGTCGCAGAGCCGCTGGCTGGTCGACACCGCCTACCGTGCCTCGCTCGCCGCCCGGTTCGGCGGACTCGCACAGCAGTTGCACAGCCTGACCGTCGGCAATGCAGGTGCCGGGTCGCCCGGGGTGACCCGGACCGAGGCCGCCTACCTGGCCTCCGACGCGCTGCTGCGGTCGCTGGCCGACGCCGGCCGGCTGGACCAGGCCGCGGTCCAGCTGACCGGTGTGACGCGTGGTCAGGTCGCCTTCGCCTACTACGACTTCAGTCTCAACCTGCAGAACCTGGCGAACGCACGGGCGGCCCGCTTCGACACCGGCGTGGACACCGCCTCGGGCGACCTCGACGGCTGGACCGCGATCCCCTCGGCGCTGCTGGGCGCCGGGTTGCTGCTGGTGGTCGCCGGAGTGCGGCCGCGGCTGGCCGAGTTCGCCTGACCCATGCTTCCGCTGGCCCGTGCTTCCGCGGCCGCCGGTCAGTGCTTCTTGACGGGCTTCTTGACTGCTGCGGCCGCCACGGCCACGGAGTGCTGGAACAGGTAGTCGACCGTCGGGACGGTGCCGGCCACCCCGTCCGGAACCATGAACGGGGAGGTGCGGTAGCGGCCGCCGACGACCACGCTCGGCATCTCGTGCACGTCGTACTTCTCCCGGAGGGCGGGGGCCGCCTGGGTCTCCTGCTGGACCTCCGGCGAGTTCCAGGCGGCCAGCAGCTGCTGGGAGTCGACGCCCTGCGTGTCCGCCCAGGTGCTCAGGGCGTCCGGCTGGCTCAGGTCCTCGTGCTCGTCGCGGACGGCGTGGAAGACCGCCTGCTCCAGCCGGTCCTCCAGCCCCAGCCGGTCGAGGGCGTAGTAGAGGCGGGCGTAGGCCATCTCCAGCGGCTGGTCCGGCCACGCGGCCGGGATGTGCCGGACGGTGACCGGCGGGTCCTGCCTCGCGGCCCAGTCCCGCAGCGGCTGAGCCAGCTGGTAGGAGTGCGCGCAGTTGAACCAGAACACCTCGACGACCTCGCGCGGAGAGGCGGTCACCGGGTGGGCCAGCTGCTGGTACTCGACGCCCGCGGCCGGGACCGAGCGGGCGGCCGCCCCGGCCGGAGCCTGCAGTCCGAGCAGCGCGACCGAGACGCAGAGCGCGGCCAGGATGCGCAGCAGCGGAGTGCGCCGACGTGACGAGCGGGGCCGGCGGACGGGCGTGGCGGGGGGCGTGGACGTCGTCATACCCGCACCCTGACAATCCGCGGCGCGACTCACCGGCGGACACGGCGGCGCGTCGGGCGCTTTCCCCCGTACGGGCGCGCGCTGCGCTGTTCGCGTCCGCTCGTACGGGTGACCGGGTCCCGGGTCGCGTCCTTGACCGCATTCCGACGCAGAGGACCCGCCGGCGCAGGGTGGGCGCGGGCGGGTCCGGGGGCTTGGGGCGGCCGAGGGGTGTCAGCCGGTAGTGCTGGTGCTGGAGGAGGTCGTGGCGGGGACCACGATGTGGTACGTCCACCAGTCGAAGCGCATGCCGAAGGCGATGAACAGGCCGATGACGCCGAGCGCCAGGCCGCCCCAGGCGACGGTCTTGACCCAGTTCGGCAGCGGGCGGACGGTGAGGTAGCGCCCGGAGAACAGCACCAGCGCGCCCACGACCAGGGCGATGGTCGCGACCAGGCCGTTGATCTCGGCGACCTTGTGCCAGGGGCCGGTGTAGCCCTCGGCGAGCTGGGTGGCGGTGCTCTTGCCGGTCGCGCCGACCTGCGACTGGAGCTGGGCCTGCGCCAGCAGGATGTTGCCGAACCAGGTGCCGGTGACCGAGGCCAGGCCGAGGGCGGCGGTGACTATCGCCATCGCACCGGCGAAGATCCCCTTGGAGACGCCGCCGGAGGCGAGGTCCTCCAGTTCCTCGTCGGAGAGGTCCTCAAGGTCCTTCTCCTCGGGGCTGAGGACGGTGTTGGGGCGGGGCGACCAGGTCTTCGACTCGGGCTCGGCGGCCTCTGTCTCCTTTTCCTTGTCGTCCTTGCTCAGAATCAGCGTCGCAGGGGACTCGACCGCAGGTGAGTCGTCCTTCCGGGGGTCGGAAGGCTGCGGGATGTCGGTGGGCTTGGGAGTGGGCATGGCGGCACCCTAGTGATGTTTTGTGAAAACCGGATGAACCTTCCAAGGTTTCCTCATAGCCAAGGAACCGCTGGTCGGCACCGTGAAGGCAGGTCGGCGCAGGTCGGTGCCGGTCTACTCCTGTCCGGCTCCGCCAGCTATTCGGCTGATGTGTTGTACGAAATCGACCCCTGCTCCACGGGGGTCGTCCTCGTAGGGTCGAAGAGTGGGCTGGTTCACCTCCTCAGCGGCGGGCCGTTCCCGAGAGACTTGGAGTTTCCTGAGATGGTGGTTCTGCGATGACCGAGCAGGATGTGGCGCGTCCGACCGGCCAGACCGGTGGCGACAGCCGGGGGCGGGTCGCCGAGCTGCAGGCCATCCGGGAGCAGGTGCTGGCGGGTCCGAGTGAGCGCGCCACCGAGGCGCAGCATGCCAAGGGGAAGCTGACGGCGCGGGAGCGGATCGCGCTGCTGCTGGACGACGGCTCCTTCAACGAGGTCGAGCCGCTGCGCCGGCACCGGGCCACCGGGTTCGGGCTGGAGAGCAAGAAGCCCTACAGCGACGGTGTGATCACCGGTTGGGGTTCGGTGCACGGCCGTCCGGTGTTCGTGTACGCGCACGACTTCCGGATCTTCGGCGGGGCGCTGGGGGAGGCTCATGCGCAGAAGATCCACAAGATCATGGACATGGCCATCGCCGCCGGTGCGCCGCTGGTCTCGCTGAACGACGGGGCCGGTGCGCGGATCCAGGAGGGCGTGACCGCGCTGGCCGGCTACGGCGGGATCTTCCAGCGCAACACCCGGGCCTCGGGCGTCATCCCGCAGATCAGCGTGATGCTGGGCCCGTGCGCCGGTGGCGCGGCCTACAGCCCGGCGCTGACGGACTTCGTGTTCATGGTGCGCGAGACCTCGCAGATGTTCATCACCGGCCCGGACGTGGTCCAGGCGGTGACCGGCGAGAAGATCTCGCAGAACGGGCTGGGCGGCGCGGATGTGCACTCGGAGATCTCGGGTGTCTCGCACTTCGCCTACGACGACGAGCGCGGCTGTCTGGAGGAGGTCCGGTTCCTGCTGTCGATGCTGCCGCAGAACAACCGGGAGACCCCGCCGGCGGAGATGACCGAGGACCCGGTGGACCGGCGCTGCGAGGCGCTGCTGGACCTGGTGCCGGCCGACGGCAACCGGCCGTACGACATGCGCAAGGTGATCGAGGAGATCGCCGACGAGGGTCAGTACATGGAGATCCACGAGCGCTGGGCGACCAATGTGATCGTGGCGCTGACCCGGCTGGACGGCCAGGTGGTGGGGATCGTGGCGAACCAGCCGCAGTCCCTGGCCGGGGTCCTGGACATCCACGCCAGCGAGAAGGCGGCGCGCTTCGTGCAGATGTGCGACGCGTTCAACATCCCGCTGGTGACGCTGCTGGACGTGCCCGGGTTCCTGCCCGGGGTGGACCAGGAGCACGGCGGCATCATCCGGCACGGCGCCAAGCTGCTGTACGCGTACTGCAATGCCACGGTGCCGCGGATCCAGCTGATCCTGCGCAAGGCCTACGGCGGCGCGTACATCGTGATGGACTCCCGCTCCGTGGGCGCGGACCTGTCGTACGCCTGGCCGACCAACGAGATCGCGGTGATGGGCGCCGAGGGCGCGGCCAACGTGATCTTCCGCCGCCAGATCGCCGAGGCCGATGACCCCGAGGCGATGCGGGCGCAGATGGTCAAGCAGTACAAGGACGAGTTGATGCACCCCTACTACGCCGCCGAGCGCGGTCTGGTGGACGACGTGATCGATCCGGCCACCACCCGCCAGGTCCTGATCCGCTCCCTGCACATGCTCCGCAGCAAGCACGCCGACCTCCCCGCCCGCAAGCACGGCAACCCGCCCCAGTAACCCGGAGGCACCCGCCATGACCACTGTCCTCGAACCCGCGACGGCCGCAGTAGCGGCCATCGCTTCGATCGACCCGCTGGTGCGCGTCGTCAAGGGCTCCCTCGCCGACGAGGAGCTCGCCGCGCTGACCGCCGTGCTGCTGGCCCGCGCCGCCGCCACCTCGTCCACGGCGGCCAAGGGCGCCGTGGGCGCCGGTCGGTCGCAGGCGCAGTGGCAGCGCCCGGAGCGCCGTCCGAGCTACAACTCGCCGGTCAGCTGGCACCGCTGACATAGCGTCATGACTGTGGGCGGGACCCTTTCGGGTCCCGCCCACAGTCATGCGTCATTCTTCATGCGTCATTCTTCACGCATCTGTTCAGCAGGCGCCGTTGTCGGCCCAGACGCCGGCCGCGCCGCCGGGGATGTCACCGTAGGTCCACCACTTGGCGGTCCAGGTGTGGCCGTTGTAGCTGACCGTGTTGCCTTGGGTGTAGGTGGCGGTGGCGCTCCACGCCGCCGCGGTGCAACTGCCGCTGCTCGGCGCGGCGGTGGTCGGCGCAGCGGTCGTCGGCGCGGCGGTGGTGGGTGCGGCGGTGGTCGGCGTGCTGGTGGGGGGAGTCGCGCCGGCGAACTGCACGCTGTACTTGGTGAAGTCCCAGGCGCCCTGCGTCACGCTGCTGCAAGTGCCTGACGTCTGGCCGTTGTTGTCGGCCGGGGTGCACTGGCGGTCGCGGTTCACCGACCAGTTGGTGTAGCGGGCCAGGCCGTGGCTGGTGGCGAAGGACAGCACCGACTGGAAGTCGGACTGGTAGAAGTACTCGCCGCTGTCACTGCGGCCGTTCATCATCGAGATGCCCTCATGGGCGTACGCGGTGGCGGAGCTCCAGCCGAAGGTGCTCATCAGCAGGGTGTTGAACGACTGCAGCGCCGAGATCTGCGAGGAGGCACCGCTGAAGCCGCCGTCGAACGGCATGATGGAGAAGTTGTTCGGGGTGAAGCCGTCCGTCTTGGCCTGGTTGAGCATCTGCGTGCCGAACCAGCCGGTGCCCGCGGCGGTGCCGGCGGTGGTGATGGAGATGTACAGGCCGGGGTTGTTCTGCTGCAGGATCTGCGCGGCGCCGATCTCGTTGGCGACGGCGGCCGTGTTCTCGTACTCCGGCTCCTCCAGGTCGAAGTCCATGGCGTGCAGCCCGTACTTGGTGATGACCTGCTGGTACGCGGCGGCGGTCGCCGCCGGGGTGCCGCAGGTCTGGCCGAGCTTGGTACCGCCGTAGCCGCCGATGGAGACCGAGACGTCGCCGCCGGCGGCGCGGATGTTGCTGATCGTCGTGGCGACGGCGGTGTCGGAGGAGACCGCGCTGGTGCCGCCCCAGGTCGGGGTACAGCCGCCGCCGCTGGGGGCGAGGATGAAGGCGAGCTGGAAGGCCTTCAGCCCGGTCGCGTTCATCACGTCGACCGGGTTCGGCGGGTTGTTGTCCAGTGGCATCAGATACGGCGCGGCGGCATACCAGTTGCTGCTGAGCGCTGTGGTGGCGGCAGGGGTGACGCTCGCCTGGGCACTGCTGCCGCCGATGGCGACCATCGCCGTGGCGGCGAGCCCGGCCGCGGCGACCGCGGCGAGGACTCGGGAAGAGGATGTGCGGAACACCTGGGCTCCTCGTGGGGGAGAGGAAGGGATGGTCTGTACCACTGCCCACCTTGGGGGAGGTGTCCACCAGTCGTCAATAGGGTGGCCTAGACCTAGGACTAGACCAATGTTCCCTTAAGGAAGCCCGTCGCCTACCGCGGATCTCCAGCTCAGCCCGCGATGACCATGGCGACCGTCGCGCCTCGGCGATACGCCCCGGCGCCGAGTTCGGCGAAGATCGTGTACAGCGCCTTCGCCTCGTAGCTGACGTCCAGTGAGATCCCGTGCCTGGTACGGAAGTCCTCGACGAAGGCGTGCAGCTCCGGGGTGCTGCGCCCGTAGCCGCCGAAGATGTGGTCCGCGTCGATCCGCCAGTTCCCGGTACGTCGCCCGAAGGCCTCCAGCTGCAGCGCCGCCGTCTCGTCGGCCAGCGGCGCATGCCCCAACGCTGCGTAGCCGACCGCCTGCTGACGCGGCGCCAGGCCGGCGGCCAGTCCGGCGAGGGTGCCGCCGGTGCCGACCGAGACGCAGACCAGCTCCGCCCCGGACTCCGCCAGCTCCCGTCCCAGCGGCCGGCAGCCGCGTACCCCGGCGGCATTGCTGCCGCCCTCGGGGACGACCAGGGCCGGGCCGTGCTTCGCCAGCAGCGCCGCCAGCACGTCGGCGGACATCCGGCGCCGCCAGGTGGCCCGGTCCATGAAGTCCAGCTCCATGCCCCAGGCCGCCGCCTTGGCCAGCGACGGGTTGAGCGGCCGGTCGGCGAGCTCGTCCCCGCGCACCACGCCGACCGTGCGCAGCCCGGATTCCCGTCCGGCGGCCGCGGTCGCCCTGAGGTGGTTGGAGTAGGCGCCGCCGAAGGTCAGCACGGTGTCCAGCCCGGCCGCCCGCGCCTCGGCGAAATTGGGCAGCAGCTTGCGCCACTTGTTGCCGGGGACCGAGGGGTGCAGCAGATCGTCGCGCTTCAGCAGCAGCCGCACCCCGGCGGCCGACAGCCGCTCGTCCGCCAGCTCCTGGAGCGGGGACGGCGGCCGCGCCAGTTCGGCCTGGCCCGCTGGACTCATCCCAGCAGCCCGTACGCCTGTGCGATCAGCTCGTAGGAGTGGTGCCGCGCCTCATGGCCGTGGATGTTGCTGGTGATCATCAGCTCGTCGGCGCCGGTGCGCTTGCGCAGCTCCAGCAGCCCGTCGCGGACCTGGTCGGGGTCGCCCAGGACCACGTTCGACAGCCAGGCGTCGAGGAACTCGCGCTCGGCCGGGGTGTACGGGTGCGCCTCGGCCTCCTCGGGTGTCGGCACCAGCGCGGGCTGCCCGCGCCGCAGCCGCAGCATCGCCAGCGCGCCCGACCCGGCCAGCCGCCGCGCCTGCTCGTCGCTGTCGGCCGCCACGGCGCCCACCCCGATCAGGGTGTACGGCTCGTCCAGCACCTCCGAGGGGCGGAACGAGTCCCGGTACAGCTCCAGCGCGGGGACGGTGTTCCCGGCGCTGAAGTGGTGCGCGAAGGCGAACGGCAGGCCCAGCCGCCCGGCCAGCTGGGCGCTGAAGCCGGACGAGCCCAGCAGCCAGATCGGCGGACGGCCCCCGCCGGGAGCGCTCGCCTCCCCGGGCACGGCCCGCAGCCGCTGGTACGGGTGACCGGCCGGGAAGTCGGCGTCCAGGAACCGGGTCAGCTCGCTGAGCTGCAGCGGGAACTCGTCGGCCGTCTCGTCCAGCACACCGCGCCGCAGCGCCCTGGCCGTCGCCGGGTCGGTGCCGGGGGCCCGGCCGAGACCGAGGTCGATCCGCCCGGGGTGCAGCGCGTGCAGGGTGCCGAACTGCTCGGCGATCACCAGCGGAGCGTGGTTGGGCAGCATCACGCCGCCGGAGCCCAGCCGGATCGTGGTCGTTGCGGCGGCCAGATGCGCCAGCAGTACGGCCGGCGCGGAGCTGGCCACCCCCGGCATGCCGTGGTGCTCGGCGACCCAGAAGCGGTGGAACCCCCAGGTCTCGGCCTTGCGCGCGAGCTCGGTGGTGGCGGCCAGGGCCTGGGTGGGGGTGTAGCCGGCGCCCACGGTGGCCAGGTCCAGAATCGACAGCGGCGTCTCGGCGCGCCCGCGCGGCGGCCCGGGGATCTGCGCGGCGAGGGTGGCGACTGCGGACTCCGGCTGCTGACTCACTGCGGTGCTCCTACGGGTGCGACTGAGAGCGTACGACGGCAGGCCGTCTGCGGACTGCCTCCACAGGGCCCAACCCGCCTCCCACCCCCTCTGTTCCCTACGGCCTGAATGTTCAGCCGCCGTCCGAGCGGGGGAGACAGCCGCCATGGACGAATGGCGCACCACCAACCTGCCGGAGGATCTGCTGCTGCTCTGCGCCGACCCCGACACCGGGCGGATCCGCCTGCCCGGCGAGTTCCGCTTCGCGCTGGCCGGAGCGGCCCTCGCGGAGCTGCTCGCCGCGCAGGCGGCGGTGCTGGAGAACGGCCGCCTGGCGCTGCTGCGCGGCGCACCGCTGGGCCACCCAGGCCTCGACGCGGCGGCCGCAGCGCTCGCGGGGCCGGCCGCACCCCCGCGCGGGGCGCGGCTGCGCACCTGCCTGAACCGGATGGGGCGGGGCCGGTCCAAGCTTTACCTGGATGTCCTGGTCAAGGCCGGGCTGGTGGACCGCCGCAGCCGCAAGCTGCTCGGCCTCATCCGGGTCGACCAGTACACGGTGACCGACCTGGGCGCCGTCGCCGCGCGCAGGGCCCTGGTCGCCGACGCCGTCGACAACGTCAACGCCCCGGCCCGCTCCCAGCAGCTCGCCGCCCTCGCCCACGCCGCCGAGCTCACCGGCCGCCTCTACCCCGGCCCGGTGGCCAACCGCCCCGCCCGCCGCCGCCTCGCCGACCTCACCCGCGACGACCCCATCGCCTCCGCCGCCCACGCAGCCGCCCGCGCCGCCCGAAACGCCCAGTCCTCCGCCGGTTGACCCCCGCGCCCCCGTTGGCCGCCCGTTGGCCCGCCGATGGTCAGAACCACCCTCGCAGGTCAGGTAGTATTTCTGTCGTGCCCAGGCAACAGCGCAAGCGAACGCCGCAGGCACTAAGCGCCGCTAGCTCAGTTGGTTAGAGCAGCTGACTCTTAATCAGCGGGTCCGGGGTTCGAGTCCCTGGCGGCGCACCGTCAAAAGGTAGTTTGACCAGGGCTTTCTCGTTGCGGCGAGGAGGCTCTGGTCTTTTTTGATCTTGTGGTGGGAGCGTGGTGGGAGCGCGGGTACAAGATCGTTACATGGGGGGCTGGGCACGGGTGTAGGGTTCCAAAACCCTCGTGCCTGGTCTGACCTGGTGTTTTGCTCGATAGTCTGATGGTGTTTCAGGCGGCTGGGTGGTACTCGTTGAGGAGTCCGCCGAGGATTTTCTGGCGTCGGATGCGACGTGCGGGGAAGGGGATGATGTCTGGATCGTCGGACGGTGCGCGGAGTTCCTGGGCTTGGTGGGCGCGTCCGGTGTTGTAGTGCTCGGCGTACAGGTCGAGGATGCGACGCAGGTGGTGCTCGTCGTAGATGAGCATGCGGTCGGTGCACTCTGATCTTGCTGTGCGTACCCAGCGCTCCGCGTAGGCGTTCATCCTAGGCGCTTGCGGGGCGGTCTTGAGGACCTGGGTGTCGTTGGCGGTGAACACCGCGTCGAAGGACTGGGTGAACTTGGTGTCCCGGTCCCGGATCAAGTACTTGAACCGCAGGGCTCGTTGGCCGGCCTGGAGCAGGAGGTTCCGGGCCTGCTGGGTGACCCAGTCGCCGGTGGGGTTGGTGGTGATGCCGAGGACGTGCACGGTGCGGGTGCGGACCTCCATGACGAAGAACACGTACAGGCGCTTGAGCGTGATGGTGTCGACGTGGAAGAAGTCGCAGGCCAGTAGTCCTTCGGCCTGGGTTTGCAGGAACTGGGTCCAGCTTTGCCCGGTGGCGCGGTGGGGTGCGGGTGGCAGGTGGGCGCTGCGCAGGATGCGTCGGATGGTGGAGGCGCCGACGCGGGGGCCGAGGCGGCGGAGTTCGCCCTGGATGCGGGTGTATCCCCAGGTGGGGTTTTCCCTGGCGAGCCGGAGGATCAGCGTGTGCAGCTCGTCGGGGATCGGGGGTCGTCCGGGCCTCGCGCTCCGTTGGCGCCATTTCCGCTGGACCAGGCGGCGGTGCCAGTGTGCGTGCCGAAATCCTCGTCCATGTCATGCGACCTGCGAGTATTCGTGAAGGATGCCGCCGAGCCGGTCGTGGCGATGGACGCGGATCCGGTCGAGATCGGCGGGTTCGGTGAGTGGTTCGGGTAGGGGGTTGAGGGGTGTGGCCGCGTTGAGGGCGCGGTGGGTCCGGTGCTCGTTGTAGAACTGCTCGTACTCGCGCAGGGCGTGGCGCAAGTGCTCCTCGTTCCAGATCAAGGTGCGGTCCAGGAACTCGGTCCGGCAGGATTTGACCCACCGTTCCATGATCGAGTTCATGCGCGGTGCGCGGATCGCGCTTTTGACGACCTTGATGCCCTCGGCGGTGAAGACGGCGTCGAAGGCGTCGGTGAACATGCTGTCCCGGTCGCGGATCAGGTACTTGGCTGCGTTGGCTCCGGCGTCTTGAAGCTCCATCAGGAGGTTGCGAACTTGTTGGACGGTCCAGTCGGAGGTGGGGTGGGCGGTGGGGCCGAGGATGCGGATGCGCCGCGTGGCATGCTCGATGACGGCGAAGACGTGCAGGGTCGCCCCGGTGAGCGTCTTCACCGTGAAGAAGTCGCACGCCACGATCGCCTCAGCCTGAGCCTGCAGGAACGCGGCCCACGTCTGGCCATCACGCCGGGGCGCGGGGTCGATCCCGCTCTTCTTCAAGATCTCCCAGACGGTCGACGGTGCGACCTTGATCCCCAAGCCGGCGAGTTCGCCGTGAATCCGCCGGTAGCCCCAGGTGCTGTTCTCCCGGGCCAGACGCAGGACCAGGGACCGGATCGAGCCGCGGGTCAGCGGTCTGCCGGTGCGCTTCGGTTTGGACTTGGCCGCCCAGCGACGCCGCAGGATGTCACGGTGCCAGCGCAGCACCGTATCCGGGGAGACGACCAGTTGCAGCCGGCGCAGCCGGACCCGCGGTACCAGTCGAAGCAGTACAGCCAGCAGCGCTCGGTCGGCCCGGGTGAGCCTGGGACCGGTGATCTGACGCTGCACCACGGCGAGCTGGTGGCGCAGGACCAAGATCTCCACATCCTTGGCCGCAGCGCTGCGCGCGAGGAGGCGTATCCAGCCGAACAGATGCGTGAGGGCGAGGTACATCAGACGCAGCAGCACACCGGTCATCCTCGCGCAGTCGACGTGACGGCCCGCTGCCGACCCCTGGAAACGTCCAGGTCACGACCTGGACGGGATTGTCGGCACCCACAGGCCGACTTCCAGCCCAGATTGAGCAGTTCGCCGTGGATGCGGCGATACCCCCATCCGTAGTTCTCGTGGGCCAGACGAAGCACCAGAGCCCGCAGCGCCTCGGGCTTGGCCGGACGACCCCGGCCCCGGTGCGGATAGGTCCACTTCCTCGCGACCAACCGCGTATGCCAGTGCAGGATCGTACGTGGGGTGACCAGGAGCTTCAGGCTGAGGCGCTGACGCTTGCTCAGCAGTCGGACGAGGGCGGCGATCACCGCCCGGTCGCCGAGGGTGAAAGCGGGCTTTGGTCTGCCGCGTTCCAGGATACTCAGCTGATGGCGCAGTACCAAGATCTCGATGTCCTTCGCCGCGGAGGAGCGGGCGAGCAGCTGTAGCCAGCCCAGGAGCAGGCAGCAGAACCGGTAGAGCAGACGTATCGCCACGGGACCCGAGCGTGTACCGAGGCGATCCTGCTGGCCCAGGATGTGATCACATCGTGACTCCAGAAGTGCAGATCAGCGTGGGTGACATGGGTTATCGGCACGCACAGGGTTCTCGGCAGGGGCAAGGCGCAACGTCGCCCGCGCCCTACGTATATACGTGGTATGATTGAGTATATACGAAAGGAGGCGACATGACGAAGATGCTCATCGACATCGACGACCAGGCCCTTGACGCCGCCCAGAAGGCCTTCGGCACCAAAACGAAGAAAGAGACCGTCAACCGGGCGCTGGCCGAAGCCATCGCGCGCATCGACCGCGCCGAGGCACACACAGAACTGGCCCGCCTCGCCGCAGAGGGTGCAGTGGACCTCGGGCTGCTCCAGGACAAGGCCGCCTACCGGCCGAAGCCGCCGACCGGTGGCCTTGTGCAGAAATCGCCGACTCAGGATGCGGCTTGAGGTACCTCGCTGACACCTCCGCTCTCGCCAGGCTGATCCCGGACATCACCGACGCCTACGGCTGGCTTGAGGCCCGGAATGCCGGCCTGGTAGTCCTCTGCGACATCACGGAGCTCGAACTGCTCTACTCCGCCCGTTCAGCCGCAGACCGGGCTACCGTCCTGCGCCTACTGGGCGCAGCGTACGCCTGGGTGCCCACCCCGGACGGCATCTACCGGCGGGCCCGGGAGGTCCAGAATTTGCTCACCACCGCTGGCGAACACCGCAGCGCCGGCCCCGTCGACCTGCTCGTCGCCGCGACCGCCGAACTCGCCGGCCTCACGCTCCTGCACTGTGACCACGACTTCGAAACCATCGCCAAACACACAGGCCAGCCCACCCGGATGCTCACCATCCCGCAGCAACACTGACCCTGCGACACGCCGCGCTCGCGCCTGACCCGGCCGCTGAACGCTGTGCGTGCCGAAATCCCCGTCCGTTCTGGTCACCAGAGAGGCCGCGGCTGGCGTGGGAAGCCGCTTCTTCCCGGTCGGCAAGACCATCGCCAAGTGCATGCTCCCTGTGTGGAACCGGCCCCTACTGGCCTACACCATCGACGACTGCGTCGCCCCTGGCGCTCGCGAGATCGCCGTCATCGCCTCCCCTGGGGAAGGCAGCCGACAGGTACGCCGCTATGTCGCCGAGGACCCGGCTCTTGAGCAGTACTTCATCTCCCGGGGATGGCAGGACAAGTACCAGCCCCTCGCCAGCCAGCCGCGCGTGGACGTCACCGTCATCGAACAGCCCCGGGACACTCCTCGGCCCCTGCCATCCCCAGACCCGCACCAGCCACTCCACTCGCTGCCTGCGGCGGCCGATGTTGATCGTGGTGCGCATGCTCGCGTCCGGCCCGATTGCAGCCCTGGGGCCAGCCGCGCCGACCAGCACGGACGCGGCTGCGGGAGACGACCTACCGGCAGGTCGATGTGTGACAGCGCAGTTCACGTCGGCGTTCTACGCACTCTCAGAAGGCCTCGGCGTCGCCGACCCGGCAGCCGCCGCCCCGGCTCGCGCCGCGACCGTCGCCGCCGCGAACGCGAGCACCGTCAGCTACCCGACGTGGCTCGCCGACGTCACCGCGGCGACTGGCCCGGTCCAGGCCTACCTGCAGCAGCGCGTCGCGGCGGCCTCGTCGACCAAGGGCCGGGCGATCGTTCTGGACATCGGCAACACCTCGCTGGCCTCGTACTTCTCCTCCGGCTACCCGGTCCCGGCCACCCCGCCGGTGCTCGCGCTGGCCGAGTACGCCACCGCGCACGGGGTGAAGGTCTTCTTCGTCACCGGTCGCCCCGAGCTGATCGACGAGATCACCGAGTACAACCTGACGTCGGTCGGCTACACCGTCGACGGCCTCTACAGCCGCAATGTGCTGCAGCTGCTGGAGTCGCTGGAGACCTTCAAGACCGCGGCCCGCAAGCAGATCGAGGCCGACGGGTACGACATCGTCGCCAACGTCGGCAACAGCGCCTCCGACCTCGCCGGCGGCTACGCCGACGCCACCTTCAAGCTGCCCGACTACGAGGGACTGCTGGACTGAGCCGGACCGCACCCGCCACCCCGGCTCGGGATGCGGGGTGGCGAGTGCGGGTGCGGGTTCCGGTCAGGCGTGGCTGCCCTTCCGGCGGCGGGTGAGGACCAGCGCTCCGGCGCCCAGAGCAAGGGCCGCCGCACCGGCGCCGACCAGCGGTCCGGTGCTGCTGCCACCGCCGGTCGCGGCGAGGGAGCCGCCGGGGCTGCTGGTGGCGGTGGAGCCGCTGCCGGTGGCCGGGGACGACGGGGAGGCCGACGCCGGGGCGGAGGCCGAGGTGCTGGGCGAACCGCCGGACTGGCTGGTGCCGTTGAAGACGATGGGCG
This sequence comes from Streptomyces sp. 846.5, assembly GCF_004365705.1. Classification (NCBI taxonomy): domain Bacteria; kingdom Bacillati; phylum Actinomycetota; class Actinomycetes; order Kitasatosporales; family Streptomycetaceae; genus Streptomyces; species Streptomyces sp. 846.5. The sequence goes on from NZ_SOBN01000001.1 coordinate 5,446,178, forward strand.
CGGTGTAGCCGCTGGTGCTGTTGTCCCAGGGGAACGTGACCGGCTTGCCCAGGTAGTCGCTCATGAAATTCGTCAGGTCGGCGCTGCCGCGGGCGTTGGAGAGCGCCGCGTCCAGGCGGACCTTGAAGGTGTAGAGGACCTGGTAGCCGGGGCCCTGGGCATAGTTCGAGTTGCACTCGTAGGGGCCGTGGCCCGCGGTCGCACCCTTCTGGGCGAGGTCGCAGCCGGTGGGCACCTTGGTGACGGTGGTGCCGGCCGGGAAGGTGACCTTGAGGGCGTCCACGGCCTCGCCGCCGCTGCGGTCGTAGATCAGTGCCGGACCGTTGTTGCGCATGCCCACGGTCACCGCGACGGTCTGCCCCTTGGAGCCGCGGGCGCTGCCGCCGACCGCGCTGAAGTGGGCGTGGTTGTCCGCGTAGACGTCGAGTTCGGTGTAGCTGTCCGCGGGATTGATGTCGGCCGTGCTGGAGTGCAGCGAGGAGGTGGTGACCGCTTCGGCGGTCAGCGCCGGGCCCGTTCCGCTGGTGTAGCCCGAGCCGGCGGCCACCGCGGCGTTGGCCTGTGCGCCCGGGGGCAGCACCGTGGCGGTCAGCAGGGTGTACCAGGCTTCATTGGTGACGCCCAGCTGCACCGGGGCGGTCAGCCGCAGCGACTGGCCCGGGGCGAGCGGGGCATTGATGGTGCAGACGGCCTGGACATCGGCCAGATCGCCGTTGGGCTTGCTGTACTTGCAGTTGCTGTAGTGCTGCTTGAAGTCGAGGCCGGCCATGGTGTCCAGCGTCAGCACCGTCGACGGGGAGGTCTCGTTGCCGGTGTTGGACCACTGGATCGGGGCGCTCAGGGTCGAGCCGACCTTGGCGTGGTGGATCGCGCCCAGCTGTTGGATCGTCAGGTCGGCGCCGGAGCCGACGGAGACGGTCTCCGGAACCTCGTAGGAGTCCACGCCGGGGGCAGTGGCCTTGAGGTCCAGGGTGCCCTGGACGCCGTCGGCGGCCTTGGCATCGGCCTTCAGCCCGATGGCGAGCTCGGTCGGGGGCTGGCCGCTGCTGAGGTCGTCGACATGGCTGATCTTGCAGGTGCCCACCGTGGCGGTGTGGGTGCAGCTGGCGGGCCAGACCACGTCGGCCACCCCGGCGAGACCGCTGACGTCCACGGTGAGGGTGGCCGAGGGGATGTGCCCCTGCTGGTCGTGGGCGACCTCCACATGGAGGGTCTTGGTGCCCGCGACGCCGTTCACCGCTTTGGGCAGGGTGAGGTTGTACTCGCTGATGTTGATGTGCAGCGAGTCTGCGGCGAACGCGGTGCCGGCCCCGGCGAGCAGCGCCGTGCCGGTGACGGCGAGCGCGGCGGCGGTGCTGAGGGCGCGGCGGGTGCGTATGGATCCCACAAGAGTCCTTCGGTCGCTGGGGTCAGTCGGTGCACACTAGCCCCTTGCTGTGCGACAGCAATGTGCGGACCGGGGGAACGATCCGGACACAAACCGCCCATGGCCGCAAACCCCGCACCGGCTTTACCGAAGTGTTACAGCGGCAGCCTCCGGGATGCCCCCGCGGCCGCGCTTGGCGAAGCGGAGGTAGAGGGACGGGACCACGAAGAGGGTGAGCAGGGTGGAGATGATCAGGCCGCCGAGGATCACCACGGCCAGCGGGTACTCGATCTCGTGACCGGGCTGGTTGCCCAGCACCACCAGCGGGATCAGGGCCAGACCGGTGGCCAGCGAGGTCATCAACGCCGCCGGCATCGCCGCATCCATCGGCTCCGTTCGGTCCGCCGCGCAGACGACCACGCGTTCCACGACCCCACCGACTTCAGCGGTGCACGCGACGCACTGATGGTCTTCGTCTGTACAGAGGATCCTGATCACCAGCCCTACATCAACATCGAATAGCTCTCACCGCGTAGCGGCGGAGGCCCGTGCCGTGCGCCGGTGAAGAAGCCTGCTTGTATGGGCTGGCCCTCGCGGTTGCTCGGGGCGCGGGTCAGGGGCTCGGTGCGGGGGGAAATCCGTTGGTCCGGTCGTCCCTGGGCCGTCATGATCGGGGCATGCCCGAGGTCGAGAGCGTGCCTGTCCCCAGCCGTCAGATCCGTGCCGCCCACACAGTGGAGACGGTCACGGTGTATCAGGCGTACGGGCCCGCGATCGCGGCGACGGCTGCGGCGACGGGGCGGTTCGGGTCGGGGTTCAAGCGGGAGCGGATGACGTGGATCAAGCCGTCGTTCCTGTGGATGATGTACCGCAGCGACTGGGCGTCCGCGCCGGGCCAGGAACGGGTGCTGGCCGTGGAACTCCGGCGTGACGGCTTCGAGGCGGCACTGGACCGGGCAGCGGCGTCCAGCTACCTGCCGCGACTGCACAACTCGCGGGAGGCGTGGAAACGGGAACTGCGCCGCTCCGACGTACGGTTCCAGTGGGATCCGGAGCGCGACCTGGACCTGCGGACGTTGCCGTGGCGGTCGCTGCAATTGGGTCTGAGCGGCGTGGCCGTGGACGCCTATGTGGACGAGTGGACGATCGGCATCACCGATGTCACCGACCTGGCCCACCGCGTTCGCGACCTGCGCCGCGTAGGCGACACTGCCGGGGCGGTGGCGCTGCTTCCGGTGGAGCGGCCCTATCCGTTGCCGGACGGGCTCGCCGCGCGCGTCGATGCCGCGCCGTTGGTGTGGCGGTGACCGCGCTGCGGTTCCTCGTGGATGTGATCTCCACCGGGACATTGCTTGGCCTCGGGCCGGACAGCACACCGCAGGAGGTGGGTGCGGTCCTGGGCGAGGAATTCGGGGAGAACCGCAGTACGGGGCTGCTGTGGCGCGACTACGGTCTGGTCGAATTTGTCTGGGAACGGCGAGACGCCCGCCAGCCCTGGCGCGGACGGCACTTCGTCGTCCAGGCACACCGCCTGAACACCATCAGCCCCCAAGGCCCGGATCTCGTCGGGTCCGCACTGCGAGCGGTGTACGGGACCCTCATGCCAGCCATGCTGCCCGGGATCGACGCGATCGCGGCATCGCTTGCGGCGGAGGGATGGCCGTTGCGGGAGATCCGTGCCGCCGACCCGGAGGCGCGCGAGTACTGGCAGCCCGACAGCGGCGTCACCATTGTGACCACATCTGCTGACGCCCGAGGACCCGCGCTCATCCACAAGATCTTCGCCGGCCTGCCCGCCAACCACCTCGACCCCTCCGCGCCAGTACTGGAACGCTCGTCCACGGCGGAACGATTGCGATATCTGCGCGGTCTGCCAGCGCCTGAGGGCCTGCGCTGGATCGAGCGCCACCGACCCACCCACGCGGCCAGCCGGCCGAACTGGTGGCTCCAGCACCTCCAAGGCGTCGACGGCTTCCTCTATCGGCAGCCCGCACAACTTGCGCAGTGGGTCGATCTCAAACTGTGGCTAATCGAACAAAGCCAGACTGACGGCACATTCACCGCCCACGACACCGCGCTGCGCCGAGCCCGGTTCATCGGTGAACTCCACATCCGCTGCGTACCGTTGCCACCGGTGGCCGGTCTGCCGACGGCGGACGAACTCGTCCGCGCCTGCCTGGACGCCATCCCCGGCTCCCCGAATGACCTGCCGCGCGCCACTGACCTGCACAGGCTCACTCATTCGGAGATGCAGTGCTCGCGCCGAGCGAAGAACCTGATCTCGGCCGCCGAACCGCACGGGGATCGAGTCCGCGATCCCGAGCTGGCCGAGCGGTTGCGGCGATGCAGCGAACTCAAACCGCACCTGGTGTGACCCCCTGCCCAAACCGAACCACGGACCCGGACGTTGAGGCCGACAGTGACGGGGACGACAGGTACTTAAGGGTCCGGGCACGGCCGCTGGAGACCGCGCTGGCGAAGCCCACCGGCTGGGGCGCGTATGACGCCCCATGCGGTTCGGTTGCTATGGAGCTTCTCGAAGCCGTGATTCGCAAGGTAACGGGCCGTGATGCCAGTGGGCGCGGCGATATCTGCTGGCTGCGGGCCCTGCATTCGGAATACGGTGAGCGGCCGACCAGGTGGAACGTATGGAGAGTGCGATGAGCGAGACAGTGGCCACGACGACGTTGTGGCGTCCGACCGGTCCCGAGGAGCTTGCCTTGGTCGAGGCGTCAGGCTGGTGTGCCTGGCCGCCGCGGCTGCCTGAGCAGCCGATCTTCTATCCGGTCATGAACGAGGACTACGCGATCCGGATCGCCCGGGACTGGAACGTGCCTGCCTCTGGCGTCGGCTATGTGACCCGCTTTGAGGTGGACTCCGGGTTTCTTGAGCGCTTCGCGGTCCAGCAGGTCGGCGGGAAGACGATCCCGGAGCTGTGGATTCCGGCCGAGGAACTGGATCAGTTCAACCAGCACATCGTGGGTCTGATCGAGGTCGTCCACGTGTTCCGGCCGCAGCCGTGAGCGTGGACGCTACGCTCGCGCTGCTGCTTGCGCCGCAGCGGAGCAGCACGTCGTTGCTATTGGTCGCTGGCTCCGACAAGCGGTTCGTCGGGGCGGCGGCAGCGCCCACGGCCAGGCCTGGGGTTGGCCGCCCGTCTTGATGGTGGGATGGTCGCCTGAGTGCGCCCTTGACCGCTGCCCTGCAGAACCGGGCCTGCCGATCGAGGCTGACGACGGCCGGTGGTGGGAGCGTGGTGGGAGCGGCGTCCCCGGCACGGGGTGACACTGACTGGTGGTGATTGACAGGCCGGGAGGTTGCGGACGTGTACCATTTGGCCATGGTCGGCAGTTGCCACCATTCATTGAACTCCCCTGATATTAAAGGCAGCTGACTCTTAATCAGCGGGTCCGGGGTTCGAGTCCCTGGCGGCGCACCGAGCGCAGATTGCCCAAGTGGCAAGCCTGATAAGGCGGTTGACCCTTCGGGGGTCGGCCGCCTTTCGCTTTGTCTGATCTTTGGTGGGTGTGGTGTGGGCGCCTGATGGGGTGACCGGTGCTGCTGTCCGCGCGAATGCGGGTGCACTGACCTGCTGGTTCAGGCTGCGCTGGCTTGCTACAAGGCATCGCCGCGCCGTGGGCCGCGCAGCGCGATGACGTGGGGCTCGGTGGCGGTAACGAGACCGCCGCCAAGCCCCACTGGGTCGTCGCAGTTCAGGATGAGGCTGCGAAGGTCCCGTTCAGGTCCACGATCAGGTCGACCGGGGTATTGCCGCCGTTGTAGAGGACGATCGACCCGTCCGAGCCGATCGGTGTCACGGCGGCATTGGCCACTGTCTGCCCGGCGGCGAAGTTCAGGCTGGACGCGTTCGGCAGCGACGTGCCGTCGGGGTAGGCGCTGATGAACCCGGAGCCGGTGGTACCGGTGACGGTCAGATTGAGCTCTGCCGCCACGGCGCTGAGGGGAGCTCCGCTCAGCCCGGTTATGTGGAGCTTGATCGACGTCCGGGCACCGAGCTTGGTGATGTGCCCGCCCGTGCCGGTGCCGTACCTGGTGTCGAGGATCCGGGTCGGCCCGGTCGGCATGATCACGGAACCGCTGGCGTAGGCCTGGTAGTAGCCGACCAGGTCCGCGACGAAGTCGGCGGCGCCGGCGCCGCCGTTGGAGAGGACGACCCTGCCGTCGGTCACCGGCACCACGACCAGGTTGGAAACGGTCTGCCCCGCAGCCCAGTTGGAGTCGGAGGTGCCCGGGTTGCCGTAGCCGTCGCCATAGGCCGTCAGGGCCCCGGCAGTCTTGGTGTCCGTGGTGGTCACGTTGAGCACCACCGCAGTGGCACTGGTGGGAACGCTGTTGTGGCCGCCGACCGTCACGGTCACAGAACCACCGCCGCTGACCGAGGACTTGGCAGCTCCGGTGCCGTAGCGGGTGTCCAGCACACGCACCGGGCCCACGGCACCGTAGGTGTCACCGCTGCTGTTGGATGCCGAGCCCATCTGGTAGCCGAAGGTGTCGACGATCAGATCGATCGGTCCCGCGCTGCCGTTGTAGAAGTCCACCTCACCGTCGCTTCCGGCCGAGGCCAGAAGGCTGTTGGCGACCGTCAGTCCCCGGACGAAGTTGAGCGTCGAACTGGTCGGGCGAGTGGTGCGGTCCGGGTAGACGGTGACGTATCCGCTCGCCTTGGTGTTTGTGACGGTGACCGTCACGCCGACTCCGTCCACGCCCGGGTAAGCGTCACCGAACAGACTCAGCGGCAGCTGGACGGTCCCGTGCGCCGGAACGCTGTCCACATGGCGGTTTCGACTGTCGAAGACACGCTCAGGGCCCTTCGGGACGAACTCGTCGCCTACGGTGACCGTCGTGCTGGCCGTCGAGGTGCGACCAAGCACGTCGGTGGTGACGATCTTGGCCGTGTAGGTGCCCGGGTGGGCATACGACTGGCCGAACGTGTCCTGGGTGATCGTCGTCGGCGATGTGCCGTCTCCTGGGTAGAACTGGGCGCTCTTGATCTCCCAGCGATTGGCTCCCGCGTCGAGGGCGAAGCCGGCCCCGTCGGGCCAGACCCAGCCCAACGACCCGCTCGAACCGAGGCTCGTTGCGGTGAGCGTGACGCCCGGAGCGGTGGATGTGGCCACTTGGACGGTCTGGGTCCGCTTCACGGCGTACCCGTTGACGTCGGCCGTCGTGGTGGTCGCCGTGTGGATGCCGGGTGCGCTGTACACATGCGAGATCTGGCCGCCACTGACCGTCTGAGCGCTGCTGCCGTCACCGAAGTCGACCGTGGTCGTGAGGGCGTCTCCCCAGCTGTCACCGGCGTTCGGCGTGACCGAGAAGGTGTACGGGGCGGCCCCCAGCGGGGTGGCCGGGCTGTAGGTCGGGGCGAGCGCGAGGGTGTCCTCGCGCTCGACCGCACCCCGGTCCACGAATCCACCGCCCGTGCCGGTGTTCGGCGTGTTCGGGTCGTCGGCGCGCGGGTTGCCGTAGAAGTCGGTGGCGGCCTCGCCGGGTGCCGACGCGTCGGCGGAGTCGATCAGCGGGGATCCTTCCGCGGGCGTCGGCGTCACGTCCGCCGTCGGGATGTCGATGTCGTGGCTGCCCTGACCGGGTACACCCGCTGCGAAGGCCGCCGCGGTCGAGTAATTCGTGCTGCCCCAGGAGTAGTCGAACCGGGGCGCCACCGCGGACCACGCGTTGTATCCGACGTTCACGCCACTGGTGGAGTCCGCCCCGACCGACAGCAGCGGGAGCGCCGCACAGGCGGACGGGTCCGCGGCGTACCCCCTGACGGCGTTGTTCTCGACTGTGACACCGGTGGAGCCGCCGGAGATGCCGATCGCGGGCTCGCAGGAAGCACCTGCGACCGTGTTCCCTGACACGGACAGCCCCGAGACGCCGGTGGCCGAGATCACCTGGCCGTGAGTGGCGGCCATGATGTCGTCGGCGATCGTGACCTGGCCGGCTCCCGCGGCGAGTTGGACCGCGCCGCCGGTGCTGATGTCGGCGGTCCTGGTCACCACAATGCCCGACGACGAACCGTCGATCGCGATGCCGTGCGTCGTGGCGGTACCTCCAGTGACGTCGTCTGTGTCGAAGGTGATGTTGTGGGAGCCCTTGACGTCGATCCCGGAGTTCAGGTTGCCCTGGACCGTGATCCCACTGATGCGGACGTCGTGCACATCAGTCAGGGTGAGGATCGTCGCCGTGGAGCCTGAGTTCTCGATCGTCACCGGAGTGTTCCAGTTGATGCCGGAACGGGGCGTGGCTGACTCGAAGGTGATCGGGGCGCCCGGATTTCCGGAACGCGAGAGGGTCGCCGGGCCCAGATAGATACCCGGCTCAACAAGGACTGTCTGTCCGGGATTCACGGCGTTCGCGGCTGCCTGAATGGTGCAGAAGGGTCGGGCTTCAGTGCCCGGTCCAGCGTTGTTGCAGGAGGAGGACGTGCTCACGTAGAGGTCGGTCGGTTGGGCGGCGTAGGCCGTGGCCACCGGGGTCAGGCCGCCGCCGGCGAGCAGCGCCGCGGCCGTGATGGCGACTTTGCGCCTGAAATTCATGAATGTCCTCAATTCCCGCCAGGCGGGAACAAGTCGGGCAGGCATTTCGTGTGGTCGGATTCCACGAAGGTCGCCAGGATGCTACTCCCGGCCCGAACGCTCTGAAGCGGCATTTTCGCCCCTTGGGGCAAAAGGAGAGCGGCCTAGTCTGTGGCCTTCGTCACAGGTGAGGCCCGGGCAACGGATGGGTCCCGCCGCCGGCCCGGTGCGCGGTGAAGGACGTCGTAGGATGCACCCCCTCTGATCGAAGAAGCTGGGAGACATTTTGAGAACCTCCGTACGCCGAACAGCAGCACTGGCCGTTGTTGCTGGCACCTTCGGTGTCCTGCTCGGTGCTGTCGGTTCGGCATCGGCGATCGCACGGGAGGGGTCTGCCAGCACTGCGACGTTCGCCTGCACGTCTGGATCTTTGGGTGTCCGTCAGGTGGGCTCGCACAACCAGACGGCACAGCGCTCCGGCCAGAAGCTGGATGCCTACATGCGCATCCCCGATACTCAGTCCGCGCCGATGGTCAACACCGTCGTGAACTTCACGTTGCGCACCCCGGGAGACAAGCTTGGTCCGGCTCCCACGGTCTGGTGGCGTATGGACACCGGTAGATGGCACCTGATGACCATGCACTGGAAGCCCAACGGCGGAACCAAACTCCACCTGTGGCAGAGCGGCGATACGGTGGTCGGGACGATCCCTGCACGCGGGGCGCGCACGCTGGAAGTCTCGCTGTCCTTCGCTGCCGGCTCGGCCACCGGCGACTACCAAGCCGCGTACCTTGTCGGAGCGCTGGGCTGTCAACACGGGGACACGATGCTCAACTCCGGGTACAGCGACTTCTTCTACCGCCCGGGGCGACGTTGAAGATCGATCGCGGTGGTCCGCTGGGCCATTGGCTGATGGCGGGGCCGCCGCCCCTGAGCTCGAACGGCGCGTAGCCGCCGTGCATCTGTGCGACCGCGCAACGGTCCAGTTCAGCGCGAGCCGCGGTGAAGACGGGGCGTGAACGCGTGCGGCGGACTTTGAAGGGAAGAAGGTTGTGAGCGTCACCGGATTCTGGGTGGTCGGCGTGGTGTCGGACCGCGACATCGCCCACGCGCAGCGGGAGTCTCTTGGCGCTCGTGCGTTCGGGCGCCAAGTTCCTGAGCGCCGCGGGATCCTGGAGTGGTGGCGAGGGCGGAGTGCTCAGGAGTCGTTCTTCGACCCGAGCTTGAGCGGACCAGTGCCCACAGAGCAGGCCCTGCGGCTGCAGGACGCCCTCGACGCGATGCGTCCAGCAGACGATCAGTATGAGGCGATCAAGGAGGAGGTCCTCCAAGTGGTCCCCCAAGGCGAGGGCGTCGGCCTCTTCTGTGCCTCGACGCGCAAGGGCGATCCGTTCGCCGCGCTCGACTATGCCCTTGGCCCGGAGGTGATGGCCCACTTCCCCGGCTGGTGCGGTGACTTCCTTCTCGATGCAGCCGAGGTTCGCGCTGCGCTTCCAGGCGCTGAGGCCGCACTCGGGCTCTCACCGGAACGCCGGGGCCGCGTCGAGGAGCGCATCCGGGACTGGCTTGAGGGGATGACCGGAGGCGCCGCCCACGACCTCGACGACCTGGTCGACGGCCCACTGCGCGTCCTGCGCCATGGCGCCCAGCACGGACTGGGAGTTGCTGGCTTGACGCTGTGGTACTGAGCCGAGCTTCAGCCTCCGGGCCGCCGTGATTAGGTGTCAGCTTCGTGGGTAACCGGTGGGCGGCTGGGTGATGGTGGGGCCACCACGATGGGGTGTGGGGACGTAGTGCTCGGGTGGGTGGGGCAGCGAATCGACGCATGTCGGTGAGCAGGCGTTGACGAGGAGTGGCAGCACGTCTGTGGCGACGCGCCGGGAGATCCAGACCTGGCGCAGTTCAGAAAGCTGTAGCGGGTTGTTGCAGACGCTGCAGTTGCCGAGCGTTGTTCCGCCCCATTGGCCGGGGTCGAGGTCGTTCGGGTTGAGGTCTGCGGTCGGAGTGGGTGACGGCTGCAGCGCGGGGAACTGGGGCGGCAGTTTGTAGTTGCCGTACACCGAGCGGGTGCTGACCGTGCTGCGCTGCAGATTCTGGCAGCGGGTCAGCTCGTAGGGGAACCAGTGCAGCTGATGGGAGGTGTAGGGGCTGAACTCCTCCAGACTCTCCATGCCGCCTATCTCGGGCGGAATGCGGACGAGGTTGCTGCCGTAGAGCACCATGTGCCGCACCGACTTCAACTTGGCGATGGTCGGGGGCAGCGTGATGAGCTGTCGCCGTTCCTCGGCGCTCAGTTCGACGAGCGGTTTGAAGACCTCCCGCCTGTCCGCGGCGGCTTCCTCGATCAACGCGAGGAGGTGTTGCCGGCCCGGAGCCGTGGTGTCCTGGCGATCAGGGTGGAAGTGCACGCTCGGCTGGGGCCGATCCCGGTATTGCTCAAAGCATTCGCACCGGTCCCGGTCCGGCACACCGCCGGCCGGGCCCACTGCGTCGGCCCAGCGATTCCCGAATACTCGCGGCACTTCAGCCTCGCTCATGCCGCCGAACATAGCGCCCGCGTCCGCCCGCGTGTGCCGATCCCGGACCATGAGTGCAGTCGTTCCCTACGCGCAGGCGGTGGGGCCCGCCAGCGGGCGTCGAGGTTTTCGGCTTGGCCCGGCGCGCAGGTGGCGGCGCCGGGCCAAGGCAGGGGGCAGGTCAGAGGGCGGCTGCGGCGCTGTGGAGGTGCTTGGCGGCGAGGGCGAGCCCTTCGGTCTGGGAGTAGGCGGCGTCCTCGTGCTCGATGTTCACCGCCATGTCCGGGTTGATCTCCCTGAGCGCCCGCAGGAACTCGGTCCAGAAGGCGGTGTCGTGTCCGAGGCCGACGGCGACGAACTTCCAGGCGGGGTTCTCCGGCCAGGCGTTGCACCAGAACCCGTAGCCGGTGGGCACCTTGCCGGGCGCGTCGGCGGGCACCCGGGTGAACGAGGTGTCCAGCACACCGCGGATGTCGATGCCCGGGCAGAGCGTCGCGTCCTTGGCGGCGGCGTGGAAGACCAGCGGGCCGAGCCATTTGATGGAGGCGGCCACGTCCATTCCCTGCCACATCAGGTGGGAGGGGTCCATCTCGGCGCCGATGTTCGTCGCGCCCGTCCCGTCGACCAGCCGCTTGAGCGTGACCGGGGAGAACACCACGTTGTGCGGGTGCATCTCGATGGCAACCCGGACGTCGTGCTCCCGGGCCAGCGCGTCGATCTCCTTCCAGAACTCGACGGCCACGCCCCACTGGTAGTCGAGGACGTCCATGTAGACGCCGTCCCAGGGGTTGACCACCCAGGAGGGGTACTTGGCGTCGGGGTCGGACCCCGGGGTGCCCGACATGGTGACGACGTGCCTGACGCCGAGCAGGCCGGCCAGGCGGATGGTGCGGCGCAGGTCGTCGGCGTGCTTGGGCCCGACCCCGGGGAGCGGGCTGAGCGGGTTGCCGTTGCAGTTGAGTCCGGTGAGTTCCATGCCGCGGTCGGCGAACGTCGCCAGGTACTCCTCGCGGGCGGTGGCCGAGGACAGCAGCAGGTCGACCGGGCAGTGCGGCGAGGGGATGAAGCCGCCGGTGTTGACCTCCACCGAGGTCAGGCCGTTGGCCTTGAGGACGTCGAGGGCTTCGGTGAGCGGGCGGTCGTGCAGGCAGGCGGTGTAGGCGCCGAGCTTGAGTGCCATGGGTCCTTGTCCTTCTGTACGGGTGGTCAGGCTGTACGCGTGGTCAGGCGGTCGGGGGAACCGTGACGGCGGCGCCGCCGTTGTGGGAGGACTCGACGACGGCCTGGATGATCTCCATGGTCCGCAGCGCATCGGCGAACGTGGCGCAGGCCGGCAGCGGCTCGGCGGCCCCCGCGACCTGGTCCAGGAAGGCCCGGGCCTGGAAGGTGAACATCTCGGCGTTGCCGCCGCCCACGCCGGGCGCCTCCATCGGGTAGCCGCCCGCGAAGTACGGCAGCTGCGGACCGGCGATGATCTGTCGTGCCCCCCGGGTACGGGCCTCCGGCTGGGCGTCGTCGAAGAGGTACTCGGCCGGTCGGTGCTGGTCGAACGCGGCCCGGCCGCCCAGTCCCAGGACGTCGAAGGCGAGCCCGTTGGGCAGGCCGAACGCGGTGCGCGACACGGAGAAGGTGCCCACCAGGCCGGACGCGAAGCGGGCAATGAAGGACGCGGTGTCCTCGTTCTCGACCTCGCCGAACTCGTCTGACACAGGTGCGGCGTTGTGCCCGACGACAGCGCCCAGCGGAAGCGGCCGCTTGGGGATCTGCATCGACAGCGACGCGCCGGAGACCGCGGCGATGGGCCCGGCGATGTGCTCCGCGGCGTCGATCACGTGCGCGCCGATGTCGCCGAGCGCGCCGGAGCCCGGGTGGCCCTTGAACCGCCAGCTCAGCGGCCCGTTCGGGTCGGTCGCGTAGTCGCACCAGTACCGGCCGCTGAACAGCGTGAGGCCGCCCAGCTCGCCGCGCCGGACATGGTCGCGGATCGCGGCGATGGCGGGGGAGCGGCGGAAGGTGTAGCCGACGGCGGTCACGACGTCGGCGCCGCGCTCCAACTCGGCCATCGCGCGGGCGTCTTCGAGCGAGCCGGCCAGCGGCTTCTCGCACAGCACGTGCTTGCCCGCGGCGACCAGCGCCTCCGCGATAGGGCGGTGCAGGCTGTTGCCGACGACGATGCTGACGGCGTCGATCGTCGGGTCCTCGACCACGGCCTCCCAGCTCGGGAGCGCCTTCTCGTACCCGTACCGGCGGGCCGCGTCCTCGCCGAGTTCGACGTTGGCGTCGGCAATCGCGGCCAGCCGGACCGGTGACAGGCCGGCGCCGAAGACGGTGTTGACGTTGCGGTAGCCGGCGGCGTGGCTGCGGCCGGCCATGCCGGCCCCGATCACCGCGACGGAGATGGGCTTCCCGGGCGTGGTCATGGCTGTGCCTTTCGGAGGAAGGGAGATCAGCGGTTGCTGGGCGCACGGGGGCTGTGCGGTCAGGGCCCGGTCGCGAGGTATTCGTCGATCTTCTTCCGCATGAAGGTCGAGGACTCCTTCGCGCGCTCCTCCCAGGCGAAGACGCAGGCGGTCAGCGTGCCGTCGAAGCCGTGGGCCTTCAGCTCGCGGAAGAGTTCGTCGAAGTCGACCTCGCCCTGGCCGATGTCCAGGTGCTGGTGGATGCGGGCCGCGGTGCCGGGCGGGTTGAGGATGTAGCGGTTGCCGGAGGACGCCGTGTGGTCGAAGGCGTCGGCGAGGTGGACGTGGCTGAGCAGGTCGCCCGCGTATTCGATGATGCCCGGTGCGTCGTCGCCGATGTGGAAGGTGTGGGGAGCGCAGTAGAGGAAGCTGACATGGGGGTGGTTGATGCCGCGGATGAGGTTGACGGCGTCGTAGCCGTTCTCGATGAAGTCGTCCGGGTGCGGTTCCAGTGCGAGGTGGATGCCCTCCCGCTCGAACAGGGGGAGGAGCTCGTCCATGGACTTCCAGAACTGGGCTTCGCTCCGCTCGGAGTCCTCGGGCCGGCCGTTGAACTCGGAGATCATGCTGTCCACACCGAGATCGGCAGCGATCTGGATGGCGCGCTTCCAGTACCGTACGGCGGCCTGCCGCGCGTCCTCGTCCGGCCCCGACCAGCGGAACAGCGGCAGTACCGAGGAGACGCCGACGCCCGCGGACGCCAGCGCCGTGCGGAACGTCTTCACCGTGCCGTCATCCACGCGCGGGTGCCGGAAGAACGGGATGAAGTCCTCCCGTGGCGAGAGCTCGATCCACTCGTAGCCCAGCTCGGCCACTGCTGCGGGCAGTTGGAGCAGCGGGATGTTGCGGATCATGTAGGGGTCGAGTGCGATCTTCACGCGGATCTCCCGGAGGGGGGACTGGACGGGGGTCGGTGGCCCGTTTTTTAAAGCGCTTTAAGTGCTGGTACTATCGGCGCAGCTGCGGGCAGGTGTCAAGTGCGTGGCCGAAACCGACCTGAGATCGGGAGATCACGTGGACGAGCCCAGCTCCGCCGCCCCCGCGGGCGACAACGGTGCTTCTCCACGTCCCCGACTGGAGGACGTCGCCGCCCAGGTGGGCCTGTCGACGGCGACCGTGTCGCTGGTGCTGCGCAATGTGCCCGGTCCCAGCGAGCGCACGCGTCAACGGGTGCTGAAGGCCGTCGCCGAGCTGGGATACCGCCCCGACCGCACCGCAAGCCTGCTGGCCAGCAGGCGCAGCCGGCTTCTCGGGGTCATGGTCGACATCCACAGCCCCTTCCACGCCGACCTGGTCGAGCACCTCCACACGGCCGCTGAGGACGTCGGCTACGACCTCACCCTGAGCACCCAGACGCGTACCCGCGACGAGCACACCGCGATCGAGACACTGCTCGCCAACCGCAGCGAAGCCCTGATCCTGCTCGGCCCGCTGGCGCCCGCTTCCGTTCTCGCCGAGCTCAATCGCAGGGTGCCCGTCATCTCCGTGGGTCGCCGGGTCGCGAAGGCCGGCCTGGATGTGGTGCGCACCGCCGACGACGCCGGATCGGGCCAGATCGTCGACCATCTGGTGGGCCTCGGGCACCGGTCCATCGCCTACGTCGACGGCGGGAAGGGCGCCATTGCCACCGACCGGCGCCGCGGCTACCGGAACGCCATGCGCCGGTGGGGACTCGAGGAGCAGATCTCGGTCCTGCACGGGGACGGCACCGAGCCGGGCGGCGAGAAGGCCGGTCGGCAGCTTCTCGACGCCGGTGACCTTCCGACCGCTGTCGCGGCCTACAACGACCAGAGCGCCATCGGCCTCCTCACCGCTTTCCGGCAGGCCGGTGTCGACGTCCCCGGCGCTGTGTCCGTCGCCGGCTACGACGACGACACCCTCTCCCGGCTGAGCTGTTTCGATCTGACCACGGTCAGCCAGAATGCCGAGGAACAGGCCCGGCAGGCCGTCGCGGCCGGCGTCGAGCGCCTCGATCACGGCCGCACCCAGCCCCGGGAGATCGTCCTCGCGCCCAGTCTGATCACGCGGGGGACCACGGCGCGGCCGCGCTGACGGGCCCAGAGGAACTCGCCCTGGTCGAGGCATCGGACTGGTGTGCCTGGCCGCCGCGGCTGCCCGAGCAGCCGATCCTCCGAGTTGCTGCGCTGCTATCGACCCGTACGGTTGGTCCGTGCCGGATCAAGCGCACCATGGGCAGTCGGGTCGGCGCGGGATCACGCGCTCGCTGAATGACATGGGCCCGTAGTTGAGTTCAAGCCATCGGTTGCTGATGGCTGTTCCCATTCCAATCAGGAATCGAATGGCCTCCCAGGAAATCATATTTCCGATGATTCCGGACTGGGCGCCAAGGATTCCCGCATGTCGGCTCTTCGGGGTGAGTGGAATCGCCCGGTCGCGTCCATGCTCGTGTGCAGCCTCGGTGAGTAAGCAGTGCCAGCAGGCGGTGACACGGGGAATGACCAGGAAGCCCAATATTCCTATGTGATAGGAATAGCCGCCTCCGATGATATGCGGAGTGTCGGGCCAGCATGCCTCCGTCATGATCTCAGCCATTTCGGTAACGCTCGGCTGATCTGCGCAGCTGATCACAAGATCCGATCCCGCGACCAGGTCGGTGATGTCGGTCGCGAGTTCTACCTTGCGCCTCTCGGGTACGACGGAGACGTACGGGTTGATCCGAGACAGGCGGGTTGCCAACGCATCGGCCTTGCTATTTCCTATGTCCTCGACCGTGTACATGAGCTGGCGGGTGAGATTGCTCTCCTCAACGACATCGTCGTCGCAGAGGATGACGGTGCCCACACCTGAGGCGGCAAGCGATGAGGCCACGACGCTGCCCAAGCCTCCGATACCGCACACCAGCACCGTGGCCGAGGTGAGTCGCTGCTGGGCAGCCAAGCCCTCTTCATATTCCACAAGATCTGAATCGCAGAAGTCTTGAAACAGCCGGATCTGCCGGTCATACCGGGATAGATGAGGAGGAGTGTTTTCCGCTCGCCCGCCGATCGGTCCTGCAGCCTTGCTCAGCAGTTGCTCCTCTCGCAGTGTCACCAAGGCGCTGCACACCTCGTGAGCCAGTTCCTCCGAATCAGCGCACAGGCGCGCAAGGAGGTCGGCTACGGTGTGCCGCCCGTCCAGGAGTGGGAGCATCCGGAATACAGTCTCAGAGGCAGCAAAGCGTTGGACGCGGCGGTCGGAGGTTGAGATGAAGGACAATTCCTCACCGTCCTGCTCGACCACCAGACTGTCCCTGAGTCGTGGGCGCCAAGACAGTACGTCACCCCCGTCCATACGGTGAACTTCCCTTCGACAGGTAATGCGCGGGAGGTGGCGGCGGCTCCCGGGGGCCGCCGCCACCGAGGTCAACGTGCGGTGAACTCCTGTGCGGAAAGCGTCAGTTGCTGTCACCCTGGCTGCAGCTGACCGCACCCACTTCGAGCGCCTGGTCGCTGATCTTGACCAGTGATGCCTTGCCTGCCGCACAGAAGATGTCTGGCTTCGCTGTGGTCGCGAAGGCGGAGCCCGTACCCCCCGCGAGGATGGCTGCGGCGACTGCCAACACGCCGACACTTTCGACTGAACGCTCCATTTATCTCTTCCTCTCCCTTGATTTCGTCGCGAACCGGCAACTGCGGGCAGAGCGCCAGTTTCGGCAACTACCGGCTCTCTTGGCTGGACTTGGCGGGGCAATATTCGCTACGAGCTAGGTGTCCGCCTACAATTGCGGAGCCCCCAGGCCGGCGATCCTCCGGGGGAAGTATGTCTCCAACCTCTCGCCGGACTGATGGAGTTGCTGGATGAACTCGCGGGCGCAGGCGATCGCGGCGGGGGCGGTGAAGAGGGTGGCCCCGTCGGGGATGCCGTCCGCGGCGTAGTGGACGTCGTATGCCGCGTCGCTGCCGAGGACGACCAGATCGGGCAGAGGGTCCACGCTCTCAAAGGCCTGGATCTGATCGACAGTTACCACGGCCACGTCCTCGCCGCACTGGTCCTTGGCCTGTAGGACGTGGAGTTCCCACTGTACATAGGGCGTGATCGGCTCCTCGACGACGCGTACCCGGTGGTGGTCGAAGCCGGCATCGCGGACTCTGGCGAGATGCCGTTCGAAGTCGACGCGCATCTCATCGATCAGCCTCAGGGCGCGGGCCCAGTCGCCGCTGCGGAACGCTTCCCAGCTTGCGAATCCGGGTTCCTGATAATTCTGGAGACGTTCCAGTTTCCAGAAGCCCTCGCGGCCGATTCGCCAGAACCTCTCATTGAAATCGGCGAGGTATGACGGGCCGTCAAGGCGCTGGCCCGGGGTTCGGTCGAGGAGTTCAAGCACGGGAGACAGCCACCCTTCGTCCCGCAGGGCTGGGAGGGTCGTAACGGGTTGCTCTTCTCATTGCTTGATCACCCCATTCGCGTAGGGAACTCCCCTTGCCGGCAACGAATTTGAGAGTACACCAACAGCCTGCACTCTTGGCAGGGTTGAGTCAAGAAGGCGGGTAATTCCCAGGCCTGATGCGTTCTTTGGTTCCGAGATGAGCCGGTTCGTCGGCTCTGCAGCCCGATGGGGGGTTTGCCAAAGTGGAGGCAAGACGATAGACGTGCGAACTGGCCGGCGGCGGCGCAGAACAGTGATCAGCGCGCGGGCCGCGCCACTCTGCGGGCTGGGGGTGCCAGTCCCGGTTGCCTCACTGCCCTCTCCAATGCGCCCGGCCGGCCCTTCCGTCCTTGAGGCATTGGAGGACTGGCGCAGCTGTTGCGATTTTCGCAACAGGCGGTATGCTGGGTGGTATGGACGAGACTGTCTCCGGCCGCGTTCGTGCGGTCATTCGTGCAGCCTCACTCAGCCAGGCTGCGTTTGCTGAACATGTCGGCCTGAGTCCGGACAAGCTGTCCAAATCTCTCGGCGGAATCCGCAGGTTCACCTCGCTCGAACTTGCGCTGATCGCCGAGGCGGGCCAGGTGAGTGTCGACTGGCTGCTCACCGGTAGGGAGCCGTTGCAGCCGGTACTTGCCGCGCGAACCAGCAGGCCGACCGCGCCGGGGCGCGACGGCATCGAGGAGGTGACCGAGCGCTTCACTGCCGCGTACGACGTTCTGGACCTGCTGGGGCGAACACCGGCGCTGCCCAAGCTTCCCTCGGTCGCTGCGAGCATGCCGCGCGACCCCGACGAGGGTGCGGCGCTCGCCGAGGCGGCTCGTGGACTACTGAGAGCCGCCGGCGCCAAGACGATTGCCGAGCAGTCGACGGATGATCTGCTGGCCTCGTGGGAGCGGACCTTCGGCGTCGACATCGCGGTCACCCGCCTGCCCTCCGGCGTGGACGGGCTCGCCTGGCAGGCCGACCACTTCCGGCTGATCCTGGTCAACCGCACCGATCGCTGGACCAGGCAGCGCTTCACCATCGCGCACGAGCTGGGCCACATCCTGGCCCGCGACGCGCAGGACCTTCTGCTGGAGGCCGAGGTCGCCCCGGGGCGCCAGGCCGAGGCGAGTGAGATCCGCGCCAACGCCTTCGCGGCGAACCTGCTCCTTCCGGAGGACGAACTGCGTGCGGCGTGGAGCGCCACCGCCCGGACGGATGACGCCTTCGGCCGACTGGTCGTCGGATTCCAGGTTTCGCCGAGCGCCCTTGCCGCCCGGATGAAGGCTCTGGGCCTCATCGACCAGTCGGACCGCGACAGGCTGCGCCGTCTCACGACCGCCGACTGTTACGCGGCGGCCGGGGCCATGCGCGACTACCTTCAGCAGGCGACCAAGGCTGAGGGCGAGCGCTTTCCGCTGCGGCTGGCCGGTGGGCTCTACGCCGGCTACCGCGAGGGCGACACCACGCTCCGTCCCCTCGCCGGGCTGCTCCAGACGGACGTTGAGGACCTTCTCGATCTTTTCGAGCCGGCGGTCCAGGACACGTCCACCGATGTCGCCACCGTCGAAGGGGACATGGTCTTCCAGCCATGAGCACCTGGTGGTTCCCGGACAACACCGTCCTGTGCAACTTCGCCGCCGTCGACCGTCTCCGCCTGCTCGAGGAGGTGCTGGACGGAAAGGGCCGCTGGACGGAGGCGGTGGCCCACGAGGCGTTCCTGTCGGCTCGTCACTTACCGCTGCTGCGAACCCTTCCCGAGGATGGATGGCTGGGCGATCCGATCGAGATCGACGACGCGGCAGAGCGCCAGGCCGTCGAGCGGGTCCGGCGATCTGTTTTCAACGGCGACCGGAGAGCCCCCACTCAGCACCTCGGTGAGGCCCAGACCTGCGTGCTGATCACATCGCGCCGCGAGTTCCGTGCTTCTGTGTGGATCACCGACGACCGCTCCGCCGGCACCTACTCCCGACGGAAGGGCATCCGGACCCTGGAGACCATGGACCTCATGGCACTGGCCGCCGTGAAGGGGCTGGTGCCTGCCGCGGAGGGACACCGGTTGCTCCATGCGATGACCGCGGCAGGCCGCCACCTCCACCGCATCAGCTCCCATCCGGACGACCTGCTCCGCTGAGCCCCCAAGGTGGGTTGAGGCCCCATCATGCAGGCCGACCGGTGGCAGCCTCGCGGCGTTCCAGCGTCCGCCGCATGCAGCTCCGGGGCCACAGGTCCAGGCCGTGTTCCGCTTCGCGTTCGCGGATTTGCCGCAGGCCAGGGGTGAGTCTGCTGTCGTCCAGGAGTCGGAAGCCGCAGCGCGCGTAGTAGGGGGCGTTCCACGGGACTTCGGTGAAGGTCGTGAGGGTCAGGGCGGGCGATCCCTCGATCGTGGCCTGGTCCGCAAGATGGTCCAGCAGGGAGCGGCCGATACCGCCGCGGGCATTGTCCGGGTGCACCGAGACCTGTTCGATGTGGAGGTTTCCGTCGACGCGGTCGGCGATCAGATAGGCGACCGGGATGTCGTCGGAGTTGACCGCGACCCAGGCCAGCCCAGCGAGTTGGTAGCGGGCGAGCTCGCCGAGCGGAAGCGGCCCGTCGTCGGCGATCTCCTGCATGCCGATGTCGCGGAAGCACTGACCGGCGGCCCGCTCGATGTCCTGCAGGAGGGGCAGCTCGTTCTGACGCGCGGCTCGAATGTGCATGGACGTATTGTCCAGGGCCGGTCCGGGAACCGGTGGCGCGGTGGCGTACTGCTGTCGGTGCCGTCGAGCCGCGCTGAGGACGTGCTACTCGCCGGTGGCGCCGTCGAGGGCTTCGCGGAGGAGGTCGGCGTGGCCGATGTGGCGGGCGTACTCTTCGATGATGTGCTCAAGGATGAACCGGACGTCGGTGTCGCCGAATTCCTGGTTGGGCACGATGCGCGCGGGGTCGGTGGTCACCTTCGCGAACACCTGCCGCGACTCCTCGCAGGCCGTGAGGTAATCGTCGTAGACGTCGTCGGCCGGGGTGGGGTCCGACTCATCGAACCACTCGTCACCGTCGGCGGTGACGTAGGTCAGGTAGGGGAAGAAGTGGGGTGTCGTGCCTGCCAACGTCCTTTGGAACCAGGCGCGTTCGACGCCCTGGAGGTGGCGCATGAGGCCCAGCAGGGTCAGCGTCGAGGACGGGAGCGGTCGTTGCCGCAGTTGGGCGTCCGTGAGGCCTTCGCACTTCCAGAGGAAGGTCGCCCGGTGGTAGTCGAGGTTCGAGGCGATCACGTCCATCCAGGGGCCCGAGACCACGCGCTCGGGTCGGACGACGGCTTTGACCACGGTTTCGGTCATGTCGGATTCCTTCGTGATGGAGATCGGCGTGCACGTTTCGTAGTGTCCTCGCGGTGGGACCTTCTTTGCTCGCCAGGCAACTTTTCCGGGACTGCGGACCACTGACAGGTCGACAGCGCCGTGCGCCCGATGCCTTCTGGGTGCAGGTGACGCGCGACCTCGTTCTTCCACGGGACGGGGCTCCGAGGCTTAGGAACTCCGCTTGTCCTCCCACGAATCCGAATCCGAACCCGATCCCGCAGTCCTGCTGTGCGGGTCCAGCCGATCGGCCGGGGCTGCGTCGCGGCCCGTGCACCGTCGCTCCAAGCTCACCCGCCGGGTCGCTCTCGGCGTGGGCGGGCTGATGGTGGCCTCCGGGCTGGCCGCGATCCCGCTCGCGCTGAGCGCCAGCGCCGCGACGACCGCGACGGTCACCGTGGCGGCCGGCGCCTCGCTGGGTACGGTCCCCGCCACCGCCTTCGGCCTCAACACCGCTGTCTTCGACCAGTATCTGACCGACAGCAGCGCGGCCACCCTGATGAAGGCCGCTGGTGTCACGCAGTTGCGCTACCCCGGCGGCAGTTACTCGGACATGTACCACTGGAAGACCAACACCGTTGACAGCGGATATGTCGCCGCCAACACCGACTTCGACCACTTCATGACCACCGCGAAGAGCGTCGGCGCCGACCCGATGCTCATCGCCAACTACGGGGACGGCACCGCGGCCGAGGCCGCCGCCTGGGTGAGCTACGCCAATGTGACCAAGGGCTACGGCGTCAAGCACTGGGAGATCGGGAACGAGGTGTACGGCAACGGGCACTACGGGTCCGCGTGGGAGAACGACACCCATGCCGACAAGAGCCCAACTGCCTACGCCAAGGCCGTGGTCGCGTACGCCAAGGCGATGAAGGCCGTCGACCCCACCGTCAAGATCGGGGCGGTGCTGACCACCCCGGGCAACTGGCCGGACGGGATCGTCGCCTCCGGGGACAGCGCCGACTGGAACAACACCGTGCTCTCCATAGCCGGCAGCTCCATCGACTTCGTCTCCCTGCACTGGTATCCGACCGCGAGCAGCACCGCTGCGCTGCTGCAGACCCCGACCGCGGTCGCCGGTGCCACCAGTACCGTCAAGGCCCTGACCGCCAAGTACACCAGCAGGGCCGTGGCGGTCTCGGTCACCGAGACCGACGGGCTCAACTCGCCCGCGCGCACCAGCCAGGCTGCGGCGCTGTACGCGCCGGACACCTATATGACCTGGCTGGAGCAGGGCATCAACGCCGTCGACTGGTGGGACCTGCACAACGGCGCCGGGACGGTCGCCACCGTGGACGGTCAGATCGACTACAAGGACGAGGGCGTCCTGGCCAACGGCTCCTGCGGTTCGGGGGGTGCGTGCGAACCCGCCCATGAGACGCCCTTCCCCACCTACTTCGGGCTCAAGTCGCTGACGGCGCTGGCCTCCCCGGGCGACACCATGGTCAGGGCGAGCTCGACCAGCACCCTGGTCGGAGTGCACGCGGTGAAGGCCGTCGGCGGTGGACTCAACGTCATGCTGATCAACAAGTCCCCGGACACCGCCGCCACCGTCGGGCTCAGCTACACCGGATACACCCCAGCCTCGGGCGCCGTCACCACCGTCTCCTACCTGAAGAACGGCACCGCGCTCACCACCAAGGTCCAGGGCACCGCGACCCTGCAGACCCTCCCGGCGTACTCGATCACCACGATCAAGCTGGCCCCGTCGACCGCTACCGCCTCGGCCACGCCCACGCCCACAGCCCCGGCCACTGCGACGGCCAAGCCCTCCGCCACGGCCACGGCTACCGCGACGAGCACGACGGCCGGGGCCGCCGCCTGCAAGGTCGCGTACACCACCAACGACTGGGGCAGCGGCTTCACCGCTTCGGTCACCGTCACCAACACCGGCACCAGCGCACTCAGCAGCTGGAAGCTGAGCTTCGCCTACACCGGCAGCCAGACCCTCAGCGGCACCGGCTGGAGCGGTAGTTGGTCCCAGAGCGGCAGGACCGTCACGGTGACCAACGCCGGCTGGAACGGATCGCTCGCGGTCGGCGGCAGCGCCACCTCCGGGGCGAACTTCAGCTACAGCGGCAGCAACACCGCACCGACCGCCTTCACGGTCAACGGATCTGCCTGCACCACCGCCCACTAGCCAGCGGGCCTGGCAGGAGCGGGTGACAGTCGGGCTCCCGCCCCTGCCAGGGCCAAGGCAGAGGCGGCGAGGCTTGTGCTAAAATTCTGTCTAGACTGTCCAGATTGGAATGCGGAGGTCGGCATGCAGTGGCAGGTGCAAGAGGCGAAGCAGAAGTTCAGCGAAGTACTGCGCCGAGCGCATGAAGACGGACCGCAGATCGTGACCCGGCACGGCACCGACGTCGCTGTCGTCATCGATATAAGGGAATATCGGCGGCTCAAGGGCGAGGAACGATCTTTCAAGGATTTCGTGCTGACCCCGGCCGGCAGCGTCGAGGTGGGGACGGACGCCTTCGCTGACCTTGTGGACAGCGTCGTCGCCGAGCGGAGCAACGAATCCGGTCGCGCCACCGGCTCTTTGTTCGACGACGAGTGATGGGCTACCTCCTGGACACGAACGTCCTTTCTGAACCGCAGCGCCGCAAGCCGTCCCCGGCAGTGCTGGGATGGCTGTCGTCTCTGCCCGCCGGCGAGTTGTGGACCAGCTCGCTCGTCATCGGTGAGCTGCGGAGGGGCGTGGAACTGCTGCGGCGCCGGGATGCGGATCACGCCGAACAACTCGACGCCTGGCTCGGCGATCTGGTCGCACACTATGCGGAGCGCATCCTCCCGGTCAGCACAGGGACCGCGGAGCTGTGGGGTCATCTGAACGTTCCCAACCCCGTGCCGGTCATCGACGGGTACCTCGCCGCCACGGCGTCGTATCACGGATTGACACTGGCCACACGCAACGTCAAGGACATCGAGCGCACCGGAGTTCGTTGGATCAATCCCTTCGACTGGACGCCTCCGCGACCGCTGCCGTGACAGCGGCGTCACGACGTCTGCTGGAGCGAGCCCTGGGTGATGACGCCGTTCTGGACCGTGTAGTAGCCGGCGTAGTCGGCGGTGGAGCCGTCGGTGTGCAGGGCGTGCAGATGGACGTTGGCGGTGTCGCCGCTCTCGCTGTCGATGGTGATGGTGTCGCTGCTGGTGGTCGAGAAGCCGTTCGCGAAGGAGGAGTAGGAGCCGCCGAGGTTCTTTCCGCCCAGGTTCCACGCGGTGCGGTAGTCGTGGGCGTTGATCGCGGCGTAGTAGGCATCGACGGTGGCGCCCGGTCCGGGGGCCGGCTTGGCCGGTGTCGGTGCTGCGGTCGTCGGCGGTGCCGCGGTCGTCGGCGGCGGTGCGGACGAGGGTGAGGCTGGTGCCGACGGGCTCGGCTGGACGGGTGCGGTGGTGGTGGCTGAGGGCCCCGGGGACGGCGGCGCGCTCTGCGCGGTGTGGTGGGTGCCGCCCCTGGTGGCGGCGAGCGTCAGGCCGCCGCCGATCAGTGCGGCCGCGAGCGCGACGCCGCACACCAGCAGCCAGGTGCGGCGCCGGTGCGGATCACGACCGGTGGGCCGTACGGGCCCCCGGGCGGGGGGTTCGCCCAGCTGGGCGTGGGCGGGGTCGGGTACCCGTACGCCGGGCTGTAGGCCGGACCGTACGCCGGGGTTGGGGTCTGGCCGGGTGCCTGGGGCGGCGGGTAGCCCGGCAGCGGCGGGGGCTGCAGCGGGGTGGGCGGGGTCGACTGCGTGGGGTACGTGGAGCGGTCGCCCCCGGCGCCGGGGCTGTACGGGGGCGGGGGTGGGACCGCGGCCGCGGTGGGCGGGGTGTGACCCTGCGCCACCTCCTCCAGCATCCGCAGTGCCTGCTCGCCGGTGGCGCGCTCGGCCGGATCCTTGCGCAGCAGCGCTTCGAGCACCGGGAAGAGCGGCCCCGCGTCGCGCGGCTCGGGCAGCGGATCGGTGATCACCGCCTGCAGGGTGCCGATGGTGGAGCTGCGCAGGAACGGGGACTGCCCCTCGACCGCCGCGTAGAGGGTGGCGCCCAGCGACCAGAGGTCCGACTCCGGGCCCGGCCGGTGGCCGGCCACCCGCTCCGGGGCCAGGTAGTCCGGGGAGCCGACGATCTGGCCGGTCCTGGTGAGCCCGCTGCCGCCCTCGAACAGCGCGATCCCGAAGTCGGTGAGCACCACCCGCCCGCGCCGGTCGATCAGCACATTCGCCGGCTTGACGTCGCGGTGCAGCACCCCGAGACGGTGCCCCTGGCCGAGTGCGGCCAGGATCTGCACTCCGACCCGGGCGGCGTCACGCGGCAGCAGGGTGCCCTCGTCGGCGATGATCTCGGCGAGGGAGCGGCCGTCGACCAGCTCCATCACGATCCAGGGCCGGCCGTCCTGCTCGACCACGTCGTGAATGGTGATCACATTGGGGTGGCCGATCCGTGCCGCCGCCCGCGCCTCCTGCTTCATCCGCGAGTGGAGCGTGTCCAGTTCCTCGGCCGGCAGCCCGCCGACGTTCAGCTCCTTGACCGCGACCTCGCGGTCCAGCAGCTGGTCATGGGCCCGCCAGACGATCCCCATGCCGCCCCGGCCCAGTCGGTCGCCCAACAGGTAGCGGCCGACCAGCAGCCGTACGGGGCCTTCCGGCGGCGGTTGATCCGACGAGTGAGTGGTCATCAGCTGCACCCCCCGGCAACGAGCCTCCACGAACGGAACTTTCAGTCTGGCAGCTCACCTCGATGCCACGCGCCCACTCGGCCAACAGGGCAGGAAAACCCCATGCGGCAAGAAAAACAGGCCCGAGGCGGTCACAGCCGGTCGGGAACCTGTGTCCAACCAGGTGAAGGCAGTTTCCGCGAGGGAGGACCGGCACCATGGCCAGCATCGACGTTCTTGATTCGTTCATGAGCTACCGCGACACCGGGGCCCCGTCCGCGCCCGTATCCGGGGCAGCAACTGCGCCCGCGTCCGGGGCCGTTCCGGTGGTGTTCCTGCACGGCAACCCCACGTCGTCGTACCTGTGGCGGAATGTGATTCCGCACGTCGCCGGGGAGGCGCGGTGTCTGGCGCCGGATCTGATCGGGATGGGGGAGTCCGGCAAGCCCGAGGTGGGCTACCGCCTCGCCGACCATGTCCGCTACCTGGACGCCTGGTTCGAGGCGTTGGAGCTGGACGAGGTGGTGATCGTCGGGCACGACTGGGGCGGGACGCTGGGGATGGACTGGGCGGCTCGGCACCCGGGGCGGGTGCGGGGTGTCGCGGTGGTCGAGACGTTCCTGCGGCCGATGCGATGGGAGGAGATGCTGCCGCAGGGGGCGGAGCTGTTCCGTGGCTTCCGCTCGCCGAAGGGCGAGGAGTCGATTCTGGAGAACAACATGTTCATCGAGTTCAACCTGCCCCGCGGGGTGGCGAGCGGGCTGGCCCCGAGCGACCACGACGTCTACCGGGCGCCGTTCCCCGATCCGGAGTCGCGCCGGCCGATGCTGGCCTGGACCCGCGAGTTGCCACTCGACGGCGAACCCGCCGACGTGGTAGCGGTGGTGGAGCGGTACCGCCGCTGGATGGCGGAGTCGCCCGAGGTGCCGAAGCTGCTCATGGCCGTGGAGAACGGTGTGGGGCTGGGCTCCCCCGAGATGATCGGCGAGGCGGCGGAGACGTTCGCGAGTGCCGAGGTGGTCTCGGTCGGACCGGGTGGGCACCACATCCCCGAGGACCGGCCCGAGGCGATCGGCACCGCGGTCGCCGACTGGATCCGGCGGCACGCCTTGACCGCGGCGACGACAATGACAGCGTGACCGTTGAGAGCACGGGCGGGGCAGAGAACCCGGACGAGGCGGGCAGCGCGGCGCCCGCCGACGAAGCAGCCCTGGTGGCGCGCGCGGTCGGCGGGGACCGGGCGGCCCTGGACGAGGTGATCCGCCTCCTCCAGGATCCCCTGTACCGGCTGGCGCTGCGGATGGCCTGGCGGCCGGCCGACGCCGAGGACGCCGTCCAGGAGATCCTGATCCGGGTGGTGACCCGGCTGGCCACCTGGCGGGCCGAGGCGAGGCTGCTCACCTGGGCGTACCGGATCGGCGTCAACTACCTGCTCAACCTGCGCCGGCAGACCCCGCAGGAGGCCAGGCAGCTCAGCCTCGACGAGTTCCGGGACGACCTGGCCGACGGGCTGGCCGAGGCGGACTACCAGGGCCCGGAGGCC
Source organism: Streptomyces sp. 846.5 (assembly GCF_004365705.1). Taxonomy (NCBI): domain Bacteria; kingdom Bacillati; phylum Actinomycetota; class Actinomycetes; order Kitasatosporales; family Streptomycetaceae; genus Streptomyces; species Streptomyces sp. 846.5. The sequence goes on from NZ_SOBN01000001.1 coordinate 5,472,926, forward strand.
GCGCTGCTGGCCGAGGAGGTACGGCTCTCCTGCACCCAGGCGGTGCTGCAGTGCCTGGAGCGCGGCGAGCGCATCGCGTTCGTGCTGAGTGACGTCTTCGAGCTGTCGTCCGCCGACGCGGCGTGGATCCTCGACGTCAGCCCGGCCGCGTACCGCAAGCGGTTGGAGCGGGCGCGGCGCCGGATCCGCGCGTTCATGGACTCGACCTGCGGTCTGGTCGACCCGGAGGCGTTCTGCCGCTGCGCCCGGCGGGTGCCGAAGGCGGTCGCCATCGGCCGGGTCGACCCGGGCCGACCGGTGTTCACCGCGCATCCGGTCAGCGCGTCGGGCCGTGGCGTCGCCGAGGCCGCGGCACAGCTGAGCCGGCTGCACGACGCCGCCGCGGTGCTGCGGGCGCATCCCGACTACGCGGCACCGCAGTCCAAGGTCGACGCGATCGGGGCGCTGCTCAGGTCCGGACGGTTTCCGCTGCTGGAGTGACCGCGACCGCGATTGTTCCCGCCGGGTCACGTCGCTGGAGCGGTCCGGGGGGACGGCGGTCGTGGCCACCCCCGGTGGCCACGACCGAGCCGCAGCTGTGGCCACCCCCGTGGACCACCGCCGGGCGCCGAACCGCCGGAGCGGTTCGGCCGGGTGGGGGGACGCGTGTCGGGGGTCGGGACCAAGATCACCGACTCGGCCCGTGCGCCACCAGCACGCCCTTTCCGTGGGCATTACACTGCCACCCAGCCGTGGCGTCTGTGTGGCGTCAGTAGGGGTGGGACCGACGATAGAGAATCTCCGGTGGACGAACAGGTGCCAGACGCAGCGTCGCTGATCCGTTTCGGACTGCTCGGTCCGGTCTCGGTCGAGCTGGACGGGACCGCTGTCGGCATCCCCGCGAGTCGCCAACGCATCCTGCTGGCGGCCCTGCTGCTGCGCGCCAACCACACCGTGGACACCGCGGACCTCGCCGACCAGGTCTGGAACGGCAGGCCGCCGACCGCTGCGACGACCACCCTGCGCAGCTACATGATGCGGCTGCGGCGGACGCTCGGCCCGGCGGCCGGGGCGCGGCTGCGGACCCAGGCGCCGGGCTACCGGGTGGAACTGCGCGAGGACGCCGAACTCGACCTGTTGCACTTCGACGCGCTGCGGCGGCGCGGCCAGGTCGCGGCGGCCCGGAAGGACTGGGCCGGCGCGGCCGCGGATCTGCGGGCGGCAATCGGCCTGTGGCGTGGCGCCGCCCTGGAGGACGTTCCGGCCGGAGTGCTGAAGGACCGTGAAATACCCAGCCTGCAGGAGGGGTTGATCCAGACCCACGAACTGCTGGTCCGCTCTGACCTCGAACTCGGGCACCCCGGCGAGGCGTTGGAGCGGGTCCTGCGTCTGCAGGCGGAGCACCCCTACCGCGAGCAGCTGTCCTGCCTGCTGATGCGTGCTCAGTTCGCCTCCGGCCGCCCGACGGAGGCGCTGGACGAGTTCGCCAGACTGCGCCGCAGCCTCGTCGACGAGCTCGGGGTCGAGCCGGGCGCCCACAGCCGGGCGCTGCAGGCGGCGATCCTGGCTGGGTCCCCGCTGCCGCCGTGGCCGCTGGACGGGGTCTACCCGGCCACCGCCGCCGGACCGGTTACAGCGCCGGCCGCAGAAACCGTCACAGAGTCCGCCGCCGAGGTCGGCTCGGGATCCGCGGTCCTGGACCGGCCTGCCGTTCCTGCCCAACTGCCCAGCGGACTGCGGGACTTCACCGGCAGGGCGAGTCAGGTCGACTATCTGTGCGACGCGCTCACCGGTGCACTGCCGCCGAGTGCCGCGCGCGCCCCGGGCGGCACCGGTACGGCTTCGCTGTGCCTGGTCTCCGGCGCGGGCGGGGTCGGCAAGACCACGCTCGCCGTGCAGGTGGCCCACCAGGTCGCGGGCCGGTTCCCGGACGGGCAGCTCTTCCTCGACCTGCGCGGCTCCGGACGCCGTCCGCTGGCCCCCGCCGACGCGCTCTCCTCCTTCCTGCGCGCCCTCGGCGTCGCCGACGCGGCGATCCCGCGCGACGAGCAGGAGCGGGAGGCCCTCTACCGGAGCCATCTCGCCACCCGGCGGGTCCTGCTGCTGCTGGACGATGTCCGGGACGCCGCGCAGCTGCGTCCGCTGCTGCCGGGATCGGCCGGCTGCGGCGTGCTGGCGACCAGCCGCAGCCGCTGCGCCAGCCTGAGCGTCTCCGCCCGTACCGAACTCGGGGCGCTGGCCAGGGGCGAGGCCGAGGCGCTGTTCGCCGCGATCGTGGGGGCCGAGCGGGCGCTGGCCGAACCGGAGGCGGTGGCCCGCATCCTGGACTCCTGCGACATGCACCCGCTGGCCGTCCGCATCGCGGCGGCGCGCCTGGTCGCGCGGCCCGACTGGTCCGCGGCGTCCCTGGCGGACCGGCTGGCGGAGCGCCGCGGCCGGCTGCGCGAGCTGGTGGTGGACGACCTCGGCGTCCGGGTCTCCTTCGGACTGAGCTACGACACCCTCGCCGGAGCCGACTGCGAGCTGGACCGGGAGGCCGCCCGGGTCTTCCGGTTGCTCGGCCTGTGGCAGGGCGGGGAGATCGGCCTGGCGGCCGTCGCGGCGCTGGCCGACCGGTCCGCCGACGCCACCCGGAAGGCCCTGGACCGGCTGGTCGACATCCACTTCGTGCGCGAGCCGCGGGCCGGCCGGTTCGCCCTGCATGACCTGCTGCACCTCTTCGCCCGGGAGCTGGTCGCCGAGGCGGAGCCCGGACCTGAGCCCGAGCCCGAGCTGCGGCCCGGCGCGGAGGCGCACGCCGCGGTGGAACGGCTCGGCACCTGGTACCTGCACAGCGCCTACCAGGCCATGGAGCAGTTCAAGCCCGAGCGCCGCCGCTTCGACCTGTCCGAGGTCCCGGAGCCGGACGACGCGCTGCGATTTGACTCCTATGCCGACGCGCTGGCCTGGCTGGACCTCGAACAGGCCAACCTGCACGCCGTCACCGTCCAGGTGGGCGAGCTGCGAATGGAGGCGCTGGCGCAGCTGCTGCCGATGGAGACGCTGCACCATCTGCTGCTGCGCCGGGAGCTGGACATCGTGCTGGAGACCCAGCGGGTCAGCCTGGACAGCGCCCGCCGCACCGGGCGGCTGGAGCACGAGGCCGCCTCCTACAACAGCGTGGCCCATGCCCATATGGAGCTGAAGCAGATCGATGAGGGCCTGGCCGCCGCCCACGCGGCGCTGGAGATCCAGACCCGGCGCGGCGACGTGCACGGTCAGGCCGCCGCGAACGAGTCCATCGCGATGACCTACTACTTCGCGGGGCGGCACGAGGAGGCCCTGCCCTGGTTCGAACGGGCCCTGCCGCTGCGCCGGGAGGCGGCCCATCCGTACGGGATCCTGGCGACCCTGAACAATCTGGGCCTGCTCTACCTGGAACTGGGCCGTGCCGAGGAGGCGGTCGAGGCGTTCCAGGAGTCCATCCCGATGGCCCGGAAGGCCGAATCCTTCGTCGGGATCGGCGCGGGCCAGCTGAATCTGGGCGAGGCCTACCTGGCGCTCGGCCGCCTGCCCGAGGCGATGGCGTCGCTGCGCGACGCCATCGTCACCGGTCGGGAGTGCGACGACCTCCAGATGCTGGGGAACGCGCTGATGCTGCTCGGCGACGCGCTCACCGCCACCGGCGAGCACGGCGAGGCGCTGCCGGCCTGGCGGGAGGCCGCCGACTGCTACGACCGTGTCGGCGAGCCCCAGACCGCGGCCGACCTGCGCCGCCGGGTCGCCGAAGCGGGCGCCGGCGACTGACGACGTGGTTCGGCTTCGGCCCGAATGGCCCAGGTCACAGCGAGGGCGGTCGGGCGGGCGGAAGAACAAGATCAACACGTACGGGCGGCTGACGCCTGCTGACAGAGCGTCGATGATGTGGTGCAGCTCACCGGCTCCGGCGTGTGGTCCAGACCACAAAGCGGCGTCGGATCCGGCGGTCCGATACGGAAAATGGCCTCACATTCATGATCGGTACCAGCGGTAACCAGGCGCTGAGCTGGGACTTCTGCAAAATGTTTGAATCGTCCCCGATTGTTGCCTAGCTTCGAAGACGTGCACTGAGCACCCCCCGGGTTCGCCCACCCAGTGGTCCTCCCCGCTCCCAGCGGCCAGGACCGTGGGCACCGGGACAGCCACGGTGACCACGCCCCTGTCGCGTGGACCGACTGTCCGCACCACCTCACGACACCGCGAAGCCGAGCGCGCCTGCGCGCCGATGGCTTCCTGCTGCGTCGCCCCGGGGCCTGTCGAAAGGGATTTGATGAACTTCCGCACCCCCACCAACGCTGCCCGCAACACCGCCGGGACCGGCCGTCGCCGCAACCGGATGCGGATGGCGCTGGCGACCGGTGTGCTGGTCGCCGCTCCGGTGGCCGGCCTGGTCACCGCCACCACCGCCTCTGCCGCGTCCACGTCCACCTGGGACGCCGTCGCGCAGTGCGAGAGCAGCGGCAACTGGAGCATCAACACCGGCAACGGCTACTCCGGTGGCCTCCAGTTCACGGCCTCCACCTGGGCCGCCTACGGCGGCACCCAGTACGCGGCCAGCGCCGACCAGGCCAGCAAGGACCAGCAGATCGCCGTGGCCGAGAAGGTCCTGGCCTCGCAGGGCCCCGGCGCCTGGCCGGTCTGCGGCCCGGCTGCCGGTCTCTGACAGACCCGGTCGCACGCACCACATGCACCGCCAGGGCGGCGCACTCCGAACCGGAGTGCGCCGCTCTCGCGTATCCGCTGGCAGGATGTGCGCGTAGCGCGGGTGCGCGGGTGCGAAGGTGCGGAGGGGGAGGCGCCGGGTGGGGCGGAGCCGTGAGCGCAGAGAGCTGTACGGACGGGGACAGCGGCTGCACCGGTCCGCGACCGACGTGGTGAACGAGTACCGGGCCGCCGTCGAACGGGTCCGCTCCCTGGCCGAGGAGTTGCGCGCCGGGGAGGCGCAGGCGGCGCTGGACGAGGTCCCGGTCGCCCGGCTCAGCGATGTGACCGACGGACGGCTGCGGATCACCGCGCTGGAGGCGGCGGGAATCGTGACGGTCGGTCAGGTCCACCGGGCCGAGGCCTACGAACTGCTCCGGGTCCCCGGGATCGGCCGGCAGAGCGCGGACCAGGCCAAGGCCGCCGCCGCGCAGCTAGCACGGGCCGCCCTGGAGGCCACCGCGGTGCGCATCGACCCGGACCGCCGCGATCCGGTCGGGACCGGGCTGGTGACGGAACTGTTCCCGTTCGTCCAGGCCGGCCCCGGGCTGCTCGGCGCGTACCGGCGCGCGGACGACGCCTCGGCGCTGCTGACCGTCGCCCTGGCGGAAGCGGCCCCGGCCCGGTCGGCGCTGCGGCTGCGGCTGATGGGCCGCGATCGGCGGGAGGCGGCACTGGCGGCCATGGCCGGGATGGCCGAACTGGTGGCCGCCGCCGAGCAGGACGACGTCGACGAGGTGCTCGCCCAAGCCGCCGCGGACCTGCTGCGCCGCCCGTCCTCGCCGGACCAGGCCTGGCTGGAGTTCGTGACCCGGGCGGCCGAGTTCTACACCGTCCTGGGACAGATCGCCGAAGCCGCCCTGCGGACGGTGTCGAGCGAGTCCGCCGAGGGCCACCTGCCCGACCCGCTCGCCCGGCTGGTGCGCGGACAGGACCTGGACGAGTCGTTGCTCCGGGTCTCGCTGCGCGGCTACCAGGTGTTCGGCGCCCGCTACGCCCTGGTGCGGCAGCGGACGATCCTGGGCGACGAGATGGGGCTGGGCAAGACGATCCAGGCGATCGCGGCCATGGCGCACCTCGCCGCGCAGGGCGAACGGCACTTCCTGGTGGTCTGCCCGGCGAGCGTACTGGTCAACTGGATCCGGGAGATCGAGTCGCGCTCACGGCTGAGCGCCCACCGGCTGCACGGGACCCATCGCGGGTCGGCACTGGTGCGCTGGCGGCATGAGGGCGGGGTCGCCGTCACCACCTTCGAGGGGCTGCGCTATCTGGCGGAGGGAAGGGTGGTCGATCTGGCAGCCGGGGCGGCGATGGCGATGGTAGTGGTGGACGAGGCCCACTACATCAAGAACCCGCAGACCCAGCGCGCCCGCCAGGTACGCGCGTTGACCGAGAAGTGCGAGCGGGTGCTCTTCCTGACCGGCACGGTGATGGAGAACCGGCTCGCCGAGTTCCGCGTGCTGCTGTCCTATCTGCAGCCCGCGCTGCTGCCTGCCGTTGGATGGTGGGACGCGCTGCCGGGCGCGGAGGCGTTCCGGCACGCCGTCGCCCCGGCCTACCTGCGGCGCAACCAGAGCGATGTGCTCAGCGAACTGCCGGTGATGGTGCACAGCGACGAGTGGCAGGAGTTCAGCCCGGCCGACGAGGACGCCTACCGGCAGGCGGTCGCCGACGGGAACTTCCAGGCGATGCGCCGGGCCGCGTACGCCGTCCCGGAGAAGTCCGCGAAGCTGCGGCGGCTGGGCGAGATCGTGGCGGAGGCCGTGGCCGCAGGGGAGAAGGTGCTGGTGTTCTCCTACTTCCGCGATGTGCTGACAGTGGCTCAGGAAGCCATCGCCGCCGAGGTTCCGGTGCTGCTCGGACCGCTGTCGGGCCGTGCCGGACCGGACGAGCGGCAGCGGATCGTCGACCGGTTCACCGCCACGTCCGGACCGGCGGTGCTGCTCGCGCAGATCCAGGTCGGCGGCATCGGGCTGAACCTGCAGGCCGCGAGCGTGGTCGTGCTGTGCGAACCGCAGGTCAAGCCCGCCCTGGAGCAGCAGGCCGTCGCCCGCGCGCACCGGATGGGCCAGACCCGGCGGGTACGGGTGCACCGGCTGCTCACGCCGGACAGCGTCGACCAGCGGCTGGTGCGCCTGCTGTCCCGCAAACAGAACCTGTTCGACGCCTACGCCCGCCGCAGCGACGCCGCCGAGGCGTCACCGGAGGCCCTGGACGTCTCCGAGTCCTCGCTGGCGCGGCAGATCATCGAGGCGGAGCAGCAGCGGCTGGCGGAGCACGGGCAGGGGCAGGGGCAGACGCCGTTGGAGCGCTAGCGGAGGGAGCGTCTTATCGGGCCGGACGGTGTCCGGTGATGTCCTGCCACTGGTCGAGGGCCCGGTCAAGCCCATCCTGTGCGGCGTCAAGGCGTCCCTCCTTCCGGTGCCGTTCCCTCACCCGCGCGACCTTCTCCCGGGCGGCATCCTGGGCGGCCGTGTCGGCGACGGCGCGCCGGCGGTCCTCCTCGACCTCGGCGATCTTCTGCTCGCGTTCCGCGCAGGCCCGGTTCTCGTCGGCGACCGCATTGATGATCCGCCGCGAGAAACCGCGGACGTCCTCCTCCTCGAACTGGGCGCCGGGGAAGGACGCGGACTGCTCATGGCCGTCGGGGAGGGTGACATGGATGTAGCAGGTGTTCCGCCGTCCGGCCTCGAAGCGCACCCGGAGCCCGTCCAGTGGGATCTCCTGCTTCGCGATCCACAGGCAGTGCTGATGCAGCGTCATGGCTCCCATGGTTTCGCGTGGTTCTCCGGGGCCAGGGTTCCGCAGCTCCTTGAGCTGACGCTCGGTCCTGTCGATCTTCCGCTTGCGCCGCCGCTCGGCGTCGTGCAACTCATTCTCGGCCGACGACAGTTCCCGGCCGTGCTCGCGCCTGACCGTGCGCACGGCGAGGCGCGCTGTCGCGAGCTCCTTGCGGTCCGGCGCGTACATCGTCCCGAAGGCATAGGCCCACCCGCCGGGGTAGCGGTACATCTGCCACCCCACGGTGGCGCCGCAGCACAGCAGGACGACCAGTACCCAGCCCAAGGCTTCCAACGCTGCCCCCCGGAGTCCCCGACGACGCGCCTCAGTATCGCGACCGCCGGACCGGATGCATAGGCATGACCATGGGCGTGTCCACCGGCGTGTCCGGGCGGGTGTCCGGGGCCGGCGATAACGGGAGGATTCCCGCCACCGCCCCTCGGTAGACTGCGTCCCCGCCCCCTAGACGAAAGCGGCCCCACTGATGCGCTGGTCAGAGCTCTACGTCCCCACTCTGCGCGAGGATCCCGCCGATGCGGACGCGGTCAGCCACCGGCTGCTGCTCCGCGCCGGCTACGTCCGCCAACTGATGGCCGGGCACTACTCGCTGCTGCCGCTCGCGGTGCGGGTCCGAGCCAAGATCATGGAGATCGTCCGCGAGGAGATGAACCGGACCGGCGCGCAGGAGTTCCTCCTGCCGGTGATGCACCCCGCCGAGATCTGGCACAAGTCCGGGCGCTGGGACGTCATGGGCGAGGAGATGTTCCGCCTCAGGGACCGCAAGGGCGCGGACCTCGCCCTGGGCATGACGCACGAGGAGATCTTCACCACGCTGGCGCAGGAACTGCGCTCGTACCGTCAACTGCCGCAGACCTGGTACCAGTTCCAGACCAAGTTCCGGGACGAGCCGCGCCCGAAGAGCGGCCTGATCCGGGTGCGCGAGTTCACCATGAAGGACGCCTACAGCTTTGACCTGGACGAGGCCGGGCTCGACGCCGCCTTCGACCGGCAGCACGCCGCGTATCTGCGGATCTTCGCCAGGATCGGCATCCCGGCGATCCCGGTGCAGGCGTCCAGCGGCAGCATGGGCGGCAGCTCGTCGGTGGAGTTCATGTGCCCGTCGGACGCGGGCGAGGACCTGATCGTCACCTGTCCGAACTGCGACTACGCCGCCAACGTGGAGAAGGCCGGCTCGGCCCTGGCCGCAGTCGAGGACGCCGAGGGACCGGCGGCCCCGGAGCGCTTCGACACCCCTGGCGTACGCACCATCGACGACCTCGACCGGGAGTACGGGTACAGCGCCCAGCAGCAGGTCAAGACCCTGGTCTACGCCCTGGACGAGCAGCTGGCGCTGGTACTGATGCGCGGCGACCACGCCCTGGTCGAGCAGAAGTTGATCGACGCCACCGGGGCGAACCGGATCCGCCCGGCGACCCCCGAGGAGATCGTCGCGGCGCTGGGCGCCAAGCCCGGCAGCCTGGGCGCGGTCGGTGTCACCGGCCTCCCGGTCATCGCCGACGAGGCCCTGCGCGGACGCAGCTCCATGGCCACCGGCGCCAACACCGACGGGGTGCACCTGCGCGGCGTCGACGTCGACCGCGACATCGCCCCGGCCCGCTGGGCCGACCTGCGCGAGGTCACCGCCGGCGAGCCCTGCCCCCACTGCGGCACCCCGCTGGGCGTGGTCCGGACGGTCGAGATCGGCCACATCTTCAAGCTCGGCCGCAAGTACACGGAGCCCCTCGGCGTCAGCGTCCTCGCCCCCGGCGGCGAGCGGGTCGCCCCGGTCATGGGCAGCTACGGCATCGGCATCGAACGCGCCCTGGCCTGCGCGGTCGAGTCGCACCACGACGACCGGGGCATCGTCTGGCCGGTCGCCATCGCCCCCTTCGAGGTCGCCGTGGTCACCCTCGGCAAGGACGAGGCCGTCACCGCCGCAGGCGAGGAACTGTACGCGCAGCTGCGCCGCCAGCGCGTCGACGCCGTCCTGGACGACCGCGACGAGCGCCCCGGCGTGAAGTTCAGCGACGTCGAACTCGTCGGCATGCCGTACCGCATCACCATCGGCGCACGCGGCCTCGCGGCCGGCACGGTCGAGATCACCGACCGCGCGACGGGCACGAACACGGCAGTCGCCCTGGCAGAGGCGGCGGGGTACGTGCGGGAGCTGGTGGTGGGGGCGGCGGAGTAAGGGAGCGGCGCCCCACGCGTGCGGAGACAGTGGGTGCGGTCGCCGCACGACCAATGCCGTTGCAAGCGTGGGGCGTTGACGGGTGGGCGGCGTTGGTGTCCTGGTCAGCTGGGCAGGGTGTCGTGGCCGATGAAGGTGAACATGCTCGGGTTGGCGGCGGAGGCAGAATCGGACGTGTGTTCTGGCGTGAGCGGCCGCGCCCGGCCGCCGTTTCGGTGGGCGGCGGCGCCGAAGCCGGCGTCGGGGGCGGAGAGCCAGATGCGGTCGAAGCCGCGGTCTTCGAACCAGCGGCAGATCTGTGGGACCAGGTCCGGTTCCCTGCGGTGGCGGGTCCAGACCACCGTGCCGCCGACGGCGCACAAGCGGGTGCAGCGGTCGGTGGTGCGCTCGATGTCGGCGTCGGTGATGTTGCCGAAGATCCCGCAGGCCAGGACGAGTTCGGCCGGGGTGAGGTCGTCGTACTGGGCGACCAGGGAGGCGTCGCCGGTCACCACTTCGACCTGGTACAGCCCTGCCGCCGCCGCGGTGGCCCGTGCTGCGGCGGCGTTGCGCGGGTCGAGTTCGACCAGGCGGGCGGTGACGTCCTCGCGGCGCGGATGGTCGGGGAGGACGCCGAGCAGGTCGTGTCCCTGGCCGGCGCAGATGCTGATCACCCGTAGCGGTCCCGGTGGTGCGGAGTCCAGGGCCAGCCGGATCTGCTGCTGCACCGCGGCCAGGCGGTGCGTGAGGGCGGAGTCGGGGCGGTCGTAGTCGTCGTGCCAGGCATGCCAGTCCATGTCGGGAAGCTACCGGGGGCGGCGAGCGCTGCGCACGGGATAAATCGCGGGCGGGGGTTCGGTTCTGGCGTCTACTGTTCCGCGAAACAGGCTGATGGAGTCGAGAGGGCAGTCCCGTGGCACAGGTACAGGCAGTCAAGGCCCATGCGGAAGACGTCATGTCGGCCGCCATGCGCCGACACCTGCCGGCGCCGTTGTCGGAGGCGGACCCGCTCGTACGGCCCTCCGAGCACGCCGACTTCCAGTCGAACATCGCCCTGGCGCTCGCCAAGCAGGCCGGGACCAGTCCGCGTGCGCTGGCCGAGGAGTTGCGGGCGGGGATGGCCGGAGGGCCGTTCACCGCCACTGTCTCCGGGCCCGGGTTCCTGAATCTGACGGTGGACGACCAGGCGCTCTGGGGCATGGTCTCCGTGAGGCTCGCCTACGGCGGGAGGCAGCTGGGGGTCGGGAGTCCGCTGACGGGGACGCGGATCGTGATCGACTACTCGGGGCCGAACATCGCCAAGGAGATGCACGTCGGCCATCTGCGGACGACGGTCATCGGCGACTGCCTGGCGCGGGTGCTGGGCTTCCTCGGGGCGGATGTGGTGCGGCAGAACCATCTCGGCGACTGGGGGACCAACTTCGGGATGCTGATCCAGTACCTGCAGGAACACCAGCACCACGCTCCGGCGGCGGAGCCGGGCACGCGGGTGAGTGAGCTGGACGGGCTCTACCGGGCCGCGCGGAAGGCGTTCGACGCGGATCCGGAGTTCGCCGAGCGGGCCCGGCAGCGGGTGGTCGCCCTGCAGACCGGCGACGAGGCCACCCTGGCGCAGTGGCGGCAGTTGGTGGAGGTGTCCACTCAGGCGTTCCAACTGCTCTACGACCGGCTCGGGGTGCTGCTCACCCCGTCCGACGTTGCAGCGGAGTCCTCCCACAACCCCGAGCTGGACGGGATCGCCGAGGAACTGACGGCGGCCGGGATCGCGGTGGAGAGCGATGGCGCGCTGTGCGTCTTCTTCGACGACATGACCGGGGCCGACGGTCGGCCGCTGCCGCTGATGGTCCGTAAGCAGGACGGCGGGTACGGCTACGCGGCGACGGATCTGGCGACGCTGCGGCACCGGGGCGTCGACCTCGCCGCGGACCGCATCCTCTACGTCGTCGACGCGCGGCAGGCGTTGCACTTCCGGATGGTCTTCGCCACCGCTCGGCGGGCCGGCTGGCTGCCGGACACGGTCGAGGTCGTCCATGTGCCCTTCGGCATGGTGACGGCTCCGGACGGCAGGCCGTTCAAGACCAGGTCCGGTGACACCGTTCGGCTGTCGCACCTGCTGGATGAGGCCGTGGAGGCGGCCCGGGCGGCGACCGCCGACAAGCCGAGCGACCTCTCGGCGGCCGAGCGGGAGCGGGTGGTCGCGGCGGCGGGGATCGGTGCGGTCAAGTACGCGGATCTGGCGACCTCGCGGGCGAAGAACTATGTCTTCGACATCGACGCGATGGTGTCGCTGAACGGCAACACCGGTGTCTATCTGCAGTACGCGCACGCCCGGGTGCGGTCGATCCTCGCCAGGGCGGCGATGACGGACACGTCGTCAGGGCATGCAGTGGAAGTGGTGCCGGAGGCGCCGCTGCACCCGGCCGAGCGGGCGCTGATCCTGCAGCTGGACGGTTTCGGCGCGGTGCTGGCGGAAGTGGCGGCGGAGTTGGAGCCGCATCGGCTCTGCGGCTATCTGTTCGCGCTGGCGAAGGCGTTCACCGACTTCTACGGCGCCTGCCCGGTGCTGAGGGCCGAGTCCGAGGAGCTGCGCGGGAACCGGCTGGCCCTGTGCACGCTCACCGGCGAGACGCTGGCCCGAGGGCTGGAGCTGCTGGGGCTTCAGGCTCCCGAGCGGATGTGAGCGGTAGGGCGTGGCAGGGGGTGGGGCTTTACCGCGGTAAAGCCCCACCCCGTCGCGGGAGTCTCAGCTGCGGCCCGCCGCCAGCAGCAGTCGGACGAGGTCGTGGATCTCGTCGCGGGTGTAGGCGGCCAGGAGGGCGCGGGCGAGATCGGGCGGTGGGCCGAACGGCGCCGGTTCCTGGTCCCGCTGTTGCTGAGGCCAGGCCTGCCGGTCGGGCTTCTCCGTCGGTGAGGCCGTCGGTCGGGTGTCCGGCGCGGCCGTGGGCGAGGGCACCGGCAGGAGCGGGGGGTGGGCCGCGCGTACCGCTGCGACCGCGGCGCGGGCGGCCTGGCGTTCCGCGCGCTGCAGTTCGGCCCTGGCCGTCTCCTCGCGCCAGGCCGCCACCTGTTCGGCCAGCGGCACCCGGGCCAGCCGCCGGGCGTCCCGCACCGCCAGATCCCCGGCGCGGAGCCGGGACTGGAGCTCGGGGGCCAGCTCCAGCAGCGCCCTGCGCTGCGAGATCCAGCCCGGACTGCGGTTCAGCCGCCGGGCCGCGGCGACACCGCTGCCCTCGCAGGCGGCGACCATGGCCTCCACCGCCCGGGCCTCCTCCAGGACGTCGAAGTCCCGGCGGTCGATGTTCTCCTGGATGGACGCGGCCAGCAGCGCCTCGCGCGAGGCGGCCACCTCGTCCTTGACGCTGATCTCCAGGGTGTCGCGTCCGAACCGCACCGCCGCGGCGTAGCGGCGGCAGCCGTTGACGACGACGTAGCGGACGCCGGCGTCGAGGAGCGGTTCGTCCTCCGGCCAGATCCTCAGATACGCCTCCCGGGTGACCGCGAGGCACGCCTGGAGCTGGAGTTCGGCGATGGAGCGGAGGTCCTCCAGGTCGCCCAGGTCCTCGCGCGGATTGCGCGGGTTGGGGGCGAGCTGGTCCAGCGCCACGGCGCCCGCCACCGGTGTGGCCGGGGCGTCCGGGGCGTCCGGCGCCTCCGTCACCGCCTCGTCGATCATCCGTCGGCGCGTGCTGCGGGTGCGGGAGACGGACGCGAAGGAGTCCGAGCTGCTCAGCCGTTCCGAGGCCCTCATCCCAGCCTCCTGGCCAGCTCGCGGAAGAGCTGGGCCTGTTCGCTGCCAGGCGCGTAGCTGAGCAGCGGGCGCTGCAGACGTACCGCCTCGCGCTGCTCCTTGCGGTCCGGCAGTACCGCGAGCACCGGCGGCTCGTCCAGCGCCTGCCACTTCTCCAGGGAGGAGGTGGCGATGTAGCCGCGGCGGGCGTCGTAGAGGTTGACCACCAGGCCGAGCTGGGCGAGCTGGATGCCGAGGTCCGCGCGCAGGTCCTCCATCTGGTCCATCAGCATGGTGAACGCGGTGGCCGAGGCGTCCTCCGCCTGGACCGGGATGAGGACCCCGGAGCGTCCGGCCGGTTCACCCTCGCGGGTGCGGGAGTACGCGATCGCGGCGTCCATGCCGAGGCCGAGGCTGGGCGGGCAGTCCACGACCACGGTGTCGAACTCGTGCTCCACCGAGGCCAGCGCCCGTTCCAGGGCGTTCTCCCTGCCGCGCACCCTGGACAGCCGCACGTCCAGCAGGAACGCGTCCATGCAGGCCGGGAGCAGCACCAGATCGCCGGTGAAGCCGCAGTCCAGCGGGGTCAGCAGGGCGGCGAGGCCGCCCTTGGCGTCGCCGGCCATATGGGCCGAGAGGCTCTCCTTCTCGTCCTCGACCACGGCGACGCCGAGCTGCTGGCTGAGGTGGCCCTGCGGGTCGTAGTCCACCAGCAGCACGCGTTCGCCGCGCTCGGCCAGCGCCTGGGCGACGCCGCTGCTGACGGCGGTCTTGCCGACCCCGCCCTTCTGGTTGCACACCACGATCCGGCGCGCGGCCCGTACCGGGCGCCGGGCCCGGGGGACCGGGGGCACCGGGTTGGCGTCGAACCACAGCCGGGCCGCCTCGGGCAGGGCGCGGGCGGTGGTCAGCCCGCGTGCCTCGCACTCCTTCCGGAACGCCTGCTCCACCCGCGCTCCGGCCTGCGCCGGGACCCCGCACCAGGCCGCGACCGCGTCCCGTACCGCGCGCCAGGGCTCGATCCCGTGCTGGGCCGCGCGGACCAGCAGGTCCTTGCGCAGCTGCGCGGGCAACCGCTCGGTCGCTCGGGTCCACGTCTCCGCGCCGGCGGTTTCGGCTTGCTGCTCTGTCACTGCTGTCCGTTGAGCTGTCTCCATGGCCGTACCATAGGCGGCAATTTTCCGCAAATGTACGATTCGATGCCGGTCTGTACGGCGCGTCGCCTCCGTCGGCCGCCCGAATTGGCCGGTCGCCGCATGGAAATGTCAGGATGCTTGCATGACGATCCAGGCTTACTTCGACATCACCATCGACGACGCGCCCGCCGGGCGGATCACCTTCAACCTGTTCGACGACATCGTTCCCAAGACCGTGGAGAACTTCCGCGCGCTGGCCACCGGCGAGAACGGCTTCGGCTACAAGGGGTCCTCCTTCCATCGCGTCATCCCCGCCTTCATGCTCCAGGGCGGCGACTTCACCCGTGGCGACGGCACCGGCGGCAAGAGCATCTACGGCGAGAAGTTCGCGGACGAGAACTTCCAGCTCAAGCACACCAAGCCCGGCCTGCTGTCGATGGCCAACGCCGGCCCCAACACCAACGGCTCGCAGTTCTTCATCACCACCATCGTGACCGACTGGCTCGACGGCAAGCACGTGGTCTTCGGCGAGGTCGCCGACCAGCAGAGCCTGGACCTGGTCACCAAGATCGAGAGCTACGGCTCGCAGAGCGGCCGCACCAAGGCCAAGATCACCATCGCCGACTCCGGCGTGCTCTGATCCCGGCCTGATCCACACCGGCCATCGGCCATGACGCCCACCCGGACGGGGGTGCACCTCGGTGCACCCCCGTCCGCGTCGAAGAAGCAGTAGCGCCGCAGGCATTGCGGCGGCACCGGCGCGGAGACAGTATCCAGACGAAGGGCGAGCACAGGAAGGGCCCCGAGTCAGGGAGCAGCGAGCGCTGAGCGGTGGGAGCTGATGGGCGGCAACGGCTGGCTGGCACAGGTCGGTGACGACCCGAGGCAGCGGGCGCGCGAGATCGCGCATGCGCACTCGGCCTTCGTCGCCGCCCCCGACCACGCTGTGGCCATGGCCGGGACGGGGCCGGGGGTGCGGGAGCTGGTCGCCCAGTCCTGGCTGCGCTCCTCCGACGCCAGGGTCGCCCAGGACGCCGAGGCACCGGTGACCCTCACCGACGCCGAGCTGCTCGCCTACCGCGCCGCGCACCCGCTCGCCCGGGTCATCGGCGTGCTGCGGCAGATTGTCGGCAGCGCCGCCGAGGACGGCGACCACCTGATGGCGGTGTCGGACGCGGCGGGCCGGCTGCTCTGGGTCGAGGGCAACCGCGCGGCCAGGGCCCGGGCCGCACGGATCAACTTCGTCGAGGGCGCGCTGTGGGACGAGGCCCACGCGGGCACCAATGCCCCGGGGACGGCGCTCGCGCTCGACCACGAAGTGCAGATCTTCGCGACCGAGCACTTCCGCCAGACGGTCCAGGCCTGGACCTGCGCCGCGGCCCCCATCCACGACCCGGCGACCGGACGCATCCTCGGCGTGGTCGACCTCACCGGCGGCGACACCGTCGCCAATCCGTACAGCCTGGCCCTGGTCCGGGTCGCCGCCCGGGCCTGCGAGGAGGCGCTGTGGCTGCCGCCGCAGGCCGAGACCGACCTCCGGTCACAGGCTGACCTCCAGTCACAGACCGCGGTTCGGCTGCAGGCGTTGGACCGCTGCGAGGGTGCGCTGCGCCTGGCCGACGGTCGGACGGTGCGGCTGACCCGTCGTCACACCGAGCTGCTGATCATGCTGACGCTCCATCAGGACGGCCTGACCGGTGATCAGTTGTCCGATCTGCTGCACGGCGGCTGCGCTACGGCCAGCCCCACCACGCTGCGGGTCGAGCTCACCAGGCTCCGCCGCACCGTCGGCGATCTGCTCTGCTCGCGTCCGTACCGGCTCACCGCGCCGGTGGAGGCCGACTACCTCGACATCGCCGCCGCACTGCACCGGGGCGATCTCGCCGCCGCGGTCGCCGGCTACCCGGGACCGCTGCTGCCCAGCTCGGAGGCGCCCGGTGTGGTCGCCCAGCGCCGCTGGCTGGACACCCAGTTGCGCGCCTCGGTGCTGGCCGACGGCGACCCCCGCACCATCCGCGCCTGGGCCGACGGCAGCGGGTTCAACGACCTCCAGGTCTGGGAGCGGCTGGCCGCCGTCGCCCCGCACGGCTCCCCGCAGCGGGGCGTGGCGCTGGCCCGGGCCCGAGAGCTGCGGGAGGAGTACGGGCTCTAGCGCCGGATGGCGGCGCAGCTGACGGCGCGTCACCGGCCGTGCAACGTCCAGGCAACGTCCGCGGAGTTAGCGTGCGCGGCAGAACCGCATCACGGCGATCGTCCAACGAGGGGCGGTCGGCACGGATGCGGAGCCTGACGGAGGTCGACCACCATGGCCCGTATCGCTGCGCCGGGGGAGTCCGGCGCGAAGATGAACTACCAGTCGCGCTACGACCACTGGATCGGCGGGGAGTTCGTGCCCCCGGTACGCGGGCAGTACTTCGAGAACCCCACCCCGGTCACCGGACAGAACTTCTGCGAGATCGCCCGCGGAACCGCCGAGGACGTCGAGGCGGCCCTGGACGCGGCGCACGCCGCAGCTCCCGCCTGGGGCCGGACGTCGGCCGGTGACCGGGCCAACATCCTCAACCGCATCGCCGACCGCATGGAGCAGAACCTCGAAGCCCTCGCCGTCGCCGAGAGCTGGGAGAACGGCAAGCCGATCCGCGAGAGCATGGCGGCCGACATCCCGCTCGCCATCGACCACTTCCGCTACTTCGCGGGCGCGATCCGGTCCCAGGAGGGCTCGCTCTCCGAGATCGACGAGGACACCGTCGCCTACCACTTCCACGAGCCGCTGGGCGTGGTCGCGCAGATCATCCCGTGGAACTTCCCGATCCTGATGGCGACCTGGAAGCTGGCCCCCGCGCTGGCCGCCGGGAACGCCGTCGTCATCAAGCCCGCCGAGCAGACCCCGGCGTCCATCCACTTCTGGATGAGCCTGGTCGCCGACCTGATCCCGCCGGGGGTCGTCAACATCGTCAACGGCTTCGGGGTGGAGGCCGGCAAGCCGCTGGCGTCCAGCGCGCGGGTCGCCAAGGTCGCCTTCACCGGAGAGACCACCACCGGGCGGCTGATCATGCAGTACGCCAGCGAGAACATCAAGCCGGTCACCCTGGAGCTGGGCGGCAAGAGCCCCAACATCTTCTTCGACGACGTGAGTTCGGCCCGCGACGACTTCCTGGACAAGGCGCTCGAAGGCTTCACCATGTTCGCGCTGAACCAGGGCGAGGTCTGCACCTGCCCCTCCCGCGCGCTGATCCAGGAGGGCCACTACAGCGAGTTCCTGGACGCGGCGGTGGACCGCACCCGCGCCATCGTCCAGGGCCACCCGTTCGACACCGACACCATGATCGGCGCCCAGGCCTCCAACGACCAGCTGGAGAAGATCCTCTCCTACCTGGACATCGGCCAGCAGGAGGGCGCCAAGATCCTGATCGGCGGCTCGCGTGCCGACATGGAGGGGGAGCTGGCGGGCGGCTACTACGTCGAGCCGACCATCTTCGAGGGCAACAACTCGATGCGGATCTTCCAGGAGGAGATCTTCGGCCCGGTGGTCTCGGTGGCGCCCTTCGCCACCTTCGACGACGCCATCAGGATCGCCAACGACACCCTGTACGGGCTCGGCGCCGGCGTCTGGACCCGCGACAGCAGCACCGCCTACCGGGCAGGGCGGGCGATCCAGGCCGGACGGGTGTGGACCAACTGCTACCACGCCTACCCCGCGCACGCGGCGTTCGGCGGCTACAAGGGCTCCGGCATCGGGCGCGAGAACCACAAGATGATGCTGGACCACTACCAGCAGACCAAGAACCTCCTGGTCAGCTACTCGGCCAAGAAGCTCGGGTTCTTCTAGCCATGGGTGCCCCGGCCGTCTCCAGGGTCGCCGTGACCTCCGCCGCGGAGGAGGTGTTGCGGAAGCTCTACGCGGCCAACGGCCCGCTGATGTTCCACCAGTCGGGCGGCTGCTGCGACGGGAGCTCCCCGATGTGCTACGTGGAGGGCGAGTTCAGGACGGGCGCGTCCGACGTGCTGCTCGCCTCGCTGCCGGTCGCGGACGTGCCCGAGCCGGTCACCTTCTGGATGTCCAAGGACCAGTTCGAGCGCTGGCGGCACACCCATCTCACCGTGGACGTGGTCCCCGGGCGCGGCGGCGGGTTCTCGCTGGAGGCGCCGGAGGGCGTGCGTTTCCTGATCCGCTCACGGCTGCTGACACCCGAGGAGACGAAGGTGCTGGACGGCAGCAGCGAGTGAGCCGCCGTACGGCCGGGGTCCGCTGTCAGGGGCAGGCTCCGGCCGTACGGTTCGTTCGTTCTCCCGTCGGTCCGGCGGTCAGCCGACCTGCGGGGCGATCTGATCGGCGATCAGCTCCAGGTGGTCCAGGTCCTCCAGGTCCAGGATCTGGAAGTAGAAGCGGCTGCTGCCCGCCTCGGCGTACTGGCCGATCCGGTCCACCACCTCGGCCGGGGTCCCGGCCAGGCCGTTGGCCTTGAGCTCGGCCACCTCGCGGCCGATCGCGGCCGCGCGTCGGGCCACCTCGGCGTCGTCCTTGCCGACGCAGGCCACCAGCGCGTTGGAGTACACCATGTCGTCGGCCGCGCGTGCGCGCTCCGCGCAGGCGGCGCGGACCCGGCCGATCTGGGCGCGGGTGTCCTCGACCGAGACGAACGGCAGGTTGAACTCGGTGGCGAAGCGCGCCGCGAGGGCCGGCAGCCGGGTCGGCCCCATGCCGCCGACCAGCACCGGGACCCGGCTCTGCACCGGCTTGGGCAGCGCGGGGGAGTCCTTCAGCTGGTAGTAGGTGCCGTCGTAGTCGAAGGTGTCGCCGACCTTGGTCTCCCACAGGCCGGTGACGATCGCCAGCTGCTCCTCGAAGCGGTCGATCCGCTTGGACGGGAAGGGGATGCCGTAGGCGGTGTGTTCCTCCTCGTACCAGGCCGCACCCAGGCCCAGCTCGACCCGGCCGCCGCTCATCGCGTCCACCTGGGCGACCTGGATGGCCAGCACCCCGGGCAGCCGGAAGGTGCCGGCAGCCATTCCTTGTTAATACACTTCGAGGTATGAGAGAACCGAAGCGCACATCGGCCAGCGTGGCAGGTGAACAAGCCGCGATCTACTGCCGGATCTCCAAGGCAGATGAGGACGATCAGACTGGGGTGGACCGGCAGGAAGTCATCTGCCGGAGCATCGCCCATCGTCTGGGACTCATAGTCAACCCGGATCATGTGTTCGTGGACAACAGTCGATCGGCGTGGAGCCGGACGCGAAAGCGCCCCGGATGGGACAAGTTGCTAGTCGGCGCGCAGGGCCGGGACTTCCGTCACATCATCGCGTACCACCCGGACCGCCTCATGCGACAGCCGAAAGACCTTGAAGAGCTGTTGAAAACGGCTGACGATCACCAGATCACCTTGCACGGCGAGGCGAACCGCCGGAATCTCTCCGACCCTGATGATCGATTCATTCTGCGGATCGAGGTTGCCCATGCCTGCCGCTCATCTGATGACACTTCACGGCGGCTCAAGGATGCCCTGATGGACCGCGTGGACACAGGCAAGCCCCACACTGGCAGGCGACGCTACGGGTACACGGCCGACGGTTTGACCATCGTCGAGGAAGAAGCGGAGACGGTACGCGAGGTGTTTGACCGCTACCTCAAAGGTGAGGGACCCGTGCCAATCGCGCGTGACCTTTCCAGGCGCGGCATCAAGACCTCACTCGGCAAGTCGTGGACGGCGGGGACAGTCCGGGCGCTTCTCGACTCTCGCCACGTCGCCAGTATCCGTGTGCACCAGGGCGAAGAGGTGGGCCTCGGTAACTGGCCCGCGATCATCGACGCAGGTACGTGGCAGGAGACGCGCACAATGCGTGAGTATCGGTCGGCTTGGCATTCAGAGCATGTGGGACGACGCCGGTTCTACCTGCTGCGCGGTCTGACGATGTGTAAGCGGTGCGGCACGTTGATGTCCGGCACCTCACTCGGCAACACGTTCCAGTACCAGTGCACCCGGAAGCATCGGAACGACAACCAGAGGTGCGTGCGCAAGATCCTCGCGCTCCCCCTTGAGAAGTTTGTGCAGGATGCTGCAATCGACCTCCTGGGCCGACTCTCAGTCTCTGGGCAGTTCGAGACTAACGTACTGTCGGATCGGGTAAGTCAAGCCGTCGAAGCCGACGAACAGCAGCTGGCAGAGCTTAACGAGATGTGGACAGGGAAAGAGATCACGACGGCGGAGTACCGGAAGATGCGGAAGGAGATCCAGTCCCGCATTTCCAAGGCCCAGAGTCGGAGAGTGGTTCGCCCCATGAAACTACTCGAAGGTCTCACCGGGCCAAACGCCCGCATAGCGTGGCTCGCCGACGACATGACGGACGAGCGGCGCAACGCCGTGCTGCGATTCCTGTTCTCCGCAGTGATCATCGGCGAAGCAACCACTCCCAAAGGTGTTTTTGACTGGACCCGCATTGATATCGACCAGAACCCACTGACCAGTTAGCGAGCAGACGGCGCGCGGCCGGATCCCATCAACTCTGCCAGCCGCGCGGCGCTCCGGGGGCCGATCGTTGTGCGGAAACCAGCGCAGATTCGTGCCAACGCAAGAGCCCGATCCTCCGCTGAACGATCTATTTCCGCTGTCGTCAGGAGATCACCCCCGCGCCTTCCCGGCCGAGTGCTTCGCGGGCTGTCTCGCGGTTCAGGGCGATGTCTTCCGCGATGCCTGCGGCGATGAGTGCTTCGGCGGGGGTATGGCCGGAGCCGACGTACCACCAGTGGGCTTCGGTGGTGGTGCCGTCGTCCCAGTCGGCGTACAGCGCCCGGGCGTCGGCGGCGCGGGCGTGTTCGGCGCGGACGGCGCGCAGTTGGCGGTAGGTGGTGGAGTAGGCGCGGGTCTTGGTGAGGCAGTGGCCCCGGTAGGCCAGCATGTGAGTCCAGGCGCGCAGCCGCAGGTGTTCCAGTTCCGGCAGCCGGTCGAGTCGCCAGGCTGTTGTGAGCAGGGCCCGCACGTGGTCGGTGACGTGGAGGGCGCGGATCTCGGCTGCTGAGGTGATGCGGCGGTCGACGGCTCCGGCTGCTTCGACGGATTTGGTGGTGTACTTCGCGACGTATGCGGCTACCTGTTCATCGGTGATCCGGGTGCCGTCGCCGTCGGTGAGGGGGTGGGCGTCGAGTTGGTCCCCGAAGCGCAGCCGTCGATCCCCGTAGGCGCTGGAGGCGGGTGCGGGGAGCGCGACGGCGGCAGCGGCGGTGCGCACGCATTCCGCCAGTAGTTCGGCTGTGGCCCAGGCCGGCGGTTGGGTGCCGGGGCCGTCGGGTCCGTCGAGGCGGATCACGGCGTGGAAGTGGATGGCGCCGCGCTTTTGGTACTCGGCGACTTTCGCGGCTGCCACGCGGACCAGGGTGCGTACGGCGGTGCGGCCTACGCCGACGCGGGCGGCGAGGTGGTGGTACAGGTTGTCCCGGAACGCTTTCCATAGCGCGTTGGCGTGGGCGTTCCACAGGATGTGGCCGACGTAGTCGTAGCAGTGCGGGCACAGCGGTTGTCCGATGGCCGGGTCGTCGTCGGGATGGGTATGGCCGCAGCCGCGAGGGGTGCCGTGCGGGCAGCTGCCGGACCGGGTGGGGTGGCAGGTGTCGGCGCGGTGGACGGAGCCGAAGCCGGGTGCGGTCAGGGTGACGAACAGTCGGGGGTGGGTTCGGACGGTCTCGGGGATGCCTTTGCCGCCGACCAGTCCGGCCCGGACCAGGTGGAAGGTGTCGCCCTGGTGTTCGCGCGAGCAGGGGGCGCAGCGGCTTGCGCGGCGGTTGCGGCAGCGTACGGCCAGGCGTCCGCCGGGCTCAGCGGTGGTGCTGTAGTGGTGCAGGACGTGACCGGTGGCGGTGTCGATGGTGGTGGTGTGTCCGGCGAGGTAGATCGGGTGGGCGCATCCAGCGGTGGCCTGGATCTGCTGCAGCCAGCGGTTCAGGTCGGGCATCTGGCCCAGGCGCACGAAGTCGCGGTCTTCCTCGCTCAGGGTGCGTAGGAAGGTGTCGTGGTCCAGGTAGGCGCGGCGTGCGTGCGGGTCGGTGTAGGGGTTGCCGGGCACGGGGGCCGGGTCGCGGGGGGCGTGCAAACAGTCTCCAAGGCGTGGGGGCCGGGCCCGGCCGAGCCCCGGTGAAGGGGGCAGGGCCGGACGCGGCAGCTGTGTCGTTGGTGCGGGTGGGGGAGGTGGGGTAGTGGTCCATGGGGATCACTCCTGTCTGTCGGTGGGGCGGGTGCTGGTCTAGCGGATGGTTCCGGTGCCCCGGCAGCAGCGGCAGCGGTGCTGGTGTCCGGTTCCGGTCCAGCGGCTACGGTGTCCGTGGCAGTTGGGGCAGGTCACGCGGCGGAACAAGGGCGGTTCCTTCCAGGTCAGTTGAGGCTGCTGGCGAGCGAGGAGACGAATGCGGCGATCGGGTCGGACAGGTGGGTGCGGTCCAGGTAGAAGCCGAGCAGGCCGACCAGGACGACCTGCCACCAGCGCAGCTCACCCGAGCGCAGCAGCAGGAAGACGACGAGTCCCAGCAGGGCGACCATGGGCAGGGCCACGCTCACGGCGCGTACACCCCCTGCTCGGTGTCCGTGGCTGCGCCCAATTGCCAGAGGTAGGGCGCGAGTTGGGCGTACTTTGTGGCGGTCTTTCGGGCGTGTTCCGGGGTGGTGAGCACGGACCGGGCACGGGTCCAGTGGCCGTCGTCGCCGAAGGTGATGGCCACCCCCGCTTCCGTCTGGGTGATCTGCTGGGCGGCGGTCAGGGCGTCCTTGTCCAGGTCCCCGAGGGCCATCTCAGCGGTGCCGGGGTCATTCACGCGGTGGCAGATCCTTCCGGCGAGCTGGGCCCGCAGGGCGGTGACTCCTGGGCCAAGGTCCGAGCCCACGCGCTGACCGGCGATCACCAGGTGCACCCCGAGGGCTGCTCCGAGTTGGGCCAGCCGCAGCAGCGCCGTGGAGACCTCCGCCACCTCGTCCTTTTCGCCTCGGGTGGCCATCAGGTACAGCTCTGCCACCTCGTCCACGAGCACGATGACCGGCACCGGCCGGAGCTGGTCGGGCAGGTCCCAGATGGAGCGCGCACTGTGGGAGCGGCACAGGGCCATCCGCACGGTGGTGATCTCCACCAGTCGCCCGAGCAGGGCAGCGGCTTCGGTGCGGTTGGTGGCCAGTGCGGACAGGCGCGGTTCGAACAGGGACAGTTCCATCCCGCCCTTCAGGTCGATGCCCACCAGGGCGACCCGTTGCCGGGCCCAGGCTTCGACCAGGGAGGCGAGCAGGGTGGATTTGCCGGAGCGGGTAGCGCCGACGATCAGCCAGTGCGGCACCTTCCGCAGGTCGATCACCCACCCCGCACCGTCCTCTCGCTGGCCGACGGCTGCGGCGAGCAACCGTCCGCCGAACGTGAACGGCGCGGTGGGCGCGGCCAGCGGGTCCCATGCAGTGGCGGTCAGCCGTACGAATCCGCGCTGATGGGAGACCACGCGGACGGCGAAGACCCGCCAGGCGTGGGCGAGCGCTTCGGCTGCCGCCGCGAACTGGTCGGGCACCTGGCCCGGGTGCAGTTTCACCACGACGTCCAAGCCCCCACGGCGGGGCCGGGGAAGGCCCAGCCGTGGCGGGATCGGCTTCAGCGGCTTGCCCTTGACCACCAGGTCCCCCAGCAGGCCCTGAGCGGGTCGGCGGGCCACAGCGAGATCCAGCAGGATCGTGAGCTTGCGCCAGGTGAACAGCGCCCGCAGGGCCGTCACCGGGAAACCCAGCAGGTACCACCACGCCAGCGGGTACCGCCGCCGCAGCAGCGGGCCGCCCACGGCGAGCGCAAGCGCCAGTCCGCAGACCAGGACCAGCAGGACGCCGGGCACCGCCGAGTGGTGGGCCAGCGCCGGCTGTTGCAGGTAGGCACCCGGACCGATGATCCCCCCGGACGTCGGGGCAGGGGTGGGGGTGCGGCTCATCGGGCCTCACCGCCCGGGAGCGTCCACGGGGCCGCGAGGCCCTCGGCTATCGCGTTGGCGACCTCAACGGACAGGTCGTCCGCCAGGCTTGCCACCTCCACCGCCCCGTTGACGATGTTGTCGTAGAGCTGCTTCATCACCGGAAGGTCGGGGCCCTCGTGCAGTTCATCGGCCAGCCAGCCGAGTTCGTGCATCATCGTGCGCAGTCCGCGCCAGTCCCTCACCTGGCCTCACCCGCCTTCACCGGCGCGGCCGGGAGCGAGGGGATGATCTGCTGCGCGCGGAAGCTGATGCCGTGACGGTCGCCCATGTCCCAGGCGAGCGCCTCCAGGCCGACAAGCTGAACCTGTCCGCCCTCGATCAGGCCCTTGGGTTCACCACTGACGCTGACCTCGATCACCGAGGCCCGCCGCCGACCGGCCCCGCGCACGGCGATGCCGACCACGTACACCGGGTTGCCGTCCCGGTCCTTCTTGATCTCTCCCGTCTCTTGGCTGACGAGCTTCAGCTCCGGCGGGACGATCACGGTCGCCCGGCCGAGCTGTGCGACATCCACAGGGATGTTCTGCATGGAACGAACCACTCCTTCATCGGGGTTGCCAGAGGGAAGCCTTAGCCTCCCTCTGTCCTCACTCGTCCTTACGAGTGCAATCCCGAGTGTGCGCCTCTTGACGTACAGACGCAAGCACTTATGCTGACGAGTGAGGAACGATGAGCGACGACAGCATGCCCGACCAGGGCAGACGATCTCGAAAATGCGATCGAAGTCGATGCGGGCGGGCCCGCTCACCCGCCCATGAGGGGCGAACAGCCATGGCGATCATTCGCAACGAAGCGCTGTACAAGCAGGTAGCAGCCGAGATCAGAGACGCGATCTACGCGGGTGAGTACCCCCCCGGCCGGCCGCTCCCCTCCGAGACCGACCTCATGGCCTCCTACAACGTCTCACGCCCCACGGTGCGTCAGGCCGTCAGCATGCTCAGGGCCGAGGGACTCCTAGACGTGATCCACGGCAAGGGCTCCTTCGTCCGCTCCGTCCAGGCCAGCGGCGGCGACATCGCCCCCCTTGAGCGCACGATCACCAAGAGCGGCCAGCGCTACATCCTCCCGGCCGAGGACTGGGCCGAAGCCGAACCGCCCGCGATCTACCGCGCCCACACCGACCGCACCACCGCACCGCTCCTCGCCATGGACCCCGACGAAGCACTGTTCGCGTGTGACCGACTGCTCGTCCACCAAGCCACCGGCACCCGGGCACTGCACCGGATACTGCTCCCCATGGCCAGCGTGGAGAACACACCCCTGGCCGACGCCCCCGACACTCCCCCCGCGCAGGCATACGCGATCCTGGCCACCGCCGGACACAAGCTGACATGGCGCGAGACCGTCCGCACCCGCCTGCCGCAACCCGACGAACGCACCACCCTCCAACTCCCCGAAGCCACCCCTATCCTTGTCGCCTACCGCACCACCTGCGACGCCGACGACCAGAACCGACCACTGATCCTCGAAGAAACCCGCATCGGCGGCGACCGAGGCGAACTCACCTACACCATCCACGCCGAGATCCCCAAGCGTGGTAACCCCGGGAAGTCGGCCCACTGAAGTCGCGCTCGTACTGCTCGCAACACTCACGTTGGTGCAGGCGGAACCCGTCCCAAGTCTCTGCGCGGTCCAGGGGATGTGAACCGGTCAGGAACTTGCCGTGATGTCGTTGTTGTCGATCTTGCCGCCCTGGTCGGCGTGTTGCGTGGTATCGGCTCCATCGGCCTTGACCTTGTTCCGGGTGATGCTGCTGCCGTGATCCGCTTTCAGGGTCGCGGTGGCGTCGCCCTGGGCATCGACCCGGTTCCCGCGCACCTCTGCATCGTTGAGCGCCGTGACGTCGACCCGGGTCCGTGAAGCCACAGCGGGTGCAGCGCGATTGTCGAGGTAGACCAGTACCAGCCACGCACCCCCCAGCACCACTAGCCCGGCTAGAACCGGCCAGCTGAAGCCACTGGTGATCACGCTCGTGAGCGCCCCTACTACGGCCCCCAACGCGACGGACACCACCGCCCGCACCGGTCGACTGATAGCCATCGCCCATCCCCCTCCATCACGCCGCTATTCCTCACAGGTTAGGGCGAGTTGCGCTTCCGCGTGGGAGCATCATGCAACGGGGAGCAGCAGGGGGGACGATGCCACAGCAGGGCAAGTTCACGGACCGCGAAGAGGCACTCAGTGCGTTCGATGCACTGATAGCGCCGGACTCCCCTCATCGAGTCCTGGCCATCCATGGGTTGGCCGGGCAGGGGAAGACAACGTTTCTGAGGCACCTGAGGGACACTCGCCCGCACTGCGTTCTGGCGGACCTTGACGTCTCGGAGTCTTCCACCGGAGACCTGCTGCGGGTCAGTTTCGGAGTCATCGCGCGTGAAGTCGCCCTCTGGTCTCCCTGGTGGGCACGCCGCTACCGCCTGCGCCGCTTTCAACACGCCAGCATCCACGCCGCCGAGAACTTCGCGGCAACCGCGCCGTCCAGCCAGATCCTGATCCAGGCCACCCACGGCGGCATCACCAGCGACAACACGGTCACCGTCACGGGAGCCGACAGCCGGTCGGCCTACCGCGAATCCCTCACCCAAGCACTCATCGACCTCGCCCGCGGAGCCGGACGCAAACCCTGCACACTGCTCATCGACACCACCGAAAGACTGCACCTCCTGGAGGAGTCCACTACAGAGCGCGGCAGCAGCGGATGGCTCACGACCAGTTTCCTGCCGCGTCTGACCGGGGCCCTGCCCGAACTGCGGGTCGTCTTGGCAGGGCGCGAACCGCTCGCACTGCCCCAGGCCTTGACCGTGGCTGACCCGGTCGAACTCACCGAGTGGCAGGACCGTCACACCCACGGCTATCTCGTATCGGCGGGCATCCGTGATGCCGCGATCGTCGCGCTGATCCAGCGGACCTGTCTGGGCGTGCCCGTGTGGGTGGCCATGGCGGCACAAGTCCTCGCCCAAACCCAGCAGACCCCAACACCGCTCACCGCCGAGCAACTCGCCCGGGAGATCAACGACCGGCCGGCCCAAGAATGGCTCCCCCGGCAATTCCTGACCCGCCTGCCCGAGGCCGAACAAGAACGCATCCAAGCCGCCGCCGTCCTGCGCACAGTCACCGAAGACGCCCTCCGCAGCCTGCTACCCGAAGCAGCGTTCAGGAGCTCCTGGTTTCACTCCTTCGCCCAGTACTCCTTCATTCGCACGCGCCTGACGCTGGACGGAAGCACCGAACGCTACATCCACCAACTGGTCCGCACCGCACTGTTGGTCTACCTACATCAAGATCGCCGCACCTACACGGACGAACTCCACCACCGGGCCGCCGACCACTACCGACGCATCGACAACTTCCTAGAGGAGGCATACCACCGCTTCGCCATCGGCGACGCCTCCCTTGTGCCGGAGTGGAAAACACGCCTCGCCGACGCCGTCGAACGAACGGACCAAGCTGGCGCGCGCGCTCTGTGCGACATCGTCACCGCACCCGAACTCATTCGTCGCGTCATCGATCGAATCCCCGACGTAGCAGCCCACGCAGTCCAACAGGCCGCCCGGGCATCAATGAACCTGACGCAACGACGACTCTGGCTCACCCAGGCCCTGGAGATCTACCGCACCCTGGAGGACCGGCGCGGCCAGGCCGACACCCTGCGATCCCTCGGCGAAACCGCCCGGATGCGCGACGAGTTGGTGGAGTCGAGAGACCTGCTCACCCAGGCCCTGGAGATCTACCGCACCCTGGAGGACCGGTCCGGTCAGGCCGACACCCTGCGATCCCTCGGCAACACCGCCCGGATGCGCGACGAGTGGGTGGAGGCGAGAGACCTGCTCACCCAGGCCCTGGAGATCTACCGCACCCTGGAGGACCGGTCCGGCCAGGCCGACACCCTGCAATCCCTCGGCGAAACCGCCCGGATGCGCGACGAGTTGGTGGAGGCGAGAGACCTGCTCACCCAGGCCCTGGAGATCTACCGCACCCTGGAGGACCGGTCCGGCCAGGCCAACACCCTGCGATCCCTCGGCAACACCGCCCGGATGCGCGATGAGTTGGTGGAGTCGAGAGACCTGCTCACCCAGGCCCTGGAGATCTACCGCACCCTGGAGGACCGGTTCGGCCAGGCCAACACCCTGCGATCCCTCGGCAACACCGCCCGGATGCGCGACGAGTGGGTGGAGGCGAGAGACCTGCTCACCCAGGCCCTGGAGATCTACCGCACCCTGGAGGACCGGCGCGGCCAGGCCAACACCCTGCAATCCCTCGGCAACACCGCCCGGATGCGCGACGAGTTGGTGGAGTCGAGAGACCTGCTCACCCAGGCCCTGGAGATCTACCGCACCCTGGAGGACAGGTCCGGTCAGGCCGACACCCTGCAATCCCTCGGCAACACCGCCCGGATGCGCGACGAGTGGGTGGAGGCGAGAGACCTGCTCACCCAGGCCCTGGAGATCTACCGCACCCTGGAGGACAGGTCCGGCCAGGCCGACACCCTGCAATCCCTCGGCGAAACCGCCCGGATGCGCGACGAGTTGGTGGAGGCGAGAGACCTGCTCACCCAGGCCCTGGAGATCTACCGCACCCTGGAGGACCGGCGCGGCCAGGCCGACACCCTGCAATCCCTCGGCAACACCGCCCGGATGCGCGACGAGTTGGTGGAGGCGAGAGACCTGCTCACCCAGGCCCTGGAGATCTACCGCACCCTGGAGGACCGGTTCGGCCAGGCCTACATCCTGCAATCCCTCGGCGAAACCGCCCAGCAGCGCGATGAGTTGGTGGAGGCGAGAGACCTGCTCACCCAGGCCCTGGAGATCTACCGCACCCTGGAGGACCGGCGCGGCCAGGCCAACACCCTGCGATCCCTCGGCAACACCGCCCGGATGCGCAACGAGGTGGTGGAGTCGACGGACCTCCTCATCCAGGCCCTGGAGATCTCCCGCACCCTGGAGGACCGGTTCGGCCAGGCCTACACCCTGCAAGCCCTCGGCAACACCGCCCACCAGCGCGGCCGTCTCGACGCTGCCGCGATCAACTTGACCCATGCGCAAGCGTTCTTTCGACAGCTTGGCGACCGTTCGGGTGATGCGTCTTGCCTGTGCTTGCTCGGAAAGGTCGCGGCGAGGCGCGGAGACACCGAAAGAGCTAACAGACAACTCACCCAGGCCCTGGAGATCTATCGCACCCTGGAGGACCGGCGCGGCCAGGCCGACACCCTGCAAGCCCTCGGCGAAACCGCCCTCCAGCGAGGTGAGCTGGTGGAGGCGAGGGACCTGCTCACCCAGGCCCTGGAGATCTACCGCATCCTGGAGAACCGGCTAGGCCAGGCCAACACCCTGTATGAACTCGGCAGTACTGCCCGAAAGGGCCGTGAGTTCAATCTCGCGGTCGACCTATGCGAGCAGGCGCTACCGCTGTACGAGATCGCAGCCCCGTGGATGGTCAAGCACGTACAGACGTTGCTGTGCGAGCTACGCACGCTCATAGCCGCGCAAGAAGTCGAGGAGGGCTTTGGACCCACGACCCCACCAGACGCACAGGCCACTGCCTGAGGTGTCGCGTATCTTCTCTACTTCCTCAAGGGCGGCGCTGCGCGCCGCCGGGCGACCCTTGCCGCCCCGGCCGGGCATGCGGCCTCCGGCCGGTCCCGGCCGGACGGCCGGGCCGCCCTATGCGCAGCAGCCACCGGGAACATGAGGCCGACGAGCACCCACCAGAGGCTGTGACCCCTGGCGCAGTCGGCGGGGTAGCAGGCGGACGACGCCTCCGGCGGGGGCGCTCCGGCTCCGGGACGGCCACGGCCCGGACCGCGTGCCCGGGTAGTGGATGGCTGGCGTAGGTGCTGCCGTCCCGCCTGCCGTCGACCCAGGCAAAACCGAGCAGCCTTGCCCCCGGGTGTCCAGGTCGGTCGTCCAGTGGGGCGCTCCACCTGGACACCCGGGGGCAAGCCCGCTCCACTGACGTGTGGGTCGACGGCAGACGGGACGGCAGCGGGCACCGTCGTGGTACCTGCGGAGCACGGGCCCGCGCTACTTCGGCCGGCTGTCCGCGCCAGATCACCCCCGCGCAGGCCGTTCCCCCAGCTCAGGCCGCACCTTGACCGTCTTCCCCGTACTGCTGCCGGGCCTGCTCTGCCAGCTGCTCCAGCACCGTCGTCACCTTGCGGGCACCCATCTCATTGGCGACGATCCGCACCCAGCCGTTGCCCTGCGCGTCGGTGTCCGCAACCGCCCGGAATTCCCACGGCCAGATCTTCAGCCGCTTGAGCGCGGCGTTCAAGTCGTCCGCCGCGTCTTTGGCCGTCCGCCACCCAGCGGCGTAGTCCACACCGGGTATCCACGCCCACGACTGCGGATCCAGGTCCTCCGGGAACCCCTCGAACCCCTCAGAGGTTTCGTCCAACACCGCGCTATCAGCCCCTTCCCAGGCATCTGACGATCAGGTGCGGTGCCTGCGGGACCAGCGGGCGAGCGGACATGTCAGAGCACCCGGGTACCATCGGCACCGGGTTCACACCCACCGGACCACCCCACCGCCTCCAAGCTCAGGGGTGGTCCGGTTCCTCATCAGCCTTGCTACTGGGCGGCTCCTAGCCCCCCGGGGGACCAGGGGATAGGAGCCACCCGCCACGCGTGGTCAGGTGACGCACCGCCAGGCGTGGGGTCCATGGGCGCTGGGCTGGTCGGTCGGGCCGTCAGCACGTAGCGCGTGTTGTCTTCAAAGACGCTCAGCGCGTACAGCTCACCGGCCGCCAGCGCGGACATCGCCCGCTGCATCTCGTCAGCGTCGTTAAGCCACCCGAACACCGGCCGGGCATTGCCAAGATCAAGCTGATCAGCCAGATCGAGAGCGCGCCCGCGCAGCCACCGCAGCGCCAACCGGGGTGATCCGGCCGGATGCGATCCCAGCCAGAAGACCCGGTCATGCCCCGGGCACAGGGCAACGGCCTCGCACCAGTACCCGAGCCGCAGGTGCGACTCATGCAGCACGTGCACGTCATCGAGCGTCAGCACGAGCGGCCCCCGAGGAGGTGCAGCGGGATGCGGCGCGACGCCGGGCCTCGATCCGTTCCGGGAAAGCCGATGGGAGACATGTGTTCACATCCAACCCATGTGCTGGCTACGGAAGTTGGCCTCGCTGACGCGACCTGACAACTTCTCACGCTCGGTCGTCGAACGCACGTGCGCGGGCATCGCCTCCCACTCCTCACCGAAGCCGGAAGCAGGGCGCAAGTACAGGCGACCATCGCGCACGTCCGTCACAACGGCAGTGCGGTCCGTCCGCGTGTCAACAACCCAGGCCCCGACTTCAGGTACCTGCGGATGCTCCCCGGCCATCGCAATCTCCCTCTCCCGCAAGGCTTCAGCTACCACCCCGCTGCCGTGCTGCCTGGCATCGAAGGCGGCAGTGAAGCTGTCCCAACCGAGCAACTCCCCACCCCCATCACGGAGCCCTTCACCGCTGATCGTGAGCCGCCATAGCATTGCCGGGCGATCCCAAACGATCTCGACCGGAGGGGAGAGTGACGGCTCCTTCCACAGAGCGGAGCTCATGACGGACCTCCGCAACCACTCCACGTATCTGTCTCGACGGCTTGCATGCGCACCAACCTGTCGCCGGTCTCCGGTTTGCCAACGACCCTGTAGGTCCCGGCTCCTCCAGGGTCCCCAACGTGAACACGATCCAGAACGCCGAGCGGGGTACCCCACCGACCGAAACGGGGTACCCCTGGCCAGTTACTGGCCCTAACCTGGAGTGACGTTGAGACCGATCACGGGGAAGTCAATGAGCAGCCGAGAAACTCGCCGGGCCAGCTATCCCCTGACGATTTCTGACCAACTGCTCAACAGTCCGGCGATGCAGAGCGCATGCCAGTCCCGCGACGTCCAAGAGATCTTTCGACTCGTCAACCGCCGTGCAGGCGGGAGCTACGCGGACATCGCCGCCGCAGTGGGCAAGATCAGCAGCGCCCGCGTGGGAGACACCATCCGGGGCGTGCGCAAGATTCGCGGCGCTGTCGTAATCGCCCGGATCGCCGACGGCTTCGGCATCCCCGGACAGTTGCTGGGAATCCCTACCCGGAGCTGGGAAGAGACCACCCCCAGCGGACCTCCAGAGGACCGGCCAGCCAATCCCGGGCTTGATACCGCCGTTCGCGACTTCGAGACATGGGAAGTGGTCGACACACTCACCCGTTCTTCGATCAGCGGCGAGGCGCTGCTCCACCTTGAAGCCGCCGTATACCGAAATGCCACGCTCTATCCCGCGTCTCCTCCAGGTGAGCTGATGCCCTCGATGCTCAAGCAGATCACCAAGATTCGCGAGTCACTCGACCACCCTCAGCCCGTACGCGTGCGACGGAAGTGCGTGCAACTCCTGGGCGTCCTCTCCGGACTCGCAGGCAATGCCTTCCTGGACCTTGGCGACTCGGGACAGTCCACAGCGCTCTACCACCTCGGCCGGCTCGCCGCCGACGAGGCCGAGGACGACGCGTTGTCGGCATGGCTCCTCACCCTCCAGAGCATCGGCCCGTACTTCTCCCAGACCCCGCACCAGGCCGTCGAGCTGCTCGGACATGCCGCGAGTCTCGCCGAGGGGGCCCCGAGCCGTCGATGCGCCTGGATCATGGCAAACCAAGCCCGTGCGCACGCTGCCGTCGGCGAGCGAACGGAGGCTCTCGCCGCGCTGGACCGAGCCGCCGAACAACTCGCCCAGGCCGATCCGGCCAGCGGTATCGACTTCTTCAACGAGGCACGCTTGGAGGGCATCTCCGGCACTGCCTTCGCCCTCCTGGGTGACTACAGCGCGGCGGAGACGCTCCTGACTGCCGCTGTCGATCGACGCGCATCCGGCGACGTCAAGGGTCGCGCCTTGCTCACTTTCGATCTCGCAGAATGCCGAATCGGTCAGGGAGAGATCGATGAGGGCTGCACCGTCGCGCATGCAGCGCTCGACATGGCAGCGGGGAGTTTGGTCCAGCCGATCGTCACCCGCTCCCAGAGGTTCGGCCTGAGCCTGGCAGGATGGCAGGACGCGGGACCTGTAGCAGCGCTCACGGAGCGCATCGAGGAGGCGGCCATCCGAGCCGTCCAGTGAAGGGAACCACCAAGTGCGTTGGAAGAGCCACGGACGCCGTCTCGTCTACTCAAGCGACTACGTGAACGTCTGGCTCGACACGGTCGACATCCCTGGAGTGGGAACCGTTGATCACCACGTACTCACCATGCCCCGCGCATCCACCACGGCCGTCGTCACGGACCACCAGGACCGCATGCTGCTGCTCCGGCGACACCGCTTCATCACAGACTCATGGGGCTGGGAAGTGCCAGCGGGCTGGAGTGACCCCGGAGAAGATCCGGAACAGGCCATCCGCAGGGAGATCGAAGAGGAAACGGGATGGCGACCCGGCCGTGTCGAACTCCTCACCGAGTACAACGCCCTCAGCGGGATCTCCACGATGCGGTTCAGCTGCTTCGAAGCCAGCGGGTGCGAGTACATCGGGCCACCCACCGACCAGAGCGAATCAGCACGCGTCGAGTGGGTGCCCATCGCAGACGTGATCAAGCTTGCGGCCGAGGGTGAGATCTCCGACGGCCCATCGCTCACTGCCATCTCGTACTACCTCGGTATCCACCGCCAACGCAGGCGCGGCTGACGCAATCGCCAGGAACGAGCGAGCGCATGACGTGCTCGGAGTCACTGCTTAGCCGACTCGACACCCTAGCCGTCACATCGCCGCCCCCGTAGATCATCTGGGGCGGCGATGTGCTTTCCGACAGTGCGGAGATGTATCCACAGAGGTCAGGCCATGGTGTCTTAACAAGGATTGACAGCCGTCATCAGCGTGCCGAGCCGGATCCGCTCGGTGTCCCTGGCCAGGCCGGCCAGGGTGATCCAGGCGTCGGTGGGGCCGGGCAGGCCGTCCTCGTCGCCCATTCTGAGGTAGTGGTCGGAGCGGAAGAAGGCGTCGAAGCCCAGCTGCTCGGTGGCCCGGGCGACCGCCAGCAGCGTGTCGTAGGAGGCGCCCTGCTGGGGCTCGGTGAAGATGCGGAGGTCCATGGGGCCATCCTGCCCCAGGGGACGGTTGGGAGCAGTGGGACGACGCCGTGCGGCGAGGTGGGTGAGCGCGTCGGGCAGGGCGGCCGGAGACTGAGGTGCGGACGACACCCTTGACGAGCCGGTGAACCGTCCGGAAACTGTTGCGTAATACGGATCGAGTTCCCTTAGACGGAACGAGTCATCCGTAGGAGAGGCTGACCGGTCCCCAGAGCTACCGCAGGGTTACGGCAGAGGAGATATGACGTGCAGCAGTACGACTTCATCATCGTCGGCGGGGGATCCGCGGGCTGCGCGCTCGCCGCACGGCTCAGCGCGGACCCGAGCAACCGGGTGCTGGTACTGGAGGCCGGACGGCCCGACTACATCTGGGACGTCTTCACCCACATGCCGGCCGCGCTGACCTTCCCCAGCGGCAGCCGCTTCTACGACTGGCAGTACGAGTCCGAGCCCGAGCCGTACATGCACGGCCGGAAGATCGCCCACGCCCGGGGAAAGCTGCTCGGCGGCTCCAGCTCCATCAACGGCATGATCTTCCAGCGCGGCAACCCGCTCGACTACGAGCGCTGGGGCGCCGACCCGGGCATGAAGGAGTGGGACTACGCCCACTGTCTCCCCTACTTCAAGCGCATGGAGAACTGTCTCGCCGACCCGGACACCCCCTTCCGCGGCCACGAAGGCCCGCTGGAGCTGGAGCGCGGCCCGGCGACCAACCCGCTCTTCTCGGCCTTCTTCGAGGCCGTGCAGCAGGCCGGCTACCCGCTCACCGACGACGTCAACGGCTACCGCCAGGAGGGCTTCGCGCCCTTCGACCGCAACGTCCGCCGCGGCCGCCGGCTCAGCGCCGCCCGCGCCTACCTGCACCCCGTGCTCAGCCGTCCCAACCTGGACGTGACCACCCGCGCCCTGGTGACCAGGGTGCTCTTCGAGGGCAAGCGCGCTGTGGGCGTCGAGTACGCGGGCCGGGGCGGCGCGCTGAACCGGGTCTCCGGCGGGAAGATCATCCTGGCCGGAGGGTCCATCAACTCCCCGCAGCTGCTCCAGCTCTCCGGCGTCGGCAACGCGGACGAGCTCGCCGAACTCGGCATCGACCCGGTCCACCACCTGCCGGGCGTCGGCGAGAACCTGCAGGACCACCTGGAGGTCTACGTCCAGCACGCCTGCAAGCAGCCGGTCTCCATGCAGCCCTCGCTGCAGAAGTGGCGCTGGCCGCTGATCGGCGCCGAGTGGCTTTTCCTGCGCAAGGGGCCGGGCGCCACCAACCACTTCGAGGGCGGCGGCTTCGTCCGCTCCAACGAGGACGTGGCCTACCCCAACCTGATGTTCCACTTCCTGCCGATCGCGGTCCGCTACGACGGCACCGCCGCGCCCTCCGGCCACGGCTACCAGGTGCACATCGGCCCGATGTACTCGGACGCCCGCGGCAGCGTGAAGATCAAGTCCCGGGACCCGCGCGAGCACCCGGCGCTGCGCTTCAACTACCTCTCCACGGAGCAGGACCGCCGCGAGTGGGTGGAGGCCATCCGGGTCACCCGCAAGATCCTCGGCCAGGAGGCCTTCGCCGCGTTCAGCGACGGCGAGCTCTCGCCCGGACCCTCCGTCGAGACCGACGAGCAGATCCTGGACTGGGTCGCCAAGGACGGCGAGACCGCTCTGCACCCGTCCTGCACCGCGAAGATGGGCACCGACGAGATGTCCGTCCTGGACCCGGCCACCATGCAGGTGCACGGCGTCGAGGGGCTCTGCGTGGTGGACGCCTCGTCCATGCCGTACGTGACCAACGGCAACATCTACGCCCCGGTGATGATGCTCGCGGAGAAGGCCGCCGACCTCATCCTCGGCAACACGCCGCTGGCCCCCGAGAACGTCGAGTTCTACCGCCACCAGAAGGTGTCGTAGGGGTCGGACGGACAGCGCGGCGCCGCCGGACGGGGGGATGGTCCGGCGGCGCCAGTCTGTGCGGGTGAAGGCGGTTCAGGGGGTCGCGAGCAGCGGGGTGAGGCCGCGGCGGAGCCGGTTGAACAGTTTGGGCTGGTTGATCGACAGGTACGCGGTGGTGTGCCCGTCCAGCTCGTAGGCGGCGACGAACGAGCGCGTGTCCAGGTCGCCCTCGACGACGCGCGGCCGGGCGCCGGGGGCGACATGCCCGGCGAGCTGGATCATCGAGCCGTACTGGTGCGACCAGAAGTACGGCGGGACGGCCCTGGGCGCGGTGGAGGCGCCGGAGAGCAGGGTGCGGGCGGCGGTGGCCGCCTGCTCCATGGCGTTGGTCCAGTGCTCGATCCGGGCGTGGCGCCCGGTGAAGGGGTGCGGCACCCGGGCCACGTCGCCCACCGCGAGCACGTTGGGGATCCCGGTGGCGCAGCCCGCGTCGCAGACCACGCCGTCGTCCACGGCGACGCCGGAGCCGGCCAGCCAGTCGGTGTTCGGCCGCACGCCGACGCCGACCAGGACCACGTCCGCCGGGAGCAGCCGGCCGTCGGCCAGCTGAACGCCGGTCACCCGGCCGCCGTCGGCGGTGAGGCCGGCCACGCCGGTGCCGCAGAGCAACTGCACGCCGTGGTCGGCGTGCAGGCCAGCGCAGAGCAGGCCCATCTCGCGGCCCAGGGCGCGCTCCAGCGGCACCTCGACGGCCTCCACGACGGTCACCTGCAGGCCGAGGGCGTGTGCCGTGGCGGCGACCTCGGCGCCGATGAACCCGGCGCCGATGACGACCAGCCGGGGGCTGCCCGCGGTGAGGTCGGCGCGCAGCGCCACGGCGTCGTCCAGGGTGCGCAGGGTGTGGACGCCCGCGAGGCCGTCGGTGCCCGGCAGTCGGCGCGGTGTGGCGCCGGTGGCCACCACGACGGCGTCGGTGCGCAGTTCGCGGCCTCCGCCGAGGGTGACGGTGCGGGCGCCGGGGTCGAGCCGGGTGGCCGTCTCGCCGAGCAGCCACTCCACGCCGAGCCCGTCGTACTCCTCGGCGGTGCCGAGGGCGAGCGAGTCGGCGTCGGCGGTGCCCTTGAGGAAGTCCTTGGAGAGCGGCGGCCGGTCGTAGGGGAGGTGCCGCTCGGCGCCGACCAGGGTGAGCGCGCCGTCGTAGCCCTCGGCGCGCAGCGCGCGGACGGTGCTCAGCCCGGCGAGGGAGGCGCCGACGACGGTGATCGAGCGCGGGACCGGAGTGGTGCTCACGCCGGCTCGCCGACGGTGACGTGCAGGCGGACGAAGCCGTCCTCCACGGTGACCTGATGGGTCTTCACCGGCGCCTTGGCGGGCAGGCAGGTGGGCAGCCCGGTACGCAGGTCGAAGGCGGCCGCGTGCAGCGGGCACTCGACGAAGCAGCCCTCCAGCCAGCCGTCCGCGAGCGAGGCGTCCTGGTGGGTGCAGGTGTCGTCGATGGCGTAGAGCGCGCCCTCGGCGTTGAAGACGGCGACGGGGGCGGGGAGGCCGTCGGTCACCCGAACGGCTTCGCCCGGCGGCAGTTCCTCGATCCGGCACACCGTGATCATTGAGCCTCCACAGCATCGTATCGCATTACACAACGCGATTCGGGATACGCAACATGGTCCGGGCTGGCGTGAGCCATTGTCAAGGGGCTGTCACGCGGGCCACGCGCGGTAGGGATAATGTTGCGCCATGAGCAACAACGACAAGGGACGGTCGTCGATGCCCGCCGAGTCGCCGGTGCAGTCGGTGGACCGCGCGGTGAGCATCCTCGAACTGCTGGCCCGGCAGGGCGAGACCGGGGTCACCGAGATCGCGGCGGAGCTGGGCGTGCACAAGTCCACCGCCTTCCGGCTCACCGCCGCGCTGGAGTTGCGCGGCCTGGTCGAGCAGGCGGGTGAGCGCGGCAAGTACCGGCTCGGCATGGGGCTGGTCCGGCTGGCCGGCGCCGCGACCATGCGGATGGACCTCTCGCTGCAGTCCAGGCCGGTCTGCGAGCGGCTGGCCGCCGAGGTCGCCGAGACCATCAACATGGCCATCCTGGACGACGACGAGGCCGTCAACATCGACCAGGTGATGGGCCCTTCGGCCATCACCAGCCACAACTGGGTCGGCCAGCGCACCCCGCTGCACGCGACCTCCAGCGGCAAGGTGCTGCTGGCCTACCTGCCGGAGGCGGCGATCGACGCGCGGGTGGCCGTGCTGAAGCGGTACACCGCGAACACCGTC
This sequence comes from Streptomyces sp. 846.5, assembly GCF_004365705.1. Lineage (NCBI taxonomy): Bacteria > Bacillati > Actinomycetota > Actinomycetes > Kitasatosporales > Streptomycetaceae > Streptomyces > Streptomyces sp. 846.5. Next base: position 5,511,619 of record NZ_SOBN01000001.1, read on the forward strand.
GTCGACCCGGACCTGCTGCGCGCCCAGCTGTTCACCGCGCGCCAGGAGGGCTACGCCTACACCATCGAGGAGTTGGAGGAGGGGCTGAACGCGATCGCGGCCCCGGTCTTCGCCCAGACCGGGCAGGTCATCGCGGCGGTCAGCGTCTCCGGGCCCTCTTTCCGCCTCGGCGCCCCGCGGCTGCTGGAGGAGCTCGCCCCGGCGGTGGTGCGGGCCGCGGCGGAGATATCGGCGCGGCTGGGGTTCCTGAGCGTGGATCAGTAGCACGTGGGACCGCCCCAGCCCGGCGGGGCTGGGGGCGGGGACCGGCTAGGCCGCTGCTGTCGTGCGCTTGCGGACCCGGAGGTAGACCAGGCCGCCGATGGCGGCGATGACGGCGGTGAAGACCACGGCGCCCCACTGGTAGTACCAGTGGTCGTTGCCGTAGACCGCGGCGCGGGGCCAGCCCAGGTTGATGATCATCGCCACGCCGTACACCACCGCGAGGATGTTGACCGGCAGGCCCCAGCGCCCGAGGCTGAAGTAGGAGCCGTGATCCGGGCTGGGCCACTGGCCGCGCAGGCGGCGCAGCAGCATCGGGCCGGTCACCATCAGGTAGGGGATGTAGAAGAGGATGATCGCGACCGAGGTCAGGATGTAGAACACCCGCTGGTTGCCCATGTTCACCAGTAGCAGCGCGATGGTGAGCACGCCGGTGACGATCGCCGGGATGACCGGCACGCCCGACTTGGGCGACACCGCGGCCAGTTGCTTGCTGAACGGCAGCAGCCCGTCGCGGCCCATCGAGAAGACCAGCCGGATGGCCGCGGTCTGCACCGCGAGGCAGCAGACCGTGATGGCGATCGCCGAGCAGATCAGGAAGGCGTCGCCGAGGCCGGTGCCGAGGGTGCTCTTGACCAGGTAGGGCATTCCGAGCGTGCCCAGGTTCGGGTCCTTGATGTTGCCGACGGCCATCATGCCGATCAGCATCAGCAGCCCGCCGGCGGCGAAGGCCGCGGTGATGGCGCGCAGGATGGCCTTGGGGGCGTGCTTCCGCGGCTCCTTGGTCTCCTCGGCCAGGGACCCGGCGGTGTCGAAACCGTAGAAGACGTAGGCGCTCATCAGGCCGGCCACCAGGAACGCGCCGAGGTAGCCCGCGGAGTGGCCGGCCCCGGTGCCCAGGGTCTCGGTGACGACCTGCGGACCGCGCTTGATGTGGACGGCCAGCATGATGATCAGCAGGGTGACGCCGATCAGCTCGACGGCGACGCCGAAGTTGTTGATCTTGGCCATCAGTCGAACACCGGCGATGTTCACGATGGTGGTGAAGACGACCAGGCCCAGCGCCAGCACGATGGCGTTCTTGGCGCCGCCCGGAGTGCTGGTCAGGCCCGCGTCGGCGGAGCCGCCGACGATCTGGAAGGCGAGCGAGACCTGCGGCAGGATGATCTGGTAGGCGACGGCCACCGCGGCGGCGGTGACGATCGATCCGATGATGATGATCCAGCCGGACATCCAGCCGGTGAACGGCTTGGCGATCTGCTTGGACCACTGGTAGACGGAGCCGGCGATGGGGAACTGACCGGCCATCTCGGCGAAACAGAGGGCGACGGCGCCCTGGCCGATGAAGACGATCGGCCAGGTCCAGAACATGGCCGGTCCGCCGGAGGCGAAGCCGAAGCCGAAGAGCTGGAAGACTCCGGTCATGATGGAGATGTAGCTGAAGCCGGCGGCGAAACTGGAGAAGGAGCCGAGGGATCTCTCCAACTCCTGCTTGTAGCCGAATCCTTCGAGGTCGGTGACGTCGTTGCCCGGTGGGGCGGTGGTCTCGGTGCTCATGGGTCGCTCCAAATGCAGGGCTGCGGGGGAAGTAGCTGCGCGGAGGATCGGAGGGTAGAGCCGGAGGGGGTCTGAGGGACAGGGAGTTGACGGGGTGTCAACCGGCGAACCACCGCTGGGGAGCGGGACTGACGGTGCGCCAGATGTGCTTGGCCTCCTGGTACTCGTGGAGTCCAGAGGGGCCGAGTTCGCGTCCGGTGCCGGACTGCTTGAAACCGCCCCACTCGGCCTGCGGCACATAGGGGTGGTAGTCGTTGATCCAGACGGTGCCGAGCCGCAGCCGGGCGGCGACGCGCTCGCCGCGCCCGGCGTCCTGGGTCCAGACGGCGCCGGCCAGGCCGTAGGGGGTGTCGTTGGCGAGGGCGACGACCTCGTCCTCCTCGTCGAAGAGCTCGACGGTGAGGACCGGGCCGAAGACCTCCTCGCGGATGATGGTCATCCCGGCGTGGCAGCCGTCCAGCACGGTGGGGCGGAGGAAGAAGCCGTCCTGCAGCCCGGGTTCGAGAGGGCGGCCGCCGCCCGCGCGGAGGACGGCGCCCTCGGCGAGGGCGCCGGCGATGTGGGCCTCGACCTTGGCCCGGTGCTCGGCGCTGACCAGCGGGCCGGTCTCGGAGTCCTTGTCCAGGCCGTTGCCGACCCGGATCAGCTCGGCGCGGCGGGCGAGTTCGGCGACGAACCGCTCGTGCAGGCTGCGGTGCAGCAGCAGCCGTGAGCCGGCCGAGCAGACCTGGCCGGAGTGCACGAAGGCGGCGGAGAGCGCGAAGTCCACGGCGGCGTCGAAGTCGGCGTCGGCGAAGACGATGTTGGGGTTCTTGCCGCCGAGCTCCAGGGCGACCTTCTTGACCGTCTCGGCGGCCGCGCGCATCACCGAACGGCCGCTGACCCCACCGCCGGTGAAGGAGACCAGGTCGACCAGCGGGTGCTCGGCGAGCACCGCGCCCACCGCGCCGCCGCCGAGGACCAGGTTGGCGGTGCCGTCCGGCGCGCCCGCGTCGGCGAGCTTCTCCTGCAGGATGCGGAACAGGCCCACGGTGGTGAGCGGGGTGACCTCGCTGGGCTTGGCGACTACCGTGTTGCCCGCGCCGAGCGCCGGGGCGACCTTCCAACTGATCTGCAGCAGCGGGTAGTTCCACGGGGTGATCAGGCCGCAGACGCCTACCGGCTCGTACACCACACGGCTGACCACGTCGGGCCGCCCGACGTCCACCGCGCGGCCGGCCTCGGTGGCGACCAGGGCCGCGTAGTAGCGGAAGACCGACGTGGCGTCGTCCACGTCGATCCGGCCCTCCTCCAGGGTCTTGCCGGTGTCCAGGGTCTCCAGCCGGGCCAGCTCCTCGCGCTGCTCCTGCAGGGCCTCGGCGGTGGCGGTGAGCACGGCCGCGCGCCGCGCGGCGGGGGCCTGCGCCCAGGAGCCCTCGTCGAAGGCGGCGCGCGCGGCACGGATCGCCCGGTCCACGTCGTCCGTGGTGGCCTCGGGGACCTGGGTGATCACGGACGCGTCGAAGGGGTTGACGACGGCGCGTTGTCCGCCGTCGGAGGCTTCTGTCCACTCGCCGTTGATGAACAGGGAAGCTGCGTCACTGGCTAGGGGCATGGGAGAGCCTCCTCGCAGAGTTGCGCAATCCGGGACAGCTATCCCTATGCGCAACGGTTTCGCCGAGTATGGAAGGGGTGCCCCGGGGTGTCAAGGGGCTCCGACCGTACGACGCCTTGCTGTGATCTTCGTTGGTGATCGCCACCGGCGCGACCTGTGTGGACGCGGTCTTGACAGGTGCGTCCGTCGGCCCGAACCTGTTTCTCATCACGCACGCCAATGCGCCATATGCAACACGACCATGTGGTGACAGCCTCCGAGGGGACGGTTCCTTTGACTGTGCACACCCCCGATCAGCCCCGCGTCGTCATCGTCGGTGCCGGGATCGTCGGCTGTGCGCTCAGCGACGAGCTCACCGCCCGCGGCTGGACCGATGTCACCGTGCTGGAGCAGGGCCCCCTCTTCGCCACCGGCGGCTCCAGCTCGCACGCTCCCGGACTGGTCTTCCAGACGAACTCCTCCAGGACCATGACCGAGTTCGCCTCCTACACCGTGCGCAAGTACTCCTCGCTCACCCTGGACGGCCAGTGGTGCTTCCAGCAGTTGGGCGGCCTGGAGCTGGCCACCACCCCGGAGCGCCTCACCGATCTGCACCGCAAGCACGGCCTGGCCACCTCCTGGGGCGTCGAGGGCAGCATCCTCGACCCGGCGGAGTGCGCCGCCCTGCATCCGCTGCTCGACCGGGACCGGATCCTCGGCGGCCTGCACGTCCCCTCCGACGGGCTCGCCAAGGCGCTGCGGGCCGGCGAGGCCCAGGCCCGCCAGGCCGCCGCGCGCGGCGCCCGCTTCCTGGCCCACCACACCGTCACCGGCTTCGAGTCCGCCAACGGCCGGGTCACCGGCGTCGTCACCGACCAGGGCAGCTTCCCCGCGGACATCGTGGTCTCCTGCGCCGGCTTCTGGGGTCCCAGGATCGGCGCGATGGCCGGGATCGACGTCCCCCTCGTCCCGCTGGCGCACCAGTACGCCAGGACCGCGCCGCTGCCCGAGCTGGCCGGCCGGAACACCGAGGCGGCCGAAGCCGGTGGGCCGATCCTTCGGCACCAGGACCGTGACCTCTACTACCGGGAGCACGTCGACCGGATCGGCATCGGCTCCTACGCGCACCGCCCGATGCCCGTCGACCTCGCCTCGGTCAGCCACCCCAGCGAGACGACGGGCTCCGGCATGCCGTCGATGCTGCCGTTCACCGAGGAGGACTTCGCACCCTCCTGGGCCGACGCGGCAGAACTGCTCCCCGCGCTCGGGCGCAGCAAGGTCGAGGAGGGCTTCAACGGCATCTTCTCCTTCACCACCGACGGCATGCCGCTGCTGGGCGAGGCGCCGGAGCTGCGCGGCTTCTGGGTCGCCGAGGCGGTCTGGGTCACCCACTCGGCGGGCGTGGCCAAGGCGATGGCCGAGTGGCTGATCGAGGGCACCCCGCGCACCGATGTGCACGAGTGCGACCTGGCCCGCTTCGAGGACGTCCAGCTCGCGCCCTCGTACGTGATGCAGCGGTCCTGTCAGAACTTCGTCGAGGTCTACGACATCATTCACCCGCTGCAGCCGATGGAGGAGCCCCGCCCGCTGCGGGTCAGCCCCTTCCACCAGCGGCAGCAGGCCCTGGGCGCCGTCTTCCTGGAGGGCGGCGGCTGGGAGCGCCCGCACTGGTACGAGGCCAACGCCGAGCTGCCCGAGGTGGCCGGCGTCCCCGGGCGCGGCGCCTGGGCCTCGCGCTACTGGTCGCCGATCGCCGGGGCCGAGGCCCTCGCGACCCGCGAGCGGGTCGCCCTCTTCGACATGACGCCGCTCAAGCGGCTGGAGGTCACCGGCCCGGGCGCGCTGCCGTTCCTGCAGTACCTGACGACCAATCAACTGGACAAGCCGGTAGGCGCGGTGACCTACACCCTGCTGCTGGACCCGACCGGCGGCGTGCGCAGCGACCTGACCGTGGCCCGGCTCGGCGAACAGCGCTTCCAGGTCGGCGCCAACGGCAACCTCGACCTGGACTGGCTCACCCGGCACCTTCCGGCGGACGGTTCGGTCCAGGTCCGCGACATCACAGCCGGGACCTGCTGCCTCGGCGTCTGGGGCCCGCTCGCCCGGGACCTGGTCCAGCCGCTCACCGACGCCGACTTCTCACACAAGGGCTTCGGCTACTTCAAGGCCAAGCGCGCCTACATCGGCAACGTCCCGGTCACCGCGATGCGGCTGTCCTACGTCGGCGAACTCGGCTGGGAGCTCTACACCACCGCCGACTGCGGCCCCAAGCTCTGGGACACCCTCTGGGAGGCCGGGCAGCGGCACGGCGTGGTCGCCGCCGGACGCAGCGCCTTCAACAGCCTCCGGCTGGAGAAGGGCTACCGCTCCTGGGGAACCGACATGACCGCCGAGCACAACCCCTACGAGGCCGGGGTCGGCTTCGCCGTCCGGATGGACAAGGGCGACTTCCTCGGCCGCGACGCCCTGACCGGGCTCGGCGAGGCGACGGTCGCCCGCAGGCTGGTCCCGCTGCTGCTCGACGACCCTGCGGCCGTGGTGCTGGGCAAGGAGCCGGTGTTCTTCGACGGCGCCCCGGCCGGCTATGTCACCAGCGCCGCCTACGCCTACACCCTTGGTAAGTCGATCGCCTACGCCTGGCTGCCGAGCGCCGCGACCGCGCCCGGCACCGCCGTCCAGGTGGAGTACTTCGGCGAACGGCTCGCCGCCGTGGTCGCCGAGGAGCCTCTGTTCGACCCGAAGATGACCCGCATCCGCCGCTGACACCCTGAACGGACAGGAGAATCGCCATGACCGAGTCGTACGACGTCATCGTGGTGGGCCTCGGCGGCATGGGCAGTGCCGCCGCCTACCGGCTCGCCGAGCGCGGCCAGCGCGTCCTCGGCCTGGAGAGGTTCCCGCCGGGCCACAACCGGGGCTCCAGCCACGGCGGTTCCCGGATCACCCGCCAGGCGTACTTCGAGGACCCGGCGTACGTGCCGCTGCTGCTGCGCGCCTACGAGCTGTGGGAGCAGATCGAGCACGACTCCGGCCGTACCATCGCCACCCTCACCGGCGGTGTGATGGTCGGCCGGACGGACAGCCTCACCGTCTCCGGCAGCCTGCGCAGCGCCCTGGAGTGGGGTCTGGACCACGAGATGCTCGACGCCGCCGAACTCCGGCGCCGCTTCCCGACCTTGAACCCCGCCGACGACGAGGTGGCCTTCTACGAGGCCAAGGCCGGGTTCGTCCGGCCCGAGTCCAGCGTGCTCGCCCACCTCTACCTGGCCGGCCGGGCCGGGGCCGACCTGCACTTCCAGGAACCGGTCCACAGCTGGACCGCCAACCCCTCCGGCAGCGGCGTGCGGGTCACCACCGCCGAGGGCGTCTACACCGCCGAACGGCTGGTCATCTGCCCCGGCGCCTGGGCGCCGAGCCTGCTGGACGACCTCGGCATCGACTTCACCATCGAGCGCCAGGTCATGTACTGGTTCGCGCCCCAGGGCGGGGTGGCGCCGTTCCGGCCCGAGCGGCACCCCATCTACATCTGGGAGCTGGGCGGCGGCGAGCAGTTCTACGGCTTCCCCGCCATCGACGGCCCGGGCGGCGGCGCCAAGGTCGCCATGTTCCGCGGCGGCGTCCCCTGCACCGCCGACACCATCGACCGGCGGGTGCACCCCGAGGAGGTCGAGTACATCTCCGCGCGGCTGCGCCCGCGGATCCCGGCCCTGCCCGGCCCGTTGCTCAAGGCCGCGACCTGCATGTACACCAACACCGCCGATGAGCACTTCGTCATCGCCCCGCACCCGCTGCACCAGCAGGTCACCGTCGCCTGCGGCTTCTCCGGGCACGGCTTCAAGTTCGTGCCCGTGGTCGGCGAGATCGTCGCCGACCTCGCGGTGGACGGCTCCACCCGGCACCCGATCTCCCTCTTCGACCCCGCCAGGCTCCGCACCGACCGCGCCCTCGCCTCCTGACGGTTCGTCAACCACTGTTCCGAGAAAGGCCGCTGCCGTGACCGCGACCGAGCTTCCGCCGAGCCTGATCCGCACCCTGCCCGGCTCCTCCTACACCGACCCGCAGATCTTCGCCCTGGAGCAGGAGAAGATCTTCGAGCAGATGTGGTTCTGCGCCGTGCGCGCCTCCGAGCTGGAGAAGCCCGGCGCCTTCCGCACCGTCCAGGTCGGCCGGGAGAGCGTGCTCATCACCCGGGCCCGGGACAACAGCGTCAAGGCGTTCCTCAACATCTGCCGCCACCGCGGCGCCAAGCTCTGCACCGAGGAGTCGGGGGAGGTCAAGCGGGCCTTCCAGTGCCCGTACCACGCCTGGACCTACGGTCTGGACGGCAAGCTGGTCGCCGCACCCAACCTGACCAGCATGCCCGACGTCGACCGGACCACCTACGGGCTGGTCCCGGTGCAGGTGCGGGAGTGGCTGGGCTATGTGTGGGTCTGCCTGGCGGACGAGCCGCCGTCCTTTGAAGCGGACGTGATCGGCGCGGCCACCGAGCGGCTGGGCACGCCCGAGGCCATCGAGCACTACCAGATCGACGACCTCTCGGTCGGCCGCCGGATCACCTACGACGTGAAGGCCAACTGGAAGCTCATCATCGAGAACTTCATGGAGTGCTACCACTGCGCCACCATCCACCCCGAACTCACCGAGGTGCTCCCGGAGTTCGCGGGCGGCTACGCCGCGCAGTACTACGTCGGGCACGGCGCGGAGTTCGCCGAGGAGGTCACCGGCTTCACCGTGGACGGCAGCGACGGCGTGGACCGGATCCCCGGCGTCGACGAGGCGCAGGACCGGCGCTACTACGCGGTCACCGTCAAGCCGCAGGTCTTCATCAACCTGGTGCCCGACCATGTGATCTTCCACCGGATGTACCCGCTGGCCGCCGACCGCACCGTGGTGGAGTGCGACTGGCTCTTCCTCAAGGACGTGGTCGAGTCCGGCAAGGACGTCTCCCGCTCGGTGGAGCTCTTCCACCGGGTCAACGTCCAGGACTTCGACGCCTGCGAGCGCTGCCAGCCGGCGATGGACTCGCGCGCCTACCGGGCCGGCGGGGTGCTGGTGCCCAGCGAGCACCACATCGCCATGTTCCACGACTGGGTCACCGACCGACTGCGCGGCTGATCCCCCTGTGCGTCTCCGCGCATACGATCAGTGAGTAACCCACCCGAGAGCTGAGAGGTTGTCCCCCGATGTCCCAGAAGGTGCAAGGCATCGTGGCCGGCGGCAAGGGCGCCCCGGTCCGACTGGAAACGATCATCGTCCCCGACCCGGGACCGGGCGAGGCGGTGGTACAGGTGCAGGCCTGCGGTGTGTGCCACACCGACCTGCACTACCGGGAGGGCGGCATCAACGACGACTTCCCGTTCCTGCTGGGACACGAGGCGGCCGGCATCGTGGAGTCGGTGGGCGAGGGCGTCACCGAGGTCGCGCCGGGCGACTACGTCATCCTCAACTGGCGGGCGGTGTGCGGACAGTGCCGCGCCTGTCTGCGCGGGCGGCCGTGGTACTGCTTCAACACCCACAACGCCAAGCAGCGGATGACCCTGGACGACGGCACCGAACTCTCGCCGGCGCTGGGCATCGGCGCGTTCGTGGAGAAGACGCTGGTCGCCGCCGGGCAGTGCACCAAGGTCGACCCGGCCGCCTCCCCGGCGGCCGCCGGGCTGCTGGGCTGCGGTGTGATGGCCGGTCTCGGCGCGGCGATCAACACCGGCAACGTCGGGCGCGGCGACTCGGTGGCCGTCATCGGCTGCGGCGGCGTCGGCAACGCGGCCGTCGCGGGCTCCCGGCTGGCCGGCGCGTCCAGGATCATCGCGGTGGACGTGGACGACCGCAAGCTGGCCACCGCGCTGCGGCTCGGCGCCACCCACACCGTCAACTCCCGCTCGGTGGACGCGGTCGAAGCCATCCGCGAGCTCACCGGCGGCAACGGCGCCGACGTCGTCATCGAGGCGGTCGGCCGCCCGGAGACGTACAAGCAGGCGTTCTACGCCCGCGATCTGGCCGGCACCGTCGTGCTGGTCGGCGTGCCCACCCCGGAGATGCGGCTGGAGCTGCCGCTGCTGGACGTCTTCGGGCGCGGCGGCGCGCTGAAGTCCAGCTGGTACGGCGACTGCCTGCCCTCCCGCGACTTCCCGATGCTGATCGACCTCTACCTGCAGGGACGCCTCGACCTGGACGCGTTCGTCACCGAGACCATCCCGCTGGACGGCGTCGAGGCCGCGTTCGCCCGCATGCACGACGGCGACGTGCTCCGCTCGGTGGTGGTCTTCTGATGGCCGCCCGGGTCGAACGCCTCGTCACCTCCGGCACCTTCTCGCTGGACGGCGGCACCTGGGACGTGGACAACAACGTCTGGATCGTCGGCGACGACAGCGAGGCGATCGTCATCGACGCCGCGCACGACGCCGACGCCATCGCCGCGGCCCTCGGCGACCGGCGGCTGCTCGCCATCGTCTGCACCCACGCCCACAACGACCACATCGACGCCGCCCCGGCCCTCGCCGACCGCACCGGCGCGCCGATCCTGCTGCACCTGGACGACCGCCTCCTCTGGAAGCAGACGCACGCCGACCGCGACCCGGACGGCGACCTCGCCGACGGCACCGTGCTCAGCGTCGCCGGCACCGAGCTGCGCTCGCTGCACACGCCGGGGCACAGCCCCGGCGGCGTCTGCCTCTACGCGCCGGACCTGGGCACCGTCTTCACCGGCGACACCCTCTTCTGCGGCGGGCCCGGAGCGACCGGGCGCTCCTTCTCCGACTTCCCGACGATCATCCGCTCCATCCGCGACCGGCTGCTGACCCTCCCGCCGGAGACCGTGGTCCGCACCGGCCACGGCGACCCCACGACGATCGGAGCCGAGGTCCCGGAACTCGACGCCTGGATCGCCCGGGGACACTGAATGACGTGACGTCAACTCCCGTTCGGTCTGCCGTGGATTCCATCTGAAGAGTGACTTGATTCACAACCTGGGCGCTCTGTCGCCGGGGCCGGTGGAGGCGCATTCTGTGGGGACCATGGCGGACCAGGGAGGCTGCGCGTGAGCGAGAAGCTCGGACAGACACGGATCGTGCGACTCGCGGACCCGAGCGACGCGGAGCTCGCGGGCTGGCAGCAGGTGCGGACAGCGGGCGCGGACGACTCCGGGGCCGGGTCCGAGTCCGACGCTCCCGGGCCGTCGGCGTCCGTCGTGCGCTTGCTGGCCTGGGACGGGGACACCGCCGTCGGCCTGGCCTGGGTACGGCTGCACCGCGCCGATGGCAGGCGGCAGACCGCCGACTGCCGGATCTCGGTGCTCGGTGACGGGTACGGCCAGGGCGTCGCCGCGGCGCTCCTCGACGAGGTCGTCGCGTTGGCCGTGGCGGAGGGCCGGAGCGAGCTGCTGACCAGCACCCCGGTCGGCTCCGCCGGTGAGGAGTTCCTGGTCGGGGCCGGGTTCGCGCTGCGAGCGAACTTCTGCCGACTGCGGCTGCGGGTCGCCGACTGCGACCAGGACGCGCTGCGCGCCACCGTCAAGGCCGCGAGCGACGGCTACAGTCTGGTGCGCTGGCAGGGGGTCCCGCCGAGCGACCTGATCGGCCCCTTCGCCGCGACCCGTGAGGCGATGAACGACACGCCCGCTGACGCGCCGGACCATCTCGTCTGGGACGAGGACCGGGTCCGGGCCAACGCCCGATCCGCGGCCGATCGAGGTCAGAACCTGCTCACCGTCGCCGCGCTCGGGCTGGACGAGGAGGGCGCCGAGGTGGTCGCCGGGTTCAGCGAGATCGTCCTGGACGGCGGCGGCAGCGGCCGGGCTCGGCAGTCCGACACGATCGTGCTCCGGGGACACCGCGGCCGGGGCCTCGGCCTGTGGGTGAAGGCGGCCATGCTGGAGTGGCTCATCGGCGCCCACCCGGAGGTGGAGGAGGTACTGACGGCCTGCCTGGTCAGCAACACCCACATGATCGCCATCAATGAGCAGATCGGCTTCCAGGCGATCCAGGGCGAGCGGCACTACCGACTGGCCCTGTAGCGACCGGGCGGCACGGCAGGTGCGGCGCGGTCGGGCGGGCTAGGGTGAGCAGGGCACCACCGCCACCACCGCATCGATCGCAGGAGGTATCCGGCGTGGCAACCACACGTGTCGCAACGACTGTCTGGGAAGGCTCGCTGACGGAGGGCAAGGGAGTCGTCTCCCTGATCACCTCCGGTGTCGGCGAATTCCCGGTGTCCTGGGCCTCGCGGGCCGAGGCCGCGAACGGGAAGACCAGTCCGGAGGAGCTGATCGCGGCCGCCCACTCCAGCTGCTTCTCGATGGCGCTGTCGCACGGCCTCACCGGGGCCGGCACTCCGCCGACCCAGCTGGAGACCTCGGCCGACGTGACCTTCCAGCCGGGTACCGGAATCACCGGCATCCATCTGACGGTCAAGGGCACCGTGCCCGGCCTGGACGAGGCCGACTTCGTCAAGGCGGCCGAGGACGCCAAGGCCAACTGCCCGGTGAGCAAGGCGCTTTCGGGCACCACGATCACGCTGACGGCGAGCCTGGCCTGATCCGGCGCACACCGCGCACCGCCCGGTGCCCCCGACCGGTCCGGTCGGGGGCACCGGCGCGTTCGGAGGGATTCGCGCCGCCGCGTCACCTGCTGCGCTGTCCCGCAGGAGTGAATCGTTCCGGGAATGGTGGCCGGGTCGATCCCGCCCATTTATGATCACAACCGTGCGTAGCGGCTGATCGAGTGCATGTTGGACGGGAGAGTTGTGCCAGGCCCGAGCGGTGGCGGCAAAGAGGGAGGCGGCATCGCGGGGGGAGGCAACGGAGCGGACGGCAACGGGACGGAGGCGGAGGCCGTGGATCTCGCCCAGGCGCTGCACGCCAGTGAGACCCGCTTCCGTGCCGCGTTCACCGACGCCGGCATCGGCATGGCCCTGGTCGATCCCCAGGACCGCATCATCGAGGCCAACCCGGCCCTCGCCGAGATGCTGGGCCACTCCGTCCCCGACCTGATCCGGCTGCACATCCATGAGCTGCTGGACGTCGAGGAGGAGGCGCGCCGGGTCTACCTGGAGCTGCTGCGCGGCGACCGGGACCGGATCCGGCTGGAGAAGCGGCTCAAGCACCGCGGCGGCCACGCCGTGTGGACCAATGTCACCATCTCGCTGATCCGCGACGCCGCCGGCCGCCCCCAGTACACCCTGGCCATGGTGGAGGACGTCTCCGAGGCCCGGCGGCTCGGCGACCGGCTGCACTACCAGGCCGTGCACGACCCGCTGACCATGCTGCCGAACCGTTCCCTCTTCTTCGACCGGCTGGCCGGGGCCTTCGCCGAGGCCGACCAGCGGATCGGCCTGTGCTACCTCGACCTGGACGGCTTCGCCGCCATCAACGACACCCTGGGCCACCATGTCGGTGACGATCTGCTGGTCGCCGTGGCCGAGCGGCTGGAGCAGCGGTTCGTCCCCCGGGGCCACCTGGTGGCCAGGATGGGCGGGGACGAGTTCGCGGTGCTGGTGCCGCGCAGCGCCGGACCCGAGGAGCTGACGGCGCTGGCGGCGGAGGTGGTGGCCCTGCTCTCGGCCCCCTACGACCTGGCCGGGCAGCGGGTGGTGGCCACCGCCAGCGTGGGCGTGGTCGAGCGGCCGGTCCCCGGCACCACGCCCACCGATCTGGTCCGGGACGCAGACGCCACCCTGAGCTGGGCCAAGAGCGACGGCAGGGCCCGCTGGGCACTCTACGACCCGGAGCGGATCGCCAGCCAGACCACCCGCCAGCTGCTGGCGACGACGATGCTCCCGGCGCTGGAGCGCGGTGAGTTCGTGGTGGAGTACCAGCCGCTGGTCTCGCTCCAGGGCGCGCCGGAGGCGGCGGCCCTGTGCGGGGTCGAGGCCCTGGTGCGCTGGCAGCACCCGGAGTTCGGCAAGCTCTCCCCGGACCGCTTCATCGGCATCGCCGAGGAGACCGGCGCCATCGTGCCGCTGGGACGCTGGGTGCTGGAGACGGCGTGCGCCGAGGGGCGGGCCTGGCTGGAGCGCTTTCCGGAGAGCGAACTGTTCGTCAGCGTCAATCTGGCGGCCCGCCAGTTCTGGGACTCCGACGTGGTCGCCGACGTCGCCGAGATCCTGGGCAGCACCAGGTTCCCGGCCAGGCTGCTGCAGCTGGAGCTCACCGAGAGCGCGGTGATGGGCCCGGCCGGACGCCCGCTGGAGGCGCTGCACGCGCTCGCCGCGATGGGGGTGCGCATCGCCATCGACGACTTCGGCACCGGCTACTCCAATCTCGCCTACCTCAGCCGGCTGCCGGTGCACGTCCTCAAGCTGGACGGCAGCTTCCTGGAGGGCTTCCAGGAGGGCGCCATCGAGGCCACCGCGGCGGTGGCGGGCCCGGCCCGGTACGCCCGCAGGCAGGCGGCCGACGAGCAGATCGTGCTGGCCCTGGTGCAGCTGGCGCACGCCCTGGGGCTGACGGTCACCGCCGAGGGCGTGGAGAGCGTGCTGCAGGCCGACCGGCTGCGCGCCGCCGGCTGCGACACCGCCCAGGGCTGGCACTTCGGGCGGGCGATGCCGCCGGAGGCGATCCTGGCGCTGCTGACCGAACGGCGATCCGGCTGAGCCGTCGTGGGGTTGTGGCTCCAGGCGTCCGGGCGTGGTTGGCTGCTGGGGTGCGCTCCCCACTGACGTCCCGCCCCGGCCCGACACCCCGTTCCGACGGCACCGCCGCCGTCATCGGCAGCGGTCCCAACGGTCTGGCCGCGGCCGTGGTGCTGGCCCGGGCCGGACTGCAGGTCACCGTGTACGAGGCGGCCGGGCAGTTCGGCGGCGGGCTGCGCACCGTCCCGTTGTTCGAGCCGGACACCGTCCACGACATCTGCTCGGCCGGACACCCCATGGCCGCCGCCTCGCCCTTCTTCCAGGCCTTCGACCTGCCCGCGCACGGCGTACGGCTGCTCACCCCCGAGCTCTCCTACGCCCACCCGCTGGCCGGCGGCCGGGCCGCCCTGGCCTGGCGCGACCTGGCCGCCACCGCGGCGGGCCTGGGCGTGGACGGCCCCGCCTGGACCCGGCTGATGACGCCGCTGATGGAGCACAGCCGCGAGCTGGTCGGCCTGATGCTGTCCGACCTGCGCCGCCCGCCCGCCGATCCGGCGCTCGCCCTGCTGCTCGCCCCCCGGATGCTGCGCCACGGCACCCCGCTGGCGCGGTTCCAGTTCCGCGGCGAGCCGGCCGGCGCGCTGCTCTCCGGGGTGGCCGCGCACGCCTTCGGGCGGCTGCCGAGCCTCACCGGCGGCGCCATCGCCCTGCTGCTGGGACATCTCGCGCACACCAGCGGCTGGCCGGTCCCCGCGGGCGGCAGTGCGGCCATCGCCCGGGCCCTGGCCGACGATCTCACCGCGCACGGCGGAAAGATCCACACCGGGGTGCGGATCGACGACCTGCGCGAGGTGCGGCCGGCCCGGATCGTGCTCGCCGACCTCGGCCCGCGCGAGTTCCTGCGGGTCGCCGGTCCGGCCCTGCCCCCGCGCTACGCCGCCGCGCTGTCCGCCTTCCGCTACGGCCCGGCCGCAGCCAAGACCGACTTCCTGCTGTCCGAACGGATCCCCTGGACCCATCCCGACCTGGCCCGGGCCGGGACGGTCCACATCGGCGGCACCCGGGCCGAGGTCTTCGCCCAGGAGACCCGAAACGCCCTCGGGCTCTCCTCGGAGCGCCCGTTCGTGCTGGTCATGGACCCGGTCGCGGCCGAACCGGGCCGGGGCCGCCCCGGCAGGTACCCGCTGTGGGCGTACGCCCATGTCCCGCACGGCAGCCCGGCCGACGCGAGCGCGGAGATCATCGCCGCGATCGAGCAGCACGCCCCCGGGTTCCGCGATGTCATCACCGCACAACGCTCGCTCAGCGCACCGCAGTTGGAGGCGTACAACGCCAACTACACCGGCGGCGACATCGGCGCCGGAGCGGTGACGCTGCGTCAGAGCCTGATGCGTCCCGTCCCCCGCTGGGACCCCTACCGGACCCCGCTGCCGGGTGTCTACCTCTGCTCCGCCTCCACTCCGCCCGGACCCGGCGTCCACGGCATGTCCGGCTACCTCGCCGCCCGTTCGGCGCTGCGCCGGGAGCTGGGCATCCGCATCCCCAGGCTCCCGGCGCCGCCCCCGGTCTGACCTGTCGTCAGTCCAGCCGCGCGTCGAAGGCCAGCTCCCGGGCCAGTCGCTCGACGCGCTCCTCGGCGAGCCCGCGCGCGGCGAACCAGGCGCCGACGTTGCGGACATCGCGTTCGAGGAAGGAGCGGCCGCGGGGGTTGGCGATGACGTCGACGATCTGCGGGACGTCGATGATGACCAGCCGTCCCTCGTGGACCAGGATGTTGTAGGCGGAGAGGTCGCCGTGGGCGAAGCCGGCCCGGGCGAACAGCACGAGATTGCGGGTCAGTTGCCCCCACAGGTCCTCCAGGTCGGCCTCCTCGCTGCGGAGTTGGGCCAGCCTCGGGGCGGCCGTGCCGGAGGGGTCGCCGATGAACTCCATCAGGATCTCGGTGCCGGTGATCTGCACCGGGTAGGGCACCGCCACGCCCGAGGACCACAGCCGGCACAGCGCCGAGAACTCGGCGGCGGCCCACTGGCCGGCGATGGCCTGCTTGCCGAAGTCGGTGCGCTTGGCCATGGCGCGGCTGATCCGGGACTCCTTGTGGACGCGGCCCTCCAGGTAGCCGGAGTCGCGGTGGAACATCCGGTGCTGGCCGTCGCGGTAGCGCTTGGCGGCCAGCAGGGTGCGCCGGTCGGTGCCGGGGACGCCGCGCTCCAGCAGGAAGACGTCGCCCTCCTTGCCGGTCTTGACGATGCCGCGCTCGGAGTCGACCGCGCCCAGCTCCGTCACCACCCAGTCGGGACGAGGCTCGGGACCCTTCTCGGTCGGGGTCGACTGGTCCCAGGTGCTCCAGCGGTCGCCCTCGGGCGGGCCGTCGGAGGTGGAACCGGTGCGGGCGAAGTAGCCGTCGTACTCGGCTACTTCGTTGAGGCGGTTGCGCTTGCCTCCGCCCTTGGGGCGGACGCGGCTGAAGGACTCACTGTCGGAATAGCTGTCGCGCACGGGAGGGGCTCCTGTGGGATGGCCCACCGGAGCGCGTGGTCAGCTCAGCCGGCAGGCAGATGACGGGAAAGGGGTGAAGAGGCGTCTGGCGCGCAGGCGTGAGCGCGCCGCGTGATGGCGGCAACCACGGAGACGCACCTCCTCTCTCGTCACGGCCGGGCGATGGACAGCCCGGTGGCGCAGGAACTCGTTCACCTTAGCGAGCCATCGGCATCGCGCAACCGATTTATTCGGCCCGGCAACGACGCCCGGAAACGACACTGGGGTCCAGCTCCGAAGAGCTGGACCCCAGGTCCTGCAAGCTGTGCGCCGCCAGGGACTCGAACCCCGGACCCGCTGATTAAGAGTCAGCTGCTCTAACCAACTGAGCTAGCGGCGCGTGCTGACCCGACAGAGATTACATGATCCGGCCGGAATCTCCGAATCGGTATCCTCGGGGGCGCGGGACCACCCGCGCCAGACAGATCCGCACGTCACCCACGGGGGAACGTATGACCGAGAGCCGCGCCGCCGAGAACACCGAGGCGGTGGACGCCCACGCGCTGGCGGAGCTGTCCCGTCTGCGGGGGAGTATCGACAACATCGACGCGGCGATCGTCCATATGCTCGCCGAGCGCTTCAAGTGCACCCAGGAGGTCGGGCGGCTGAAGGCCGAGTACCGTCTGCCCGCGGCCGATCCTGGCCGTGAGCGGGAGCAGATCGAGCGGCTGCGGGAGCTGGCCGGGAACGCCCGCCTGGACCCGGCCTTCGCGGAGAAGTTCCTGAACTTCATCATCGCCGAGGTCATCCGCCACCACGAGACCATCGCCCGGGCCTGAGCGGTACTGATCCTCTCGGCAGTGGGTAGGAGCAGCGGACCAGCGCCGCTCCTGCCCTGTGGGGGAACCATGAAGAAGGCCGTTCCATCGCCCGACGCCAAGCGACGGCCCCTGGACCGGATGTCCGTCGGCCGATCGGCGTGGGGGCTGTACCGGGAGACCAGGCGGCCCGGCGCGCCCGGGCTGATCCGCCGCCTGGTCGCCGCGCCACTGCTGGTCAAGGATGTGACCTTCGGCCGCTACCCGGGTCTGAGGCCGGGTCGGCTCTACGGGTTCTTCCTGCTGATGGCCGTGTATGTGATCAGCCCCATCGACGCCATACCCGACTTCATCCCGGTGATCGGCTGGGGTGACGACACCCTGGTGGTGCTCTGGTTCATGAACGGCCTGATGCGCGAGTCGGGCCGGTACGTCGAGTGGAGGCGCGCCGGGCGCCTGACCGCCTGAGGGCTCCGCCGAACGGGGGATCGTCGGCCCGAGGGCACCAGGGGTGTCGCATTTATAGGTTTATGTGACGCTCTGACTGTTGACGATGAACCCTATGGCCAGGGAAGCAGGACAGTGCGGCGCTGACGGGGCGGCAGCGATACCGGTGGTGATCGGCTGATGTCGGAGCAGCTGAACGGGTCCATACCCGTCGACCCGGCCGATCCCCTGCTGGACCGCTTCGTCGCGCTGATACCGGCCGGCGAGCGGACGCCGCTGCGGCTCGCCGCAGGCCTGCTGCAGACGGCCAGACCGCGTCAGTGGATCAAGAACGTGCTGGTGGTGGCCGCCCCGGTGGCCGCCGGCGACCTGTTCGCCCGCACCGTCCCGCTGCGCCTCGCAGTGGCCTTCCTGGTCTTCACCTGCGCCTCTGCCGCGGTCTACCTGGTCAACGACGCCAAGGACGTGCACGCGGACCGGCGCCACCCGGTGAAGTGCCACCGCCCGGTCGCCTCCGGGCTGGTCCCGGTACGGCTCGCCTACGTGACCGGGCTGGTGCTCGCCGCTCTCGCCGTCACGGCCGCGCTGCTGCTCTGCAGTACGGCGGCGGCCGTGGTGGTGGTCGCCTACCTGGTCATGCAGTTCGCCTACTGCACCTCGCTGAAGCACATGCTGCTGGTCGACCTGGCCGTGGTCGCCGCCGGGTTCCTGCTGCGCGCCATGGTCGGCGGTCTCGCCGTCGGGCTGCCGCTGTCACGCTGGTTCCTGATCACGGCGGGGTTCGGCGCGCTGTTCATGGTGTCCGCCAAGCGCTACTCGGAACTGCTGCTGATGCGCGACCACGGCGGCCGCAGCCGCGCCCTGCTGGACGCCTACAGCGACACCTACCTGCGCTTCGTCTGGCAGCTCGCCGGCGGCGTGACCGTACTCAGCTACTGCCTCTGGGCCCTGGGCACCGCCGGCGCCGCGGATCCCGCGGCAGGAGCGGGCGCGGCCGGACTGCTGCCCTGGCGCCAGCTCTCCATCGTCCCCTTCGTGCTCGGTGTGATGCGCTACGCCGTCTTCGCTGACCGCGGCACCGCGGGAGCCCCGGAGGAGATCCTGCTCAAGGACCGCCCGCTGCAGCTCATCGCCGCGGCCTGGCTCGCCGTGTACGGGCTGGCGGTCTGGAACCTCTGAAGCTCTGAACGCGGCGGACGCCCGATTTCACGCCGTGGGACGCTCCAGCATCCGCCGGGCCCGTTCGATCAGGGCCCGGGCGGCGGGGCTGACCGGGCCCTCGGCGCGCCAGCCGAAGCCGAGGCTGCCGCGCAGGTCGGGGTGGGTGAGCCTGAGCGGATGCAGGTCGTCGCGGGCCTTGGCGATGGACTCCGGCAGGATGGCCACGCCCAGGTTCTGCGCGGCCAGCTGCGCCAGCACCATCGGGGTCCCGGCCTCGAAGGCGATCTGCGGGGTGAACCCGGCGGCGG
This sequence comes from Streptomyces sp. 846.5, assembly GCF_004365705.1. Classification (NCBI taxonomy): domain Bacteria; kingdom Bacillati; phylum Actinomycetota; class Actinomycetes; order Kitasatosporales; family Streptomycetaceae; genus Streptomyces; species Streptomyces sp. 846.5. Next base: position 5,530,785 of record NZ_SOBN01000001.1, read on the forward strand.
CGCAGGCGTCGTCGAGCAGGGAGCGGATGCCGGTGCCGGGCGGGAGGCAGATCAGCACCTGGTCCCGCAGCGCGCCGACCGGGATCGTGGACCGGGCCGCCAGCTCGCTGTCGTGGCTGACGGCGGCGACGATCGGCTCCTCGGTGACGACGATCACCTCCAGACCCGGCGGCGGCGCGGTGCCGAAGGCGATCACCGCCGCGTCCAGCCGTCCCTCGCGCAGCCCGGAGACCAGCCGGTCCGTGCTGTCCTCGCCGAGGGTGATCTCGACCGCCGGGTGGTCCCGGTGGAACTCGGCCAGCAGCGTGGCGAGGTCGACCCCGTGCGAGGTGACCGTGCCGATGGCGATCCGTCCGCTCAGCAGCCCGGTCAGTTCGCCGACGGCGAGACGGACCCCGTCCACCGAGGCGAGCGCGGCCCGCGCGTACGGGAGCACGGCCGCGCCCACCTCGGTCAGCCGGACCGTGCGCCCGGACCGGTCCAGCAGCTCCTGGCCGAGCTCCCGCTCCAGCCGGCGGATCTGCGCGCTCACCCCGGGCTACGCCACGTGCAGCTTCTCGGCGGCCCGGGTGAAGTTGGCCTCCTCGGCCACGGTCACGAAGTACTCGAGCTGCCGCAGTTCCATGGCACCCGATGCTAGAGCCTGGCCCGAGCAGTCAGCCCTGCCGGAGCCGCGGCGGCAGCCAGGCCAGCTGGACGGCCTGCTGGAACGGGCCGCCGCCCTCGTGGCCGTTGAAGTCGTACACCTCGATCGCCTTGTCCTCGTTCGCGTAGGCGTTGAACGCGGCGAAGACCGTGGACGGCGGGCAGACGTCGTCCTCCAGTGCGGTGGAGAACAGCGCGGGCGCTCCGGCGCGGGCCGCGAAGTGCACGCCGTCGAAGTAGCCGAGGGTGCGGCGGGCCTGCTCGATCCGGTTGCGGTGGGTCTTCAGGTAGTTGCCGATCTCCCGGTAGGGGTGGCTGTCGGTCATCGTGATCGCGCGCGGGAAGTCGCAGAGGAACGGGACGTCCGGCGCGGCCGCCAGCAGGTCGGGGACCAGGCCGCTGACGGCCAGGGTGATCCCGCCGCCCTGGCTGACCCCGGTCACGGCGGTGCGCGAGGAGTCGGTGAGCGGGTGCGAGCGGGCTGCCTCGACGGCGCGCACCCCGTCGGCGAAGACCCGGCGGTAGTAGTAGTCGTGCGGGTCCTCGATGCCCCTGGTCATGAAGCCGGGGTAGGCGGGCGTGCTGCCGACCGGGTCCGGGGTGTCACCGGTCGCCCAGCCGCTGCCCTGACCACGGGTGTCCATGACGAAGTGGGCGAAACCGGCCGAGGCCCAGAGCAGATGGGTGTGCGCCTGTCCCCGTCCGCCGCCGTAGCCGATGAACTCCACCACCAGCGGCAGCGGTTCGACCGTTCCGGCCGGCAGTACGAGCCACCCCTTGACCGGCTGTCCGCCGTACCCGGCGAAGGTCACGTCGTGGACCTCCACCGTGGACAGTCCGGTCTCGACCCGTTCGAAGCGGGCGTCGAGGTCGTGCGACCGGGTCTCGGCCAGGGTCTTGGACCAGAACTGGTCGAAGTCGGCGGGCTCGGCCGCCGAACTGCGGTAGCTGCGGAGCTCGTCCAGGGGCAGGTCGAACAGGGCCATCGTCAGCCGTCCTTCGTCATGCGTCGCTGCTTGATCCGATCAGGTGATCATTCCATCTCGGTCCGGCCTCCCGCTGCACCTGACGGACCGTTAGGCCATTGGACTCCTTCTCTGCTCCGTCCGTTGGAATCCGGATACGAACGCGATTCGCCGGGACCGGGCCGGGATACCCCTCTGCCCACGATGGGCGCATCCCCGTGGCCGCCGACCGGTGTCCGCGCTGTCGTCCAGTTCAGTTCCCGGAGGATTGCATGAACCTTCTTCGCAGCGCAGGAACGGGCATGGCCGTCCTGGCACTCGCTCTCGGTGCGGCCGGCCCGGTCTACGCCGCGGCCGCTCCCGCCGTGTCCCACGTGGCCGGCGTCAAGGCGGACGGCCCGTCCGCCGGCGACGACTCCCCCTGGGCCGGACGGCGCCACCACCGTCACCACCACCACGGCCGTGACCGTGACGACCGCTGGGGCCGTGACCGTGACGACCGTCGTGGCCACCACCGCTGGGGCCACGAGCACGGTGTCGACGCGGGTGGCGGCGCCATGGCGAGCTCGGTTGCCTCGCTGACGCAGCACATCGGTGGCTGAGAGCCTGACCTCCGCTCGTGGCCGCCACCGGAATCCGGTGGCGGCCACGAGCGCGCTCCTGGTCGGAGCGGCGATCTCGGTTCTGAGCGGGTGCGGGCACACCGCGACGCCCGCGCACTCCCTCCCCGGTCCGTCGCCCAGCGCGGTCGCCGGCACCGTCCGACCCGTGCCGTCCAGCCAGGCCGCCGCCGCGGCGGCGAGGCTCTCCGCGGACGGGCTGACCAAGTCCGCTCCCCAGCGGATCGACATCCCCACGATCGACGTGCACGCGCCACTGGCCAGGATGGGCCTGGCCGACGACGGCTCGGTGGCGACCCCGCCCTTCTCCGAGCCGGGCACCGCCGGCTGGTACGGGAGGTCCGTCACGCCCGGGGAGGTGGGCACCTCGCTGATCGTCGGGCATGTGGACACCCACCGCGGCCCCGCGGTCTTCTACCTGCTCAGCTCGCTCCGCCGGGGGGACCCGGTCGAGGTCGACCGGTCCGACCACAGCACGGCGGTCTTCACCGTCGACTCCGTCCAGGCGATCCTGCGGACCGACTTCGACGAGCGGAAGGTCTACGCCGACGCCTCCCGGCCCGAACTCCGTCTGATCACCTGCGGCGGCACCTTCGACCGGAAGACGCAGGAGTACTCCAGCAACGTCGTCGTGTTCGCACACCTCACCGAGGTGCACCGGACCGCTGCCAAGCAGTGAACCGGTAAAGCGCTGCAGCGGTGCAGCGCAAGAGAACGGGGTCCGGCTCCCAAGAGCCGGACCCCGTTCCCGCAGGCTGTGCGCCGCCAGGGACTCGAACCCCGGACCCGCTGATTAAGAGTCAGCTGCTCTAACCAACTGAGCTAGCGGCGCGTGCTGACGTGGAAGACCATACAGGACCGGCGCCCGAAACGCTGAATCGGATTCCGGACAGTGCGGCCGTTGAATCGCTGTTGATCGGGTCCCGGGACGATGGCCCCGCACCGCCGTTCATCTTCCGCAGAGAGCAGCGCCCGATGCCGACCCTCACGACGCCGACGAATCCGCACGCGAAGTCGTACGCCGATCCGCTCCGATCCGCCGATCAGGTGGCCCTGCACTGGTTGGGCGACAGCGGCGAAGCCGAGCTCTACACCTTCGACGGGCTGGAGGACCAGGTGAGACGGGCCGCCCGGGTGTTCCGGACGGCCGGGGTGGGCGAGGGCGACGCGGTGCTGGTGTTCCTGCCCGCGATGCCCGAGGCGGTGATCGCGACGCTGGCCTGCGAGCGGCTGGGCGCGCGGGCGGTGATCGAGACGGAGACCGGACCCCACGGCGCCGTGACCGGCCCCGGCGCGGCCGCGGTGCTGCGGGAGTGGATCCGTGCCGAACAGCCCCGGGTCGTGGTGACCGCCGACGCCGTCATGGTGAGCGGCGGGCTGCAGTCACCGAAGGTCTCGGTCGACCGGGCGCTGCGCGGACACCGCGGGATGCCGGACACCGCCGTGCCGACGGTCGGCACCGTGCTGGTGGTGCAGCGGAACTCCTACCCGGTGGGCTGGACCCCCGGCCGGGACCGCTGGTGGCATCAGGCGCTGGCGGGCAGCGTGTCCAGGAGGTCCCGGACGCCGATGGCCTCGGTGACCTCCAGCTCCTCGAAGAGCCGCTGAGCCTCCGTCAGGCAGCCGCGGCCCCGCTCGCTCTGACCCAGCCGGACCAGCGCCCGGCCCAGTGCCTCCTGGGCCAGGCCCTGGCAGTAGCGGGCGCTGACCTGGCGGCCCAGCTCCAGCGCCTGCTCCGCGCAGCGGACCGCCTCCGAGGAGGCGTCCATGGCCAGGTAGCAGGAGGAGAGTCGCGCCAGCGCGCAGCCCTCGGTCGAGTAGCGCTCCTGGCGGCGCAGCATCTCGACGGCCTCGATCAGCCGGGTGCTGGCCTCGCGGTGCTGGTCGTTGCCGAGCAGGACGGTGCCCAGCTGGTACAGCGCGTCGGCCAGGCAGGTGGGGTGCTCGGCGGCCCGGGCGGTGCGCACCGCGTCGCGCGCCGCCTCCAGCGCCTCGGCCGGCCTGCCGCCGGTGAGGTGCGCCCGGGCGATGTTGCCCAGCAGCCGGGCCTCGTCCGCCTGGTGGCCCAGGTCGCGGCACAGGTCCCGGGCCAGCTCCAGATAGGGCAGCGCCTCCTCCGAGCGGCCCGCTGCGTTCAGCACCACGGCGAGCTCGGCCGCCACGGTGTAGTGGATCTCTGGGTGGTCCTCGACACCGCCCCGGGCCGGGTCGAGGCACTCCAGCGACCGGCGCAGCGACGCCTCGGCGGGTGCGCCGTCCCCGGTGAGCCCGTGCAGCATGCCGACCAGGTAGTGCAGCCGCGCCTCGCCGCGGGCGTCGCCGTTCTCCCTACCGGTCTCCTGGGCCACCGTCAGGGCCTGGGCCAGCACGGTGTGGAAGTCCTCGGCGTGGACCTCGGGGTCGATCAGCCACATCCAGCCGAGCAGCAGGTCCACCACCGCAGGCAGCGACTCGGTCGGAGCCTGCCGCAGCGCCTGTCCCAGCACCGCGAGCAGCAGCGCGCGCTGGGCCCGCAGCCATTCGCGCGCCTCGTCGGCGTCGGTGAGCGGCTCGCCCGCCCCGACCGTGCGGTGCAGGCTCCAGCTGACCATGTCGTCGCCCTCCAGGGTCCGCGAGGCATTGCGGACGCAGGCCAGCAGATGGTCCAGCAGGAGCAGCAGGCTGCGGCGGCGGACCGGCTCCGGGTCGGTCTCCTCCGCGCGCCGGCGGGCGAAGAGCCGGAGCAGGTCGTGGTAGCGGTAGCGGCCGGGCTCCTCGCTCTCCAGCAGCCCGGCGTCGACCAGTGACTCGGCCAGCGACTCGGCCTCGGTGGCCGGGAGGCCGAGCAGGGCCGCGGCGTCGGGGGTCGAGCAGCCGGGGCCCTCGGGCAGGGAGAGCAGCCGGAAGGCGCGCGCCTGCTCCTCGCCCAGCTGCAGGTAGCCGAGTTGGAAGGTCGACTCCACGGCCAGGTCGCCGACCTGCAGCTCGTCCAGCCGCCGCCGCTGGTCGGCCAGTCGGCGTGCCAGCGAGGCGACCGTCCAGGAGGGGCGGACCGCGAGCCGGGAGGCGACGATCCGCACCGCGAGGGGCAGCAGCGAGCAGGCGAGGACGACCTCGCGCACCGCCGCGGGCTCGGCGGCCACCCGCTCGGCCCCGGCCACCGCGGCGAAGAGCTCGACCGCCTCCTCCTCCTGGAACACGTCGATGTCCACCAGCCGCACCCCGGGCAGGCCGGCCGGCCTGCCGCGTCCGGTCACCAGCACGGTGCTGCTGCCGGTGCTCGGCAGCAGCGGCCTGATCTGGGTGGAGTCCCGCATGTTGTCCAGCAGCACCAGCACCCGGCGGTCGGCCAGCACCGACCGGTACAGGGCGGTCCGCCGCTCCACCGTGTCGGGCAGCTGGGCGGACGGTACGCCGAGCACCTCCAGGAACTCGGCCAGCGCCGCGGCGGGGTCGACCGGGTTGGTGCCGGCGCCGCGCAGGTCCAGGTAGAGCTGCCCGTCCGGGAACGAGCCGCGGACCTCGTGCGCGCAGTGCACGGCCAGCGTGGTCTTGCCGACCCCGCCGATCCCGGCCAGCGCGCAGATCGCCACGGCCTGGCCGGGCGAGCGGTGCAGCGCGTCGACGATCTCCTCGACGAGCTTGGTGCGGCCGCTGAAGTCCGGTATGTCCGGCGGAAGCTGGGCCGGAACGGTGGTCAGGGCGAGGATGCCGCCGGAGACCCCGCCGCCCTCGGCCGACCCGCCGGGCGACGCACCGCCCACGGCCGTCGACCTGATCGAGGGGGTCAACTCCGGGTCGGCCGCCAGGATCCGGCGCTGCAGTACCGCGAGCTCCGGACCGGGTTCGACGCCCAGCTCGTCGATCAGCAGCCTTCGGGTGTCCGCGTGCACGCCGAGCGCCTCGGCCTGCCTGCCGCTGCGGTAGAGCGCCAGCATCAGCAGCGCCCGCAGCCGCTCCCGCAGCGGGAACTCGGTGGTGAGCGGCCCCAGTGCGGCGATCGCCTGATCGGTGCGGCCCAGTTCCAGGTCCAGGCCGATCCGGGACTCGACCCCGGAGAGCCAGAGCTCGGCCAGCCTGCGCCGCTGGCCCTCGGCGTATCCGCCGGGGACCCCGGCGAGCGCTCCGCCGCGCCACAGCGACAGGGCCTGGGTGAGCAGGTCCACCGCCCGCTGCGGCTCCCCGGCGGCGGCCGCCCGGTCGCCGGCGGCCAGCAGGCGTTCGAAGGCGTGCAGATCCAGGCAGTCCGGGTCCATCCGGAGCGTGTAGCCGTCCCCGGTGGACAGCAGGACCTGCGCCGGTGTCCGGCTGGCCCGGCTCGGTTCGAGTTCGGTGCGCAGCCGGGAGACGTAGGTGCGCACCGTCCCGATCGCGCGCGCGGGCGGCGCTCCGCCCCAGATCCCGTCCACCAGCTCGGCGATCGAGACGCTGTGCCCATGGTTCAGCAGCAGCCTGACCAGGACGGCGATCTGCTGCGGCGAGCCAAGTCGCAGTGCCCGGTCACCGAGCTGCCCCCGGACCTCGCCGAGTACGCGGAACCTCAAGCCGGGCTCCGCCCCGTTCGTTCCGCTGCGCATCCGTTGTCTCCCCAGAGCGCTGGAAATTGCCCGTACACCAGTCGGGACGGTAGCACTGACGCACGTACGGCTCCGACCCTTCCGACGTACCCGACCGTTCGGGCGTTGAACGAGTGTTGATTCGGGTGGGTCATGATGGGAGCCCACATCAACTCGATGCCTCACCGCTTCACCGCATTATGAGGAGCAGCAGCATGACCACGCCGGAGAGCGACGCAACAGAGACCGACTCGACCACCACGGGGGAGGCCGAGCCGGCTTCGGCGGACACGGCTGCTGTGGAGTTGACGACGGAGGTCACGGTGACAGCCGAGGGGACCGGCACCGTGATCGACCCGGACCGGGTGCGCAGCCAGCAGTAGGCGAAGCGCCCGGAATTCCATGTCTCTGGGGGATCGGGGGGAGACGCGGAATCGGGGGACGGGGGAGGGGCCCATCACTGGGGAGTGATGGGCCCCTGGTCCGTTCGGGAACCGCGCGCTGTGGCCTGCGCGCGGTCCCCGTTCAGGTGGTTCGGCTCAGGTGGTTCGGCACTCAGGCGGTCGGCAGGTGCGAGGTGGCGAGCTCGACCACCGTGAGCGATGCGCGCGGAGCCGGTGCGGGCCCGGCCGAGGGAACGGTCGCGGGCGACGGCAGCTCCACCGGGGCGGGCGGCACGGCCGGTGCGGAGTCGCCGCGGGCGGCGCGGACGCAGGCCCAGAGCAGGACGGAGGCGCCGGGGAGCCAGGGCTCGCGGGTGTCGGGGGCGACGATCCAGCGGTTGGGACCCTCCGGGGCGTCCGCCATCCGCTGGACCGGGGGGACGGTGATGGCGTCGCCGGCGCCGTGGCAGAGCACCGGCGGGACACCGCGGGCCCACTCCTCCCAGACCAGCAGGGTGCGCAGCCGCTGTGCCGCGCCGACCTCGGCGAAGACCAGGATCCGGCCGCGATGGGTGGCCACGGGTCCGCAGCCGGGCCCCGACTCCCACAGCTCGTCGAGCACCCGGCGGCCGAACACGCCGGGCAGGTTCACCACGTCGAAGGTGCGCCCGCAGGGCAGCACGGTGGGCGCCCAGGGGCGCGACTCCCACAGCGCCCGCATACTGCGCGGGTACTCGCTGGCCGAAGCCAGCCAGGCCTCCCCGGCCACGGTGACGTACTCGATCGACTCATGCGTCCACATATCCACCCTTCCATTGGTACGGGGGTGGGGAGCGGAGCAGGACGGGAAGTGGGGAACGCCGGACAGAAGGAGCGGGTACGGCGTATTCTCCCGGGCATATGCCAGGCGGGCCGATCGCCCCTCAGCCGGAGCGGCGCTGCCGCAGCAGGCCACGGCCGTGCTCGACCATCTTCGCCGCGTAGTCCGGGGTCCAGTCGGCGCGGGCGGCGATCTCCTCGAAGCTCAGACTGTCGAAGCGCCGGGTGTCCGCGAGCTGGGCCGCCGCCATCGCCTGGAAGTCGCTGGCCCGTTCCGCCGCGGCGCGGAACGCCACGGTCAACTCGGTGGAGCGGTTCAGCAGTTCGCGCGGGTCCTCGATGTCGTCGAGGTCGAAGAAGTGCTCCTGCTCCGGCTCCGTGAGGCCGGGCTCGAAGAGCAGCGGTGCGGGGCGGAGCCTCCGCTGCGGCGAGCGGTCGGCGGGGGAGTCGGGCATGGGGGGCACCTCCGTGGTGTCAGGTGGAAGGCTGTGCCATCAGCCATTGTGGGTGCAGGCGTCCAGTGAGGGAACAGGGCCTTCCGTTCCGCTGTTCCCGGGTCCCTCCGGGTGTTCCCGCAGGTCGGGCCGACGGCCACCGCCGGTGTTCAGCCGGGCACGCGGTGCTCGCTCAGGTGCTCCAGGACGGCGTGGTTGGCGGTCCATCCGTCCGGGAACTTCACCGTGACGCCCAGCTGAACCGGCTCGGTCGAGGGGTGCTCGTCCAGCAGCTCGGCGATTCCGGCCCGGGCAACGACGATACAGGCGTGCCGGTGCCGGGAGGCAAGTACGCACAGCCGGCCGGTCTCCAGGTGGAAGGCGGTCGCGTCCGGCCGGCCGGACAGCGGGTGAAGCACCACGGTGACGTCGTACTCGCGCCCCTGCAGCCGGTTCGCGGTGTCGACGGTGACTGCCTTCGCGCCGTCCGCCGAGCCGCCGTCCACCGGGACGCCCAGAGCCACCAGGGCGGCCCGGACCGCGGCGGCCTGGTCGCGGTGGGCGGTGCCGACCGCGATCCGGTCGGCGCTGAGCGGGGCGCTGCCGCGCTCGGAGACCGCCGTCCCGGCGCGGTCCAGCAGCCGTCGGACCACGGTGGCGACCGCGCGGACGGCCTCCGGGTCGGTGCGCACCGTGTGCCGGGCGGGCAGCTCCAGCAGGCCCCAGCCGGACTCGGCCGCGACATCGATGACCCGGTCGGCGGCCGAGCCGTCGCCCCGGGCGGCCAGGGTGAGCCGGCGGTCCCCCGGCCCGGTGCCCGAGCGGAACGGCGCGTAGGGGTAGAACGCGGCCGAGACCAGCGGCGCTGCCGAGGCCGGGAGCCGCCAGGACACCGGCAGCCGGTGCGGCACGATCCTCGGGTTGTGGGCGAGCAGGGTCATCACCGCGCTGCTGGACGGGTCGTAACTCAGCCCCGCCCACTGGTCGGTGCCGACGATGGAGAACGGGTCCAACTGGCCCGGGTCGCCGACGAACAGGGCCCGCTCGAAGAGCCTGGCGACGGCGAGCAGCGCGTCCGAGCGCATCTGGTACGCCTCGTCGACGATGGCGTGCCGCCAGGGGTCGACGTCCTTGACCCACTGCCACTTGGCGGCGGTGGACACCACGACCGAGCACTCCAGCAGGTCGGTCGGCTTGGTGGAGGCGGACACCGACGGATGCCGCAGCGCCTCGGGCGCGGGGGCGGCGTCGCTGCCGTGCAGCCGTCCGACGGTGAGCTCCGGGTCGGCGGTGGCCAGCCGGTCCACCAGGTCGTCCACCTGGCTGTTGGTCTGCGCGACGATCATCAGCCGCTCACCGGCGCCGACCAGCTCCCGGGCGGCCCGTACCACCAGCGTGGACTTGCCGGCGCCGGGCGGGGAGTCGACCACGGTGCCGCGCTCGGCGCCGTGCAGGGCCGCGTCGAGGATCGCCGCGACGGCGCGGCCCGCCTCGGCGCCGGGGTCGGTGCCGAGGGCGCCGCCGGGCGCGGGGGAGAGGGGAGGCACAGGTCAGGCCCCTTCTGTGTCTTCTTTGTCGGCGCGGGGCGCGGGCGGGCCGCCGTGGGTCCACGGGGTGTCCTCGGGCTCCGGCAGCGGCGCGGACTGACGGGCCGTCAACTCGAAGAGGGTGAAGCACACCTGTTCGCCCGGCTCGGGAACGGTCCCGGGTTCGGGCTCCTTCTTGCGGCCCATGCCGTTCAGCAGCCGTACGGTGACCAGTCCGGCCGCCGGGTCGACCGACACCAGCTCCGCCTTCTGCGTGGTGGGGCCGCCCGCGCGGTGCAGTTCGCGCCCCGCCTCCCCGTGCGGCCGGTCGGCCGTGCGGACGGTGATCAGCGGGCGCGGCTTGGGGCTGCGCCCGGTCTGGTCGTAGGCCGCCTCGACGCCGACGACCTCACCGGCCAGGGCCTCGCCGGAGAGCCGGTGCTCGGCCATGGCCAGCGGGTCGTCCAGGGCCTCCTGGATGTCCAGCCGGGTCTGCTCGCGTTCGCGCTGGGCCAGCTTGCGGGCAGCGGTCACCGCGTCGTCGCGGACCGGCTGCGGGGGCTCGCCCGCCGCGATCCGGTCCCGGTGGGAGGTGTAGGACCAGCGGTCGCCCTCCCAGCGCTCCGGCAGATGGGCGGCGGCGGGCAGGGCCCGCAGCAGGTCCAGTCCCTGCCACATCCGGTCCCAGGTCGGCCGCAGCACTCCCTCCAGCAGCGCGGCGATCTCCGCCTCGCGGGCCTGCGCCGCTGCGGTGTCGCCGAGCTGTCGGGCGGCGTCGTAGCGGGTGATCGCCGGGGCCAGCAGGCCGCTGTCGAAACGCGGGTCGGTGGTCGGCCCGGCGGGCGGGCAGAGCAGCTGGCCGCGTTCGTCGCGGGCGGTCTCGGCGAGCAGCGCGGCCTCGGCGCCGGTGCGACCGGCGGGCGGGTCGATCCAGGCCAGCAGCGCGCCCAGGTGCTGGTCCTCCAGCCGGCTCTGCCCGGTGGCCCAGTGCCGGCCCAGCAGGTCCGTCATCGTGAGCAGCAGCGAGGAGCCGGGGACCTGGGCCCGGTCGCGCAGATGGGTCAGCCAGCGGCCCAGCAGCGGGACCCGGGCGGGCGCCGGGTAGGGGCCGGGGTCAGGGTCTTCCGCAGTACGGCGGAAACGGGTGGAGCGGCCCAGTAGCCCCAGGAACTCCAGTGCGGCCGGGCCGGGCACCAGCAGTTGCGGTGCGTCGGTGCACAGTTCGCGCACCTGCTCGGTCTTCTCGCCGGTCGCCGGGTCCTTGACCTCCCGGGTCAGCAGGTCGACCTCCATGCCGAACCCCTCCAGCCAGGGGAGCAGCTCGGCGGCGAGGTCGGCGAGGAGGGCGAAGCGGCGGTCCCGGTCCAGTGGTTGGGGGAGGGCCAGCAGCACCGGCGCCTCCCGGTCCTGACCCAGCATCACCGCCAGCGGCGCCCCGGCCTCGCCGGCGGCGGCCAGCGGCACCAGCACCATCGGCCGGTCGGCGAGATGCCGGTGCCGCACGGTCGCCAGCGGCACCGCCCGCCCGGCGCGGACCGCCTCCATCCGCGCCAGCGTGCCGAGCAGGCTCATCCGGCTTCTCCTGGTGAAGTCTGCGCGCTGACGGCCACCGACGGGGGGTTCACGTGGGGGTGCGGGGGGTCGCTCCCCGGAAAGTTGGAGTATCGGGCGCCGCCCAGGGCCTCGGCCCGCAGCGCGGCGGCGCGGGCCAGCCGGAGCGCGGACTCGGCGTCGCCGTCGTCCGGAGCGTCGCCGTCGTCCTGGGATGCTGCCCGGAGCGGAGCTCCGGCCGCGGCCAGGGCCTGCTCGATGGTGTGGAAGCTGCCCAGTTCGCCGCGTACCCCTCGGCCCAGGGTCTCCACCGATCCGGCGCAGCGGGCCTCGGCCCGGCAGTGGAACCCCAGCTCGCAGGCCGAGAGGCAGTCCGGTGAGTACACCGCCTCCAGCGCGCCCACGGCGGCGGCCAGTTGCTCGTCGGAGCGGTCCTGGCCGAAGCCGGTGCCGGGCGGCAGCAGGTCCAGCAGCTGCTCGACCCGGGTGAGCCGGTCCAGCTGTCGCCGGGTGACCGCCATCGGCTTGCGGACGTCGACCGCGGCCGCGGTCGGCTGGTTGCCGAAGTCCCTGGGGCAGACCAGCAGGGCGGTGCTGTCGGGAGCACCGGCCGGCCCCTCGGGCTGGTGGTAGGGGTCACGACTGGCTTCGACCCCGGCCAGCGCCGCCGCCGTCTCCCGCAGCGCGAGGACGTACACGGCCGCCTGCCGGGCCGCCGCGCCCACCTTGGCGGCATCGGCGCCGCCGTCCAGGATCGGGAAGGACTTGATCTCCACCACGGTCCAGCGGCCGTCGGGACGGACCACCACCAGGTCCGGCTCCAGATGCGCGGCCGATCCGGCGACCTCCAGCCGCAGCAGCGGCTGGTCCAGCACCGTCCACTCACCGGGGCGCTCGGCGGCAGCGGCCAGCGCCGCCCGGGCGCTGGCGACCCGTCCCGCGGGCAGCTTGGGGTCGCTGACCAGCTCGGCGAGGTGCACCGGGGCACTGTCCTCGGGCAGCCGCAGCTGCTCCCGGAGCAGGTCCAGCAGCACCGTGCAGGCGTCGGCCTTGACCCGGCGTTCGAAGCCGAGCCCGCGGCTGATCGCGAACGGCGACTGCCCGAAGGGCGCCGGATTCCCGAGCCGGGTCGCCAGGTCGGTCTTGTCCACCCCGGCGGCGTCCAGCACCGCCCGGCGCCCGCACCCGGGATTGGCCGCCAGCGCGGCGAGCGCGCGGGCGTCCAGACTGCGTTGCGGCGCGTCGCCGCGGAGCCCGGCGAGCCGGCGCTCCAGCGGGCTCGGGGACAGCCTCGGGGACTGCGGGGGCTCCTGTGGCGGACGCCCGGGGGTGAAGTCGTTCATGGTGCGGATCAGTCTTGCATCCACCACTGACAGCCATCGTGCCAAGCGGGTCAGTGCAGCGCCGGTGTGCGTTTCTTTGTCTGACGGGGCGTCGGGATCCGTTGGTAGTCCGGGACCGGAAGGTGGACGATATGGGTGCGGGATCCACCCGTTCCCCTGAGCCGGTCGGTGAACCGCAGCGCCGGTCCGGTGAGCAGCGCGCCCACGCCCAGGATGACCGCGCCGGCCACGCAGTCCAGCAGGTAGTGGTTGCCGGTGCCCATCACCACCACAGTGATCATCAGCGGATAGAGTAGCCCGAGCGTGCGTACCGTGCGGTCCCGCGAGAAGCGGAGGATCAGCAGCCCGCACCAGAGCGACCAGGCCACATGCAGGCTGGGCATCGCCGCGAACTCGTTGGTCATCGAGCCGAGCCCCTTCGGGGCGCTCGCGTCCCCGCTCCACCAGCCGACGGCGGCGTGCTGGGCCATGGTGTCGGTGAAGCCGTAGGAGGAGGGCATCAGTCGCGGCGGGGCCGCCGGGAACAGGATGAACCCGACCAGGGCCAGCACCGTGGTGATCCCGAGCCAGGTCCTGGCCCGGCGGTACTGGTCGCGGTGTCGCCGCCAGAGCCACACCAGCACGGCCGGGGTGACCAGGTAGTGCAGCGTCGCATAGGAGTAGTCGGCGGGTACGCCGAGCCAGAGGTGGCTGCTGAAGGTGCTGTTCAGCCAGTGTTCCGGGTCGAGATGGAGCCACTGCTCCACGTCGATCAGGCCCCGCGCGTCGCGTACGGCTTCGTCCAGCCCACCGGTGACCAGCAGCCGGCTGCCGTCGTAGACCAGGTAGATCGCGGCGACCAGCAGCAGTTCCAGCTGCCAGCGTCCCGTTCGCCTCGTGAGAGGGGTGCGTGCCATGACTACTCCGGACGTCCGAGCGAAAGCGTACGCTCTACCGTACGCTGTACGTTAGTAAGAAATCATCCCCTGATCACATCTCGTTCTCACTCGGGGTCTGTAATCTCCGACACAGCCCCTTCTCAGCCCCGTCACCCCAGCCCCCGTCCACCGCAGCGTCCGGAAGGCCATGTCGCAGTCAGCGCCCCGCCGCCGTGCCCCACGCAATTCCCTCAGCGCGGAGCTGATCGTCGACCGTGCCCTGGCGCTGCTCGACGACAAGGGCATCGATGCGTTCTCCATGCGCGCGCTGGCCGAGGAGCTCGGCGTCGGCACCATGGCGCTCTACACCTACTTCCGCGGCAAGGAGGAGCTGTTCAAGGCCGCGCGGGACCGGGTCCTCAGCACGTATCAGCCGCCGAGCACCAGCGGCAGCTGGGACGAGCAGCTGCGCGCCGTCTGCCTCTCCATGTACGAGCTGTTCACCGGCCGGCCCTCGGTGCTGCAACTGCTGGCCGAGGGAAAGGCCGAGGGCGACTTCGCCGACGCCGCCTCGGTCACCATGGAGCAGGTGGTGCGACTGCTGTGCGGGTCAGGCCTGGACCGTCAGGCGGCGGCCCGTGCCGCCGGAACCCTGATCGGCTTCACCATCGGCTCGGCGATGCGGCACGTGCGTGAATGCCATGCGGAGGGCGGCCCGACGGCCCAGGCCGAGCTGATGCGGCACCGCTTCGCGATCCTGTCCCCCGAACGGCACCCCGCCCTCATCGACCTCGCCCCGGAGCTCACCCTCGCCCGCGAGGACGGAGAGGGCCAGTACACCTTCGGCCTCGGCCTCATCCTGTCCGGTCTCCGGGACCTCGCCGCGGCAGCGGCGCCGCAGCCCTGATCCGGTCGGGGATCAGGGATCATGTAGGGGTACACCTGCACCGCCACCCAAGGGAGACCCCTGTGCCCTCGCGCATCCTTCTGGTCCGACACGGCGAGACCGCGTGGTCCGCCGCCGGTCGGCACACCGGGCGGACCGACATTCCGCTCACCGAGGAGGGCCGTGAGATGGCCCGCCGCCTCGGCGACCGGCTGAAGCGCGAGCCCTGGGGCGGCCTGCCCAACGCGGAGATCCGCACCAGCCCGCTCCTGCGCGCCAGGGAGACCTGCGAGCTGGCGGGCTTCGGCGACCGCGCCGTCGACGCTCCCGACCTGCTCGAATGGGACTACGGGCAGTACGAGGGCAGGACCGGCCCGGCGATCCGGGCCGAGGACCAGCCGGGCTGGCTGATCTGGCGCGACGGCGTTCCCGGCGGCGAGACGCTGGAGCAGGTCGCCGCCCGAGCCGACGCCTTCATCGCCTGGACCGCCGAACACGGCGGCGTGCCCGCCCCTGACACCACCGTGATGGACAGCGCCGACAGCGACGTGGTGGTCTTCGCCCACGGTCACTTCCTGCGCATCCTCACCGCCCGCTGGCTCGGCCTCCCGGCGACCCACGGCCAGCGGCTCAAGCTGGGGCCGGCCACCCTCTCCATCCTCACCTGGGAGTACGGCGCCCGGGCCGTGGAGCTGTGGAACGACGGCTCACACCTGCACTGAAAAGCCCCTGAGCGCCCGTCAGCTCGCCAGGGCGGTGTCGTAGCGGCTGACGAAGTCCGCCACCTCCGGCACCCCCCGGTGCGGACGCAGTCGGTGCGCCGTGTCCGCGATCATGGACCGGATCCGGGTGGAATGTACCTGGCCCAGCAGGGACACCACCTGGCAGCCGCTGCCCGCGGCGGCTGCCAGCTCGCCCCGGCCCAGCTGGTCGTGCGCCAACTCGGCCGTGTAGAGCGCCTTGTTGCGGACGAAGTGCGGCTGCTGGAGCTCTATGGCACTGTGCGAGCAGCCCTCGGCCCGCTCCCACTCGCCCAGCGCCGACCAGCACTGGGCCTCCAGCCCGGCCAGTTCGGCCTCGCCGTAGAAGGACATCCACTCGGGATCCGCGTCCGAGGAGCCGGAGGCGAACAGCCGCTGGGCCAGCAGCAGCGAGCGCTCGCAGGCGCCCCGGTCCTGCAGCTGGGCCCAGGCCCCGGCCTCCCGCATGGCCAGCAGTGAGCGGAGCCGCTGGGAGCCGAGGCCCAGGGCCACCTGGTGTGCGGCCTGGGCGGCCCGGACGGCTTCGCGGGGGCGGCCGGCGTCACGGGCGAGGAAGGCGCTGTTGCAGAACGCGTGCGCCTCCAGCGCCGGGTCGTCGGCCATCCGCGCGGTGGCCAGGGCCTCGGCGTAGAAGGAACGGGCGTCGGCCAGCTGTCCCGAGTCATGGGCGAGCCAGCCGACCGAGATCGCCAGCTCGCCGGCGCCGGACTGCAGCCGCTGCTCCACCCCCCGGCCGTAGGAGCCGCAGTTGAGCAGTTGGTACGCGGTCCGCAGGACCCGCCCGGCGCGGTCGTAGAGGGCGTCCCCGCCCTGGACGTCGTCGAGCAGGCGGATCTCCCTGACGGCGTCCTCGACCCGGCGGGCGTCGGCCGCGCCGACCTTGCGGCCCAGGGCCACGGTTCCCGGGGTGGCGGCTCCCGCCGTTAACGGGTGGTCCAGGCCCAGCACCGCGGCCATGGTGACCGGGGTGCCGGACAGGAACGTGCGTCGGTGCACGTCGTCGTTCTCCTCGTGGTTCTGGTCCGTGGTCTCCCACATGCCGCCTGCGCCCAGAGTCCCGGCGCGCGGAGCGAATCCCAGGTCCTCCAGGGAGGAGCCGGGGAACATATGCAGGAAGACCCTCTCGTACGCGTAGTTGGGGCGTCTGATGGCGCCGGACTCGACCCGCCCCACATAGCGCGCGTCGCAGGAGACGTGCTCGCCGATCTCCCGCCCGGCGCGCCGTACGGCGGCGGCGAACTCGCCCGCCGAGCGGTCCCCGCGCAGCGCTCGCATCACCGTGTTCACCGTGAGCTCTGCGGTGTGGTTGTTGAGGGTGTTGGTCATGTCGGCCCCCTTGCTCTCAGACGCCACGACAGTACCCTCTGCGATGATTCGAACACTCAGGGTTTCTGGACAAAGCGGGCATGCATCGGGAAGATGCCATGAAATGCCATGCCCTGCCAGGCGTAACAACCGTGGCCCCGGCGGCCCCTCGTGCGTTGTGCTTGGCAGAAACCGCCGACACCACTCAACGGCGAGCGGTCAATGATGGAGGCGTCCATGTTCGCAGCGGAGTTCCCCACGGACCCGTTCCACGCGGCTCTGCCCAATCCCGCCCCCACCCCCTCCTGCGACCTGGTCAGGGTCCCGGAGCGGCAGGGGCTGGAGACCGTCGACATCCTCCGGCTGCGCGGGGCCTGCGGCCCGGTGCTGCTGGAGGACGCCGACGCGACCCTCTCCTTCCTGGTCCCGGCCGGTGCGGTCGACACCTGGCAGCTGCCGGGCGGCTCCTGTACCCAGGCGCTGGCGCCGGACGACGACGGCGCCTGGCTGCTGCCGCCCTCCCCGGAACGCGCGCTCACCGACCCGGCCCAGCTCTGCGCGGCACTCGGCGAGGCCGCCAGGACCCTGGCCGCGTCCGGCTCCGCACCCGCCGCCGACGGGGCCTGACCAGCGGATCGGCCCCGGCCTGCCCGCATACTGGGCGGGTGGCCCGGAAGCAGCAGAACCCCACCCCGAAGAAGTCGGCACCGCAGAGGTCCGTACCGCAGGACACGGCCGAACAGGTCGCCTCGGGCCGGGCCGAGCTGGTCCCCGACCGGGACCGGCCGAACGCCTGGACCCTGCTGCTGGACGGCACGCCCCAGTCCCATGTGGACCTTGACGACCCGACCCGGCTCTCCTTCG
The DNA here is from genome assembly GCF_004365705.1 of Streptomyces sp. 846.5. Lineage (NCBI taxonomy): Bacteria > Bacillati > Actinomycetota > Actinomycetes > Kitasatosporales > Streptomycetaceae > Streptomyces > Streptomyces sp. 846.5. The sequence goes on from NZ_SOBN01000001.1 coordinate 5,548,279, forward strand.
AGTACCAGCGCAGGTTCGGCCACCTCGTGGACCTCGCCGCCGCCCCCCGGCAGCCGATCACCGCGCTGCACCTGGGCGGTGGTGCGCTGACCCTGGCGCGCTACGTCGCTGCCACACGCCCCCGTTCCCGGCAGCAGGTCGCCGAGATCGACACCGCGCTCACCGAGTTCGTCCGCCGCACCCTGCCGCTGGACCGCGGCTGGCAGCTCCGGGTCCGCGGCGGCGACGCGCGCGAGATCCTGGCCCGCAGCCCCGAGGCCCAGGCCGACCTGGTGGTGGCGGACATCTTTGCACCGCTGCCCGCAGACGGCGGGGTTCGTGGGGGTCCGGGGGGTCGCTCCCCGGGGGATTGGAGTAGTGGCGCCCGGACCCCGGCGCACTGCGCCTCGGTCGAGTTCGCCCGGCTGGCGGCTCGGGCGCTGCGTCCCGAGGGGCGCTACGCCGTCAACATCACCGACGGCGGCAGGCTGGACTTCGCCCGCGGTCAGGTGGCGACCCTGCGTGAGGCCTTCGCCGAGGTGGCGCTGATCGCCGACCCGGTGGTGCTGCGCGGCCGCCGTTTCGGCAACCTGGTCCTGGTCGCCGCCCAGCAGCCGCTGCCGCTGGAGCGGTTGACCCGGCTGATCGCCACCGACCAGCACCCGGGACGCATGGAGCACGGCCCCGGCCTGACGGACTTCCAGGCGGGGGCCGTGCCGGTTCCCGATGCCGGCGCGGGCCCCTCACCCGCGCCGCCACCGGGCGCTTTCACTGTCTGACGGACCGTCGGTCTTACGAGGCCGGGGTCAGGTGCAGGATCAGGTACTCATAGGCCTGGCTGTTCGGCGAGGGGTTGATGTACGGGTTGTCGGAGGTCGGCCAGCCGGTGAAGTTGGCGGAGCTGTACTCGTACCAGGCGGCGCCGTAGAGCACCGGCACGGCCGGGACGTCGTCGGAGAAGATCTGCTGCAGCGTGTCGAGAGCGGTCTTCTGCTCGGCCGGCGTGGTCGCGTTCTGGTACGCGGCGATCGCCGTGCCGGCCTTCCCGCTGGTGTAGCGGCTGAAGTCGCCGGCCGCCGTCTTGCCGACGTCGGCCGTGGTGCTCGGGTCCAGGATGAACTGCAGCCGCTGGAAGGCGGTGACGCCCTGACCCCAGTGCAGGGCGGCGTCGTACTTGCCGGTGGTGATCGCGGCGTTCCAGGTGTCGTAGGTGAACGCGCCGTTGTCGTTGATGTCGAAGCCCTGCGCGTTCAGGCCCTTGACCATCGCCTGGGCGTCGCACCAGTAGTCGCTGAAGGAGTTCGGGTCGATGACGGTGAACTTGATCGTCTTGCCGCCCTTGGTCCACTTCCCGCCGGTCTTGGTGTAGCCGTCGGCGGTGAGCAGCGAGGTGACCGTGGCCGTGTCGGCGTTCGCCTTGAGGTCGTTGGTCGTGGCCGAGGAGACCGAGGCCTGGTCGGGACCGGTGGCGATCAGGCCGCCGGAGGAGGTGGCCGGGTTCTCGTAGTTGGTCTCGCACTGGGTGGCCAGCGACTGCCGGTCCAGCGCGGCGCTGATCGCCTTGCGGACCTGCAGGTCGGCCAGGGCGGGAGCGGTGCTGCTCTTCTCGTTGAGCAGCAGCGAGACCGTGTTCCCGGCGGGGAAGTACGGAGCGGTGCTCTGGAAGAGGTGGTTGTGGGTCGGGTCCTTGGCGACGAAGACGTTCTGGACGTTGTTGATGTCGTTGCCGGCGAGGTCGATCTGGCCGGAGGCCAGGGCCAGGGTCGCGGCGTCGTTGGTGGCGTAGGCCGGGAAGGAGATCTCCTGGACCTTCGGCGCACCGCCCCAGTAGCCGGGGTTGGCCTTGAAGGTGACGTCCTGGGAGCTGAACTTGTCGACCAGGTAGGGGCCGGTGCCGATGGCCTGCGCCGAGGTGATCTGCGCGGTGGCCGGGTTGCTGATGCTGGACCACAGGTGCTGCGGCACGATGACCTGGTTGCCGATGGCGACGAAGTTGGACGCCTGCGGGGTGGAGAAGTTCATCACCAGGGTGTTCGGGTCCGGCGTGGTCATGCTGGTGGTGGCGGGAACGCCACCGGTGTTGGCGGCAGCGGTCTTCTGCAGCAGGTCGAAGGTGAACTTGACGTCTGCCGAGCTGAACGCCTGCCCGTCACTCCACTTGACTCCGGACTGGAGCGTGATGGTGAGCGTCTTGTTGCCGTTGGACCAGGCGTAGCTCTTGCCGAGCCACGGGATCGGCGCCTGGTCGGACTTGAGGCTGTTGAACATGAACAGGGGTTCGTAGGTCAGCGAGACGGCGTTCTCGTTGGCGCCGAAGGCGTTGCCGTCGAACGGGTTGAAGTCCTCGTCGAAGGACGGGACCGGCTTGTCCTCGACGACCAGCGTCTTGGCCTTGGCGGAGCCCGTGCTGCTGCCGGAGGCGCTGTTGCTGCTCCCCCCGGAGCCGGTGGCGCCGGAGCTGGTGCAGGCGGTGAGGCCCAGGCCCACGACGGCCACCAGGGCCAGGCCCTTGATGGTGGTGTTGCGACTCATTGCGTACGCTCCTTGTGTCCGGCCGACGAGGTATCGGTCAGTGGTGAGCGGCCATGACGTCTTCCGCCATGGCGTGACGGGTCTTGTTCTGGGTGGTTCCGAGCGAGATCGCGTGTGTTGCTGCTGTGGTCCGGTACGGCGGTTCGGGCGTGGTCCCGGGCGAGTTGCACCTCGTCCGGGATCGGGCCCGACGGCGCCGGGGCGGAAGGTGGGCCCCGGCGCCGGCCGGGTCTGGCTGGGTCTCCCATGTCGTCGACTCCTCGTTGAGTACGAACTACGAACCCTGGTCAGGTTCTGGTGCAGGTCTGGGTCAGTCGGCGGCGGCGTCGGCCGCGGATGCGTCCGCCGGGGGTGCGTGCTCGGGGCTGTGCAGCCAGCAGGCGGCCACCTGGTCGGTGGCGACCGGCAGCGGCGGCGGCGCGGCCTCCTTGCAGATCGCCATGGCGAAGGGGCAGCGCGGGTGGAACCGGCAGCCGCTCGGCGGGTTCACCAGGCTCGGCGGGGCGCCGCGGCCGCGCAGCACCGGCGGCTCGGTCCTGGCCGGGTCGGGTGCGGCGCTCAGCAGCAGTTGGGTGTACGGGTGCGCCGGCGAGTCGGTGATCTGCGTGGCCGGCCCGGACTCGACGACCTGCCCGGCGTACATCACCAGTGCGGTGTCGGCCAGGTAGCGGGCCGAGGCGATGTCGTGGGTGACGTAGAGGATGGCCAGGCGCTCGCGTTCGCGCAGCTCGTCCAGCAGGTTGAGGACACCCAGCCGGATCGAGACGTCCAGCATGGAGACCGGCTCGTCGGCGAGCAGCACCCGGGGTTCGACCGCGAGGCCGCGGGCGATGGCGACGCGCTGCCGCTGGCCGCCGGAGAGCTCGTGCGGGTAGGTGTCGATGAAGCGCTCGGCCGGGCTGAGCGAGACCCGCTCCAGCAGCAGCCGGGCCTTGGTGTCCAGGTCGTCCCGGCTCGCCCGCTTGTGCAGCTTCAGCGGCCGTTCCAGGTGGTAGCGGACGCTGTGCACGGCGTTCAGCGAGGAGAAGGGGTCCTGCAGCACCAGGTGCACCAGCCGGGTGTACTCCCGGCGGGCCTTGGCGCTCCGGCCCACCGGTACGCCGTCCAGCAGCAGTTCGCCGGAGGTCGGGGTGATCAGCTGGGTGAGCAGCCGGGCCAGGGTCGACTTCCCGGAGCCGGACTCGCCGACCACGGCGGTGACCGTGGCCTCGGGAAGGGCCAGCGAGATGTCCTCGACGGCGTGGACGACCTGGCGGCTGCGGCCCGGTCCGAACTGGTGCACCGGGAAGTGCTTGGTGAGGTGCCGGGCCTCCAGGGCGGGGGTGCCGGGGCGCTTCGGCCCGTGGACGACGGTGGTCGCGTCGCTGAGGGTGGGCGTCACTGGTCGCTCCCGTGGGTGTCGTCGGTGCTGGGCACGCCGTTGTCGGCCAGAGCGCGCCGCAGCGGCGCGGGCGGCTCCTGGAGTCCGTCCTGCAACCAGCAGGCGGCGACGCGGGGTTCGCCGTCCGGACGGCCCGGATCGGTCGCGGGCGGTACCAGTTGCGGTATCTCGGTGCGGCAGCGGTCCAGGGCGTAGGGGCAGCGCGGGTGGAAGGCGCAGCCGCCGGGAAGGGCGGTGAGCGAGGGCGGCGAACCGGGGATGCCCTCCATCCGGACCTTGTCGCCGTGCAGTGCCGGGAAGGAGTTGAGCAGGCCCAGGCTGTAGGGGTGCCGCGGGGCGTGGAACAGCTCGTCCGCGCCGGCGCGCTCGACGATCCGCCCCGCGTACATGATGGCGATGGAGTCCGCGAGCTCGATCAGCAGGGACAGGTCGTGGGTGATGAAGACGATGGCGAAGCCCAGCCGCTCCCGGAGCTGCATCAGCTCCTCCAGGATCTCCCGCTGGGTGACCACGTCCAGGGCCGTGGTCGGCTCGTCCATGATCACCACCTGCGGCTCCAGGGCCAGCGCCATGGCGATCATCACCCGTTGCCGCATCCCGCCGGAGAGCTCGTGCGGGTAGCTGCGGAGCCGGTCGGCGCTGATGCCGACCATGCGCAGCAGCTCCACCGCCCGCTCCCGGCGCTCGGCCGGGCTCATCTGCCTGCGGTGCGCCTTGAGTACATCGGTGAGCTGGGCGTCGATCCTGGCGACCGGGTTGAGCGCGTGCATCGCGCTCTGGAACACCACGGCCAGCTGCGACCAGCGGATCTGACGGAGCTTCGCCATGTCGGCGGCGAGCAGGTCGACGATCTCGGTGCCGGCCGGCACCACCTCGTTGGGCGCGGCGCCGAACGCCGAGGACTGCGGCCGATTGTGGAAGAGGACGTCGCCGCCGCTGATCACCCCGGGGGCGCGCAGCAGCCGGGTCAGGCCGTAGGCCAGGGTGGACTTGCCGGAGCCGCTCTCGCCGGCCAGGCCGAGCACCTCGCCCCGGCGCAGGGTCAGCGTCGCGTCGGTGACGGCGCGGACGGCGTTGGGGCCGACGCCGTAGTCGATGCAGAGGTCGCGGACCTCAAGGACGATGTCGGCCGTCGCGGCACGCGGTGCCGGGACTGCGGTGGGCGCGCTCACTGGGACGTTCCTTCCGAGGCGGCGGCGACGGGGGTGGGGAGGCCGGCCGAACCGGCTGCGGCGCGAGGGGCGCGCCCCGGCTCGGCGGGCCCGGCCGTGCGCAGCACCGGGGTCAGCCCGAGGGTGTACTTCACGCCCTTGCGGTTGTCACGGGCCGAGCGGAGCCGGGGGTTGATGATCTCGTCGATGCCGAAGTTGAGCAGGGCCAGGGCGATGCCGACCAGAGCCACGCAGGCGGCCGGCGGGACGTACCACCACCAGTAGCCGCCGAGGATCGCGCTGTCCTGCTGGGCGGTGTTGAGCATGGTGCCCCAGGTGGACGTGGCCGGGCTGATGACGCCCAGCCAGGACAGCGAGACATAGGTCCCGATGCCGTAGATCACCGTGAAGATGAACGAGGAGGCGAGGATCGGCAGCAGGTTCGGCAGGATCTCGAAGACGATGATCCTCGGCTTGCGCTCGCCGATCACCCGGGCCGAGTCCACGTAGTCCTGGTTGCGCAGGGCCAGGGTCTGCGCCCGGAGCACCCGGGCCCCCCAGGCCCAGGCGGTGAGGGCGATGACGGTGCCGATCAGCAGCGGGTTGTCGGTGTCCGCGGGCGGCAGCGGCGTCATCACCACCATCAGGATCAGCAGCCCGGGCAGGGCCAGGAAGATGTTCGACAGGATGGAGAGGACCTCGTCCACCCAGCCGCCGACGTAACCGGCGGTGACCCCGATCAGCACCGACAGGAAGGTGGCCAGCAGCCCGGCCACAAAGGCGATCAGCAGCGTGTCCCGCCCGCCGGCCAGCACCTGCGAGAGGATGTCGTGCTGCTGCTGGTCGGTGCCGAGGAGGAACTTCCCGGACGGCGGCAGCGGGGTGCTGCTGGTGGAGTTGGCCTGCCAGTCGGCGGTGTGCGGCGCGATCATCGGGCCGAAGACCGCGATCAGCGCGAAGACGAAGAGGATCGTGGCGCCGACGACGACCTTGGGCGTCAGCGGTATTCGGGAGCCGCGCCGGGCACGGGCGGGCTTGACGGCGTCGGAGGTCACGGTGGGAGCAGCCATCGGTCAGGCCTCCTTGCGGGCACGCGGGTCGAGGATCACATAGGCGATGTCCGCCAGGAGGTTGGCCGCGAGCACCGTGAAGGTGACCACCAGCAGGATGCCCTGCATCAGCGGGTAGTCGGCGTCGAGCACGGCCAGGTAGACCTGGTAGCCGATCCCGGGGTAGGAGAAGACGATCTCGGTGACGATCGAGCCGGTGACCACCAGGCTGATCGACAGGGCGAAGTTGGAGATGGTCGGCAGGATCGCGTTGCGGGCCGCGACCGCGATCACCTTCCACCGGGGCAGCCCCTTGGCCGCCGCGACCAGGACGTAGTCCTCGTCCATGGTGGTGATCATCATATTGCGCATGCCGATGATCCAGCCGGCGATGGAGGCCAGTGCGACCGTCGCGGCCGGCAGTACCCCGTGCTCCACCACGCTGGTGACGAACGGCCCGTTCCAGCCCTGCGTCAGATTGGAGTTGCGGCCGGTGTCGTAGCCGTTGGCGTAGGGGAAGAGCTTCCAGTAGAAGCCCCCGGTGATCAGCAGCAGCGAGGCCAGGATGAAGTAGGGGACCGCCTGGAAGAAGGTCGCGGTCGGCAGCAGCGCGTCCAGCAGACCGCTGCGGCGCCAGCCGACGACGATCCCCAGCAGTGTGCCGAGCACGAAGGCCACGACGGTGGCCGAGCCGACCAGTCCGATGGTCCAGGGCAGGTCCTTGCTCAGGATCTGGGTGACGGCCACGGACTTGGACGTGGAGTGCCCCAGGTCGCCCTGGAACAGATGGCCCAGGTAGGTCATGTACTGCGAGAAGGTGCTCTGCTTGCTGTTCAGCCCGTACTGGTCGGCCAGGGCCTGCAGTTGCTGCGGGGTGATGGTGGTGGTCTGCATCTTCGCGAGCAGCGCCTGCAGGGCGTTGCCCGGGAGCATCCGGGGGAGGAAGAAGTTCAGCGTGACGGCGGCGAACGCGGCCAGCACGTAGAAGCCGAGTCGGCGCAGGATGGTGGTCATCGTCGGCTCCTCTCAGGAGATCTGGCGCCACACGGCGGGACGGGAGTCGGGCGGACAGCCGCAGCTCTCGCGGCGGACCAGGCGGGTCGGCAGGACGAAATCCTGTACGGCATCGCTGTCTTGGGGGGCATCGGCAGAGATCATGCTGTGGAGGACCTCGAAGGCTTTGGCGCCGATCTCCTGGATGGGCTGGCGCACGGTGGTCAGCTGGGGTCGGAGGTGTCGGGCGAAGGGCAGGTCGTCGAAGCCGGTCACGGCGACGTCCCCGGGGACGTCGAGGCCGTGCTCGGCGAGGGCGTAGATGACGCCCAGCGCGGTCTGGTCGTTGGCGCAGGCGATGGCGCGTGGCAGGGTCGCCCCCAGGGCGATCAGGCCCCGGACGATCTGCACACCGCTGCCGGCCGAGTAGTCGCCCTGCCAGGCGGGGCCGGTCAGGCACTCGCCGCCCAGCGCGTGGACCTCGGAGGCGAACGAGCGGCCGCGGACGATGTTGTCCGGGCTGTCGGCGTGGCCGGCGATGTAGGCCAGCCGCCGGTAGCCGTGGTCCTGCACCAGGTGGCGCGCCATCTCCCGCATGCTGGTGGCGCTGTCACCGCGGACGTTGGAGACCGGTCCGCCCTCGGCGCCGGCCAGGGTGACCACCGGCACGGTGCGGGCGATGCTCGCGATCCCGGCGGGGGAGAGCACCTGGTCGTGCAGGATCAGTCCGTCGCACTTGCCGGCGATGGTCATGATCCGGTTGGGCAGGGTGTGTTCGTCGATGTTCACCGAACTCACCAGGAGGTCGTATCCGCGACGCTGCGCCACGATCTCGATGCCCCGGTTGATCTGGTCGCCGAACAGCAGGCTCTCGGACTCGTCCTCGAACATGCCGCCGTCGTCGGTGCCGTACACCCGGCGGAAGACCACGCCGACCACCTGCTTCAGCCGGCTGCTCAGCGCGCGGGCGGCTCCGTCGGGGACGAAGCCCAGCTCGCTGATGGCCTTGAGGACCCGGTCGCGGGTGGCGGGACGCGGATTGTCACGCCCGTTGAGGACCCGGGACACGGACGCGATGGAGACCCCGGCACGGCGGGCGACATCGTAGATCGTCGGCGTCGCGCCGGAGGTGGGTCGTGCGTCCATCGGAGCTGTCCTCTGGTTCCTGGGGTGTGGCCGGGGAGTCGGCGTAAGCGCTTACTGGAAATGTTCTGGGTTGACCGTAGGGCGGGGGTGGTGCCGCCGCAAGAGTGGATGTCGCTGCCGTTACGTTGATGTGACTTTTCTTCAGGAAGTGTGGCCAGTGGTGGCCTTGTGTGTTCATCAAATGAACGGACGGGACCGGCTTTTCGATGCTGGGATTAACCGGTCCGGCGTTCAATATAGGGTCTTGACCAGCTCAAATCGTCGATATGCGAGCTTTGCTGCCGCATTTCGAACGATCGCTGCCCGTTGAAACCATGAAGATCCGAACCGATTTCCGCGACCTGTTCGACACGCCTGCGCCGACCTCGGGCCTGGCCGTGCACGAAGCACGGCGGCGCCGCGCCGATGCGTCTGGAAGCGCTTACTGGGACGGTCAGCAGCACTGCCCACAAGGCATGCCTCAGTGCCCGCGCGGCAGGCCCCGGTGCTTGTAGACGGCGATGCCGGTGAGCACGAGTCCCAGCACGATCGGGACGACCCCGGGCGTGCCGTCGCCGGGATCGGCGGCGTTCTCACTCGCCGGCGGATGCGGCCGGGCCGGGCGCGCCGGGGCGGCGTGAACGGGGGCGGCGACGTGGCCACTGGTCGGACCCGTGTCGGCCACTGCGGGGCCGGAGAGAGCGGACAGCCCGCCGAGCCAGCAGAGCAGCAGAGCGGCGCCTGCCGCGCAGCGGTGCAGGGGCGTTCGCGGTCCGGGGGAGAGCTGCATGGTCGGTCGGACTCCCCGGGAAGGCTGCGTCGGACAGGAGTGCGCGCCGCTGTCGGCACGCCCACCGGTGCAACGACCGTCCACCCCGGGCGTTACTGCCCGTCGCTGGTGGGGGCGGTCCGCCCGGGGGACGGCATCGTGGGCGGCACCGACCCTCGGCGGTGCCGCCCACGCATCCCGGTCGGGGTCAGGGTTCCGATCGGGAGATCGCGCCGCGCCGGATGGTCTCGGTGTACCAGTGGGCACTGGCCTTGGGGATCCGGCGCTGGGTGGAGTAGTCGACGTACACCGCGCCGAAGCGCTTGCCGTAGCCGTACGCCCACTCGAAGTTGTCCATCAGCGACCACAGGAAGTAGCCGCGGATGTCGGCGCCGTCCCTGATGGCGGCGTGGATCGCGGCCAGATGGCCGTGGATGTAGGCGATCCGCTCCGGGTCGCGGACCTCGCCCTCGGGGTTGACGTAGTCGTCGAAGGCGGCGCCGTTCTCGGTGATCATCAGCGGGAGACCGGGGTGGTCCCGGGTCAGTCCGGTCAGCAGGTCGTAGAGGCCGGACGGGTCGATGCTCCAGTTCATCGCGGTGAGCCGGCCCGGGGGCTGGTGGAACATCACGTCCTCGGAGCCGGGCCAGGGCGAGTACGAGCTGATGCCGTGGCCGTCGTTGCGGGCGTGCCTGGACGAGTTTTGGTCCCCGCTGGCGGAGACCACCGTCGGGTTGTAGTAGTTCACCCCGAGCACGTCGATCGGCGCGGAGATCGCGGCGAGGTCGCCGGGGCGCACCAGTTCGTCCCAGTCCACCAGGTGGGCGGTGTCCTGGCGCAGGTCGGCCGGGTAGGCGCCGTCCAGGATCGGACCGAGGAAGACCCGGTTGCCCACAGCGTCGATCCGCCTGGCCGCGTCCAGGTCGCGGTCGCTGCCGGTGAGCGGGCGGACGGCGTGCAGATTGAGGGTGATCGACAGCTGCGGGTTCGAGGCCGCCGGGAGGGCGGAGCGCAGCGCGGCGACGGCCCGGCCGTGGGCCAGGTTGAGGTGGTGCGCGGCGCGCAGTGCGTCGGCCGGGTCGGTGCGCCCCGGGGCGTGCACCCCTGAGCCGTAGCCCAGGTAGGCGCTGCACCAGGGCTCGTTGAGCGTGGTCCAGTGCCGGACCCGGTCGCCGAGTGCCTCGCCGAGCAGGGCCGCGTACTCGCCGAAGCGCTCGGCGGTGTCCCGGGCCGGCCAGCCGCCCGCGTCCTCCAGATCCTGGGGCAGGTCCCAGTGGTAGAGGGTGGCGACCGGGGTGATCCCGGCGGCGAGCAGTTCGTCGGTGAGTCCGCGGTAGAAGTCGAGGCCGCGCTCGACCGCGGGGCCGCGTCCGGTGGGCTGGACCCGGGACCAGGACACCGAGAAGCGGTAGGAGTTGAGGCCCAGCCTGCTCATCAGGGCGACGTCGTCGCGGTAGCGGTGGTAGTGGTCCGCGGCGATGTCGCCGGTGTCGCCGTTGCGGACCCGGCCGGGGGTGTGACTGTAGGTGTCCCAGATGGAAGGGGTCCGGCCGTCCTCGGCCGCCGCTCCCTCGATCTGATAGGCCGCGGTCGCGGCGCCCCACAGGAATCCGCTCGGGAAGTGGAGTAGTCCGTCGTCTGCGCTGACGGGCCCGGTACGGGCCGAGGCAGCGGGGAGGGGGTGGACTGCGGTCATACGGGAGCGCTCCCAGGGGTAGGTGCGGTTCGCGAGGGGAGTACGAAGGGCTGTCGGAATCTGCCGGGCCCTCGTGGGCGTCGGAGCTCAACTGCGGTCCAGTTGCGGGCGAGGATGCAGGCGCGGGCGCCGATGCGGGAGGTACGGCCAGGATGGTGCAACAGCCTGGGAGCGCTCCCATTGCTCTGTCGACATGGTCGTGCTTGGATGAGGGAGTGTCAAGCAGTTGGGACAAAGGCCGCTGCGCGACCGGGACGTCGGCCTCCGCTCCCGTCCTCGGGGACTGATTCCGTGCGAGCTCAGGGACTAGTGTGCGACGCGAACAGAGCGGAACGGGAGGACGCACCATGACCCACGTCGGCGAGAGGCCCGCGCGCCGGGGACCGGCCAGGCCCACCCTGGAGGCCGTGGCCCAGCTGGCCGGTGTCGGCCGCGGCACCGTCTCCCGCGTGGTGAACGGCGCCCCCGGGGTCAGCGACCAGGCCCGCGCCGTCGTCGAGCGCGCCATCGCCGAGCTCGGCTACGTGCCCAACCGGGCCGCCCGGACCCTGGTCACCAGCCGCACCGACGCGATCGCCCTGGTCATCCCGGAAACCGAGACCAGGCTCGCCTCCGAGCCCTTCTTCGCCGAGATCATCCGCGGCGTCGCCAGCGAACTCTCGGACACCGAGATGCAGTTGCTGCTCATCCTGGTCCGCACCGCGCAGGAGCGCGAACGGCTCGCCGCCTATCTCAGCGGCCACCGGGTGGACGGCGTGCTGATGGTCTCGGTGCACTCCGAGGACCCGCTGGTCGACCTGCTGGAACGCACCGGCCTGCCGGCCGTCCTCGGCGGCCGCCGCTCCGAACTGGAGTCGCTGAGCTACGTCAACCCGGACAACTTCGGCGGCGCCTGGGCCGCGGTGCGGCACCTGGCCGGCCTCGGCCGCACCCGGATCGCCACCATCACCGGGCCGCTGGACATGGAAGGGGCGCGCAGTCGTCTGGACGGCTACCGGCGGGCCCTGGAGGAGGCGGGCCTGCCGGAGGACGAGACGCTGCTCGGTCAGGGCGACTACAGCGAGGAGTCCGGCGCCCGCGCGATGCAGCAGCTGCTGGAACGCCGCCCGGAGCTGGACGCGGTGTTCGGGGCCTCGGACCTGATGGCCGCCGGAGCCATGCGGGTGCTGCGCCAGTCCGGTCGGCGCATCCCCGAGGACGTGGCCGTGGTCGGCTTCGACGACTCGGCGGTGGCCCGGCACACCGATCCGGCGATGACCACCGTGCGCCAGCCCAGCGAGGAGATGGGCCGGGCCATGGCCCGGCTGCTGCTGGAGGAGATCGCGGCCCCGAGCAGGACGCACCGGCAGATCATCCTCACCACCGAGCTGATCCGCCGCGAGTCCGCCTGACCACGGGCGCGGCTTTTGTCCCGCAGGGCTCCTGGGTGTCCCGCACGGCTCCGGGGCACTGCTGCGGTCGGCCTGTTCCGACCGGGACAACCGGCGAGTAGCGTGGAATACGGTTCCTGTTGGAGCTCGGCTCTCGGTGAGCGCCTCCCTCTTGTCGACATGGGGTGACCGCGATGATCGTGGTGGATGTACTGCTCGGTGTACTCGGGGCAGGGGCGCTGTGGCTGGCCACCGGCGTCCGGGTGGTTCAGCAGGTCGAACGAGGGGTCGTCTTCCGTTTCGGGCGGGTCCGCCGCGCGATCCGGCAGCCCGGGATCACCCTGCTGGTGCCGGTCGCCGACCGGCTGCGCAAGGTCAACGTCCAGATCATCACGATGCCGATCCCGGCCCAGGAGGGGATCACCCGGGACAACGTCACCGTGCGGGTCGACGCGGTCGTGTACTTCAAGGTCGAGGACCCGATCCTGGCCACGGTCAACGTGCAGAACTACACCTTCGCCATGTCCCAGGTGGCGCAGACCTCGCTGCGCTCGATCATCGGCAAGAGCGAGCTGGACGACCTGCTCACCAACCGGGAGCCGCTGAACCAGGGCCTGGAGCTGATGATCGACAGCCCGGCCGCGGGCTGGGGCATCCACATCGACCGGGTGGAGATCAAGGACGTCGCGCTCCCCGAGTCGATGAAGCGCTCGATGTCCCGGCAGGCCGAGGCGGAACGTGAGCGCAGGGCGCGCATCATCACCGCCGACGGCGAGTTCCAGGCGTCCCGCAAGCTGTCCGACGCGGCCGCGATCATGAGCAGCACCCCGGCCGCCCTGCAACTGCGTCTGCTGCAGACCGTGGTGGAGGTCGCCGCGGAGAAGAACTCCACCCTGGTGCTGCCCTTCCCCGTGGAGCTGCTCCGCTTTTTGGACGGCGCGACCCCCGACTCCTCCAAGTCCCCGCCGCTGGTCTCCGAGGCCGCGCGGGCAGCTGCCGCCGCAGCGGCGGCCCTGGTGGAGAAGGATCTGACGGACCAACTGAACGGCAGTGTGCCACCGGTGCCGGAGATCCCGGAGGCCGACGTGGCGGACCTGGAGCTGGAGAGCGGTCACCCGTTCGCGAGCGGCGAGCCGCAGGAGCCGCAGTCCAAGGAGAACTGACGACCCGTAGGAGTGACAAAGCCGCAGCCCCTGACCTCTTCCGAGGCCAGGGGCTGCGGCCCATGGGGTGAGTGACGGGACTTGAACCCGCGACACCCGGGATCACAACCCGGTGCTCTGCCAGCTGAGCTACACCCACCATCCGTCAGCCGCTTGTCGCGCTGACGGAGATAACTCTACAGGATCGGACCGAGTGCTCACGACCGCCTTTCGGCGTGGCCGCGACCCGGTTGCGGTCGGCGTCTCGGCAGGTCAGACCGGGGTACGCGGAGGCGGCGGCGAGGCTAGGCCGGGGGCAGCTCGTAGCGGGCGGCGATGGCGCGGGCCGCGTCGGTGTCGGGGCCCGGCGCCGGGACGAAGACGGCCTCGCGGTAGAACTTCAGCTCCGCGATGCTCTCCCTGATGTCCGCCAGGGCGCGGTGGTTCCCCTGCTTCTTGGGGCTGTTGTAGTAGGTCCGCGGGTACCAGCGCCGGGCCAGCTCCTTGATCGAGGAGACGTCGACGATCCGGTAGTGCAGGTGGCTCTCCAGCGCGGACATGTCCCGGGCGAGGAAGCCGCGGTCCGTCGACACCGAGTTCCCGCACAGCGGAGCCTTGCCGGCCTCCGGCACATGCTCGCGCACATAGGCGAGCACCTGGGCCTCGGCCTCGGCGAGGGTGACGCCCTGCTCCAGCTCGTCCAGCAGGCCGGAGGAGGTGTGCATGGCGCGCACGACGTCGGGCATGTTGGCGACCGCCTTGGCCGGGGGACGGACGACGATGTCGACCCCTTCGCCCAGAATGTTGAGCTCGGAGTCGGTGACCAGGGCGGCGACCTCGACCAGTGCGTCGGTTTCGAGGCTGAGCCCTGTCATCTCGCAGTCGATCCAGACCATGCGATCGTTCACGTGCCTTCACCGTCCTGGTGGGAGTGCGCCTGTGCCAGGACCGGGCGGTCCCGCAGGATCGATCATCTGCCGGATCGCGCCCAAAGCAAACCCGGCACGGGGCCCTCCGAGCGGTCAGGGGCCCCGAACGTGCCGGGAACCGGGCTGTGAAGCGTATCGCGGGCAGGCAGCCGGGGGCCGCGGTCGGCCCCCGGCGGCACCGGCCGGTCCCGGTCGGTACTCTCGCCGACCCGGGGCTGCCGTCAGTCCGAGGCGCGCTGCTGCACCGCGACCCTGGCTGCGTTGGGCCCGCCGCTCCCGCGCCCGCCGTTCGCACCTCCGCCGTCCGGACGCCCGCGTGCGGGCAGGACGCCGGGGGGAGCGGCCGTGGGCCCGGCGCCGGGCCCGGCCGAGGGGCCGCCGTGCGAGCCGTCACGGGGCTCCGGGACGGCGGACTCGCGGCGGCCCCGCGCACCCGCCTCGGTTCGGCCGTCCTCCGCTGCTGCGTGGTCGGTCGCGTCCGGACGTCCGCCCCGGGGTCGGGCGCTCACCCGGCCGGTGCGGGAGGCACGGGACTGGCCGGGGACCCGGGCCTGATCGGCGCGGGCGTCCGGGACCGCCGGGTTCCCGCCCTGTCCCGGCGGTGTCGCCAGCGGGTTCCCGCCCTCCTCCGTGGTGAAGGGCGGCAGCCCGGACAGTCCGCCCAGCCCCGCCGCGATCACCGAGGGCGCCGAGGCTCCGTCGGCCGCACCGGGCTGCGGGCGACGTGCCCTGAACGCGGTCCGGTAGACGGCCGGGGACATGCCCAGCTGCCGGCGGAAGTGGCCGCGCAGCGCCACCGGGGAGCGGAATCCGCAGCGCCTGGCCACCTCGTCCACGGAGGCCTCGGTGGTCTCCAGCAGCCGCTGCGCCTGCAGCACCCGCTGGGAGATCAGCCACTGGAGTGGAGCGCTCCCGGTGAGCGAGCGGAACCGCCGGTCGAAGGTGCGCCGGCTCATGTAGGCGCGGGCGGCCAGGGCCTCGACGTCGAACTGCTTGGAGAGGTTGTCCAGGGCCCAGGTCACCACCTCGGCGAGCGGGTCGTTGCCGATTTCCTCAGGTAAAGACCGGTCGATGTACTGGGCCTGCCCTCCGGAACGGCGTGCCGGGACGACCAGCCGACGGGCCAGGGCGGCCGCGGCCTCGGCGCCGTGGTCGGTCCGCACCACATGCAGGCAGAGGTCGATCCCGGCGGCGGTGCCGGCGCTGGTGAGCACGTCGCCGTCGTCGATGAACAGCTCCCTCGGGTCGACCTGGACCTGCGGATAGCGCTTGGCGAGGGTGGGCGCGTACATCCAGTGGGTGGTGGCGGGCCGTCCGTCCAGCAGTCCTGCCGCGGCGAGGACGAAGGCGCCGGTGCAGAGGCCGATGATGCGGGCGCCCTCCTGGTGGGCCTTGCGCAGAGCGGCGAGCGCCTCGGGGGGCGGGAGTTGGGCGGCCGAGCGCCAGGCGGGGACGACCACGGTGCCGGCCCTGGCGAGGGACTCCAGGCCGTGCGGCGCGGTCATGGTCAGCCCGCCGGTGGTGGCCAGCGGGCCGTCCTCGCCGGCGCAGACCAGCAGCCGGTAGCGGGGGACGCCGGCGTCCTGGCGATCGACGCCGAAGACCGAGAGCGGGATGGAGCTCTCGAAGATCGGGGCGCCGCTGAAGAGCAGCACCGCGACGATCTCGGGGCGACGCCGACCGGAGAGCTTGCGGGCCGCTCCGGCCGGGGCCGGGGGCTCGCTGCCGGTGCCGCCCGGCGGGGTTGTTTCGGCGCCCGCGCCCGCGGCACTGCCGCGGCCGGGGGTGGAGACCGAGCCGTCCGCTGACGCGGCGTTCCTGCTGACCCTGCTCAAGGCGCTCCGGCCCCCCTCGGTCGTGTGTCTGCCCGACGTGGCGGATGTGGCCTGCGGAGTCCCCGGTCGACCTCCGGGGCTGCCGTCCGCACGGTCCACGTCTGCGACGTCATGGTTGTCCGGTCCTGTGCTGCACTGCGCGGCCCCCCGCTCTTGCCAAGATCGAATCTACTGGGTCCAGGGTTGCTGGTGCGACAAGTTCACCATCCGACGCTATGTCGATAAGGCAATTTGGCGTGAAGCATTCGATCACCGAGGGTGGCATCCGCCGGGCCCCCGGGGAAGAGGGCGTGTCAGGCACTGGCCAGTTGTCGCACGGCCGCCTGCCCGCCCTGGGAGATTCCGCTGCTCAGTCGGTACGTCTGGGCTGCGACGAAGCGCAATCAGGATGGGGCGTCCTGAAGTTGACCGAAAAACAGCCATCGGGAGCACGAGAGGGTGCACGGAGGTGCGCGGGGCGCGCATGGGGCGCATGGATCGGGGCCAACGGCGCCCAGTGCGCGGCGAAACCGCCGAACCGGCCGAACCGGAAGGCCAACGGCCCGGCGGCGGAGGTGATCCGGAGCGGAGCAGCGGCGGATAGCATCGGCCGATGGAGCCCCGGAGTCGCCTCGAACTGGCCAATGACAATGCGGCCGGGCAGTGGCTGGCACTCGCCGGCGTCGAGGGCTGGGAGACCCGTAGTGCCCCCGGCTGGACTGCGGTCCGCTGCGAGGGCGGGACCGGCAACGCCCACCAGGTCCAGATCACCAGGGCCCCCGCCGACGCGGCCGCGCTGACCGAGGAACTTGTCACGCTGTTCCGTGGCTGGAACACCCGCCGGCTCTCCCTGGTCGACCCCTACGGAGCGGTCGACCTCTCCCGATACGGATGCGAGCGGGCCCTGCCGACGCCGGTGATGGTCCGCGACCCGGGGCCGGTGCCGCCCCGAGTGGGACGGCGCCCGCCGGGGCTGGCGGCGGGCCCGGCAACCGCTGCGGCAACCGCTGCGGCAACCGCTGCGGCAACCGCTGCGGCAACCGCTGCGGCGACCGAGGTGGTCGAGGCCCGGCGGGAGAGCGAACTCGCGGACGTGGAACGGGTGGTGGTCAAAGGCTTCCCGGTCGCCGCGCGGATGCCCTGGCGGCGCGGGGAGACCTTCCCCGCGGGCTGGAACGCCCTCGGCGGCCGCCGCTCCTGGCTGGTCCGGCTCCGGGGGGAGCCGGCCGGCGCCTGCGTGTCCTGGGACGACGGCAGCTCGGTGGGGGTGTACTGGGTGGCCGTGCTGCCCGAGCACCGATCCCGGGGGATCGCCAGGGAGTTGATGGCGACGGTACTGCTGGCCCACGCCGACCGCCCCGCGGTGCTGAGCGCGACGCTGCTGGGCGAGCCGCTCTACCGCCGACTGGGCTTCGTCGAGCAGGGGGTGGCCACGTGGTGGCGGTACCCGGGGACGGGACCGGGCACACCCCGGGAGTAGCCGCGGGGATAGCGCCCCCGGTCGGGCCGGTGCAGGTCCTCCTCGGCCAGGACGAGGGCGACGGCCTCGGGCAGGTTGCGGGCGGTGAGGGTGGGACGGTAGCCGGTCTCGCCCCAGGGCCGCCCGTGGTCGATCCAGACGCTGCGCATGCCGGACACCGCGGCCCCGGCGATGTCGGCCGGGGCGTGGTCCCCGACCATCCAGGCGGAGGCCGTCCAGTCGGCCGCGGTGTCCACCCCGCAGCGCTCGGCGGCCAGATGGAAGATGCGGGGGTCGGGCTTGGCACAGCCCACCTGCTCCGAGATGGTGCAGCCGTCCACCAGTTCGGCCAGCCCGGTTCGTTCGATCTTGGCGAGCTGCGGTTCGGTCGCCCCGTTGGAGACAATGCCGAGCACCCATCCCGCGGTCCGGGCCAGCCGCAGCGCCTCCAGATGGTCGGCCGGGCAGGCGATCAGCTCGGTGACGGTGATCCGGTAGTCCTCCAACAGGTCGTCGATCGATTCGGTGAGACCGTAGCGGTCCGCCGCCGCCCGCATCAGGATGGGACGGTCCAGGTAGCCGCCGCAGTCCAGGGTGGTGAACCAGCGGAGATCACCCGGCGGTAATGCCCGCTCCATCAGGAAGCGTGCGGCCCAGCCCTGGAATGCCTGATTTCGGTTGACCAGGGTGTTGTCGAGGTCGAAGAGCAGCAGCGGCGACATGAGCGGATCGTCTCAGCCCGTTGGCATATGCACGAGGCATATCGATCCGACTGACCGAAAAACGGTTGCCAAAGTCGGGCCGCCCGGTATGGCGGACTCATCCCACCTCGCACACACCGTTGCACAAGCGCGGCTCCTCAGGCATGCTCCATGCACGCCCAGGGCGCAGCGCGGAGGTGCTGTATGGCTGCGGCGGTGCGTACGCCTCCCGCGTGCGCGTCCGCCGTTAGCGGTAACCGCACGATCCATGCGCTCCGTGTCTGGGCGCGGACAGATTGTCGCCGTACCCTGGAGGGAAGAGGTCACGCAAGCCACCACTCGGCCTTTTCCGATCAGGCAGTTCTGATACAGGACGCGGTACGCAGTGATGGCTTCCCCGGTCCCACAGCCCCTGGGTGTGACCACGCACCACACCCCCGTATCCCACCTCGCCGAAACGACCATAAGTCATGGCCGGTTACGACCTTCCAGAGCCAAGTGAAGGCAACCCGGCGGCGCGCCCCACGGGGCCGGTGCCGCAGCAACCTCGGCTGCCCTGGACCAAGTCGAAGTCGCCGAAGTCGGAGCCATCGAAGAGCCCGGCGCCGAATTCCCTGCCCACGCCCGCGTCCCCGACGGGATCCACATCCTCCATGCCCAGTTTCGAATTGCAGTCGCAGACCGTCCGCCCCTGCGATCCGGCGTTCCTGCACGGAGTCGTCGTCGGTTTCGACGGCTCCGTCTCCAGCGAGCGCGCCCTGGCCTACGCCGTGGGCATGGCCCGGCGCTCCCGTGTCGGCCTGGTGATCGTGCATGTGGCCAACCGCCTTCCCGCCACGGTGTGGGCGGGCTGTGAGCCCCCTGTCTTCGTCGACGTCCCGGACCACCGCACCGAGGTGCTCGGCCTGGAGCTCGCCTGCTCGGACTTTCTGGGGGACGTTCCCTGGGTGCTGGTGGAGCGCGGTGGGGACATCTGCCACGAACTGGAGGAGGTGGCCCGGGAGTACGCCGCCGACGCCATCGTGGTCGGCGGGACCCATGGCTTCCTGGGCAGGCTGTTCGGTTCCGTGGCCGGCCGGCTGGCGCGGCGCGCCAACAGGCCGGTCGTCGTCATCCCCTGAGGCCTTCTGGGAGGCCTCAGGGCTGTCCGGCGGCCCCGGGGGTCGCCGGGGTGGTTCGGGAGGGCGCCGACGGCTCAGGGACGGCTGTCCTCCATGCCCAACTCACGGGCGATGAGCATGCGCTGGACCTCGGAGGTGCCCTCGCCGATCTCCAGGATCTTGCTGTCGCGCCAGAAGCGGGCGACGGGGTACTCGTTCATGAAGCCGTAGCCGCCGTGGATCTGGGTGGCCTCGCGGGCATTGGTGACCGCGGCCTCGGAGGAGTGGAGCTTGGCGATCGCGGCCTCCTTCTTGAAACGCTCGCCGCACAGCAGCCGGGAGGCCGCGTGGTGCCAGGCCAGCCGTGAGGTGTGGGCGCGCATCTCCATGTCGGCGATCTTGAACTGGATGGCCTGGTTGGCGCCGATGGGCTTGCCGAAGGCCCGCCGCTGGGCGGCATAACTCAGTGACTCGTCGACGCAGCCCTGGGCCAGGCCGGTGGCCAGGGCGGCGATGGCGATGCGGCCCTCGTCGAGGATGCGAAGGAACTGGGCGTAGCCACGGCCTGCCTCCCCGAGCAGGTTGGCGGCCGGGACACGGCAGTCGGCGAAGGACAACTCCCTGGTGTCCGAGGCGTTCCAGCCGACCTTTGAGTACTTCTTGGATGCCGAGAACCCCGGGGTCCCGGTGGGCACGATGATGGTGGAGATCTCGCGCCGTGGCGAGCCGTCGGGGTTCTTTTCGCTCGAAAGGGTGAGGGCGGCGACGGTGACCAGCCCGGTGATCTCGGTACCGGCGTTGGTGATGAAGCACTTGGAGCCGTTGATGACCCACTCGTCGGTGTCGGCGTCGTAGCGCGCCGTGGTCCGGGTGGCGCCGGCGTCCGACCCGCCCTCGGGCTCGGTCAGCCCGAACGCGCCCAGCATCTCGCCCGAGCACAGCCGGGGCAGCCAGGTGCGCTTCTGCTCCTCCGTGCCGTAGCGGTGGATCGGCATGGCACCCAGCGAGACCGCCGCCTCCAGGGTGATCGCCACCGAGGAGTCCACCCTGGCCAGTTCCTCCAGGACCAGGCAGAGCGCCAGATAGTCGCCGCCCATGCCGCCGTACTCCTCCGGGAAGGGCAGCCCGAACAGGCCCATCCGCCCCATCTCGGCGACGATCTCGTAGGGGAACTCGTTGTGCTCGTAGTACTCGCCGATCTTCGGCGCGATGACGTCATGGGCGAACTCGGCGACGGTTCGCCGTAGTTCCTCGTGCTCGGGGGCGAGGCGGTGGTCGAGCATCGTGGTCTCCTGAGGGTGTGGAGGGGCTCGCGAGGGGGCGGGGTCAGCCGGTGAGGGCGCGGACGGCGCGGGAGGGGCTGGGACGGCCCAGCTCTCCGGCGAGCCAGGCGCTGGTGGCGGCCAGGGCGTCGAGGTCGACGCCGGTCTCGATGCCCAGTCCGTGCAGCATCCAGACCAGGTCCTCGGTGGCGAGGTTGCCGGTCGCGCTCTTGGCGTAGGGGCAGCCGCCCAGGCCGCCGGCCGAGGCGTCCACGGTGCGGACCCCGGCCTGCAGCGCGGCCAGGGTGTTGGCCAGGGCCTGCCCGTAGGTGTCGTGGAAGTGCACGGCCAGCCGCTCGGGGCCGACGCCGCGGGCGGCGAACGCCGCCAGCAGGGCCGCGACCTGGCCCGGGGTGCCGGTGCCGATGGTGTCGCCGAGGCTCAGTTCGGCGCTGCCGAGGTCCAGCAGCGCGCAGCCCACCGAGACCACCTGTTCGACCGGCACCGGGCCCTCCCAGGGGTCGCCGAAGGCCATCGACACATAGCTGCGGACCGGGATCCCCGCCTGCGTCGCGCGGCGGATCACCGGAGCGAACATCTCCAGCGACTCCGCGACGCTGCGGTTGAGGTTGCGCCGGGCGAAGCTCTCGGTGGCGCTGGCGAAGACCGCGATATCGCCGACCCGGTTCGCCAGCGCGCGGTCCAGGCCGCGTTCGTTGGGCACCAGCACCGGCAGCCGCAGCCCGGGGTACTTCCCGGGCAGCTCCGCCAGCTGCGGGAACAGCTCCTCGGCGTCGGCCAGTTGGGGCACCCACTTCGGGTGCACGAAGCTCGCCGCCTCGATGGTGCGCAGGCCGGCGGCGGCGAGCCGGGCGATGAACTCGGCCTTGACGGCGACCGGCAGGGCGGTCTTCTCGTTCTGCAGCCCGTCGCGCGGGCCGACCTCGTGGATCCGCACGCTCGCGGGCAGCCCGCCGAGCGGCGCCCGGTCGGGCAGGCCCAGCTGGGTGACGGTGGGCTCGGCGGGCTCCGGCTGCGTGGTCGTCGGCTCCGGTGTGGTCATCGCACATCCTCCTCGATCGCTTCGCCCACGGATGGGACGCTCCCGGTAGGCGTGATGACGGCCAGCAGCTCGTCCATGGCGACCGTGCCGCCCGCGACGACCCGCAGCTGTTCGACCGTGCCGTCGTAGGGGGCGGTGATGACGTGCTCCATCTTCATCGCCTCCAGGATCATCAGCGGCTGACCCTTGGTCACCAGGTCGCCCACGGCGGCCTTGACGACGGTGACGGTGCCGGGCATGGGCGCGTTCAGCGCCGCGGCGCCGGCACCCGGGCCGCCCAGGGCGAGCTGCTCCAGCGGGTCGTAGGGGCGCACGGCCCAGCTGTCGCCGTCCCTGGCCAGCCAGTGCGTGCTCCCGCCATCGGGGTGCCGGTCGACGGCATGGGTGAATCCGCGGGTCACCCCGCCGAGCGAGAGCCGTAGCCGGTCGCCGTCCTGTACGGCGCGGGCGGTGAACGCGGCCCGCTCCGGCAGTTGGACTTCGAACTGAGCGTCGTGTACGGGCCGGACCAGAACCGTCACCGGTTCGGACCCGGTGATCCGCAGGTGGTGCGGCGTCCAGGCAGCCCGTCCGCCGGTGCGCCAGCCGGACGCGCGGGAGAACGGATCGACCCAGCCGTCCTCGCCCGGCACCGGCTCCAGCGCCGTCTGCCGGGCCAGCGCGGTGGCGACCAGGGCCTCGGTGTCGGGCTCCAGGGCAGCGGCGTCGGGCTCCGTTCCCGGATTGTCAGTGGCCGTTGCTACGGTCAGTTCCGGGTGGCGCTCGACCAGGCCGGTGTCGAGGCGACCCGCGACCACATCGGGATGCGTGAGCAGCCGGCGCAGATAGCCGGCGTTGGTGGTGACTCCGAGCACGCAGGTCTCGGCGAGGGCGGCGCGCAGCCGTCGCAGAGCCGTGTCGCGGTCGGGGCCGTGGACGATGATTTTGGCAAGCATGGGGTCGTAGCTGCTGCTGACGGTGGTCCCGAGGGCGAGACCGGAGTCGACCCGGACGCCTTCGCCCGAGGGCTCCCGCAGCAGCAGTACCCGGCCGCCGGTGGGCAGGAAGCCCCGGGCGGGGTCCTCCGCGCAGATCCGCGCCTCCACGGCATGGCCCTGGAAGGCCACGGACCCCTGCGTGAAGGCGAGCGGTTCGCCCGCGGCGACGCGGAGCTGCTGCTCGACCAGGTCGATCCGGGCGCCGTCGACGGTGACGGCGAGTTCGGTGACCGGGTGCTCCACCTGGAGCCTGGTGTTCATCTCCATGAAGAAGTAGGAGGAGGGATCGTCCCCGGGGACGATGAACTCCACGGTGCCCGCCCCCGCGTAGTCGCAGGCCCGCGCCGCCCGTACGGCGGCCTCGCCCATGGCGGCGCGCAGATCGGGGGTGAGCAGGACGGAAGGGGATTCCTCGATCAGTTTCTGATGGCGCCGCTGCAGGCTGCACTCGCGTTCGCCGAGGTGGACGGTGTTCCCGTGGGCGTCGGCCAGCAGCTGGATCTCGATGTGCCGGGGCCGGTCGATCCAGCGTTCCACCAGGAGGGTGTCGTCGCCGAAGGAGGTGCGGGCCTCGCGGCGGGCGGCGGCGATCTCCTCGGGGAGCGCGGCGTCCTCGCGGACCAGGCGCATGCCCTTGCCGCCGCCGCCGGCCGAGGGCTTGAGCAGTACCGGGAGGCCGATCTCCCGGGCCGCGGCGAGCAGCTCGCCGTCGTCCAGGGCGTCGCCCTCGCTGCCGGGGACCACCGGGACCCCGGCGGCCTGGACCGCCGCCTTGGCGTGGATCTTGTCACCCATCAGCGAGATGGAGGAGGGAGAGGGGCCGATGAAGACCAGCCCGGCCTCGGCGCAGGCCCGGGCGAAGCCGGCGTTCTCGGCGAGGAAGCCGTAGCCGGGGTGCACCGCCTGGGCTCCGGTGCGCCGGGCCGCGGCGAGGATGCGTTCGACATGGAGGTAGCTCTCGGCCGCCGACGCGCTGTCGGCGGGGCCGAGCAGCACCGCCGTGTCGGCGGCCCGGACGTGCGGGGCGTCGGCGTCCGCGCCGCTGTGCACCGCGACCGAGCGCACGCCGAGGCGCCGCAGGGTACGGATGACGCGGACCGCGATCTCGCCGCGGTTGGCGACCAGCACGCTGTCGAACATGGGGGTGATCCTCCGTCGGATGCTGTCTGTCACATGCGAAAGACGCCGTAGGGGCGCGGCTCCGGCAACGGGGCGTTCGCGCAGGCGCTGAGGGCCAGACCGAGCACGGTCCTGGTGTCCAGCGGGTCGATGATGCCGTCGTCCCAGAGCCGGGCGGTGGCGTAGTAGGCGTTGCCCTGCTGCTCGTACTGGTCCCGGACCGGGCGGCGGAACTCCTCCTCGGCCTCGGCCGACCACTCCTCGCCGCGCAGCTCCAGCTGGTCCCGCCGGACGGTGGCGAGGACCGAGGCGGCCTGCTCGCCGCCCATCACCGAGATCTTGGCCCCCGGCCACATCCACAGGAAGCGGGGTGAGTAGGCCCGGCCGCACATCGAGTAGTTGCCGGCGCCGTAGGAGCCGCCGATCACCACCGTCAGCTTGGGGACCCTGGTCCCGGCCACGGCGGTGACCATCTTGGCGCCGTGCTTGGCGATGCCCCCGGCCTCGTACTGCCGGCCGACCATGAAGCCGGAGATGTTCTGCAGGAAGACCAGCGGGATGCCGCGCTGGTCGCACAGTTCGATGAAGTGGGCGCCCTTCATCGCCGACTCGGCGAAGAGGATGCCGTTGTTGGCGACGATGCCGACCGGGTGGCCGTGCAGTCGGGCGAAGCCGGTGACCAGGGTGGGGCCGTACTCGGCCTTGAACTCGGCGAAGCGGCTGCCGTCGACCAGGCGGGCGATCACCTCGCGGACGTCGTAGGGGGTGCGCGGGTCGGCGGGCACCGCCCCGTAGAGCGCCCCGGGGTCTACCGCCGGCTCCTCGACCGGACGCACCGGCCAGGGGCGCGGTGCGCGCGGGCCCAGGCCGGCGATCATGGTGCGGAGTATCGCCAGCGCATGGGTGTCGTTCTCGGCCAGCTGGTCGGTCACGCCCGAGGTCCGGGCGTGCAGTTCGCCGCCGCCCAGCTCCTCGGCGGTGACCACCTCCCCGGTGGCGGCCTTCACCAGCGGGGGACCGCCGAGGAAGATGGTGCCCTGGTTGCGGACGATCACGGCCTGGTCGCTCATGGCCGGGACATAGGCGCCGCCCGCGGTGCAGGAGCCAAGGACCGCGGCGAGCTGCGGGATGCCGGCGGCGGACAGCCGGGCCTGGTTGTAGAAGATCCGGCCGAAGTGGTCCCGGTCCGGGAACACCTCGTCCTGCATCGGCAGGAAGGCGCCGCCGGAGTCCACCAGGTAGACGCAGGGGAGCCGATTGTCCTGGGCGATCTCCTGGGCGCGCAGGTGCTTCTTCACGGTCATGGGGTAGTAGGTGCCGCCCTTGACCGTGGCGTCGTTGGCGACGACGACCACCTCTCGCCCGGCCACCCGTCCCACGCCGGTGATCAGGCCCGCGGCGGGGGCGTCGCCGCCGTAGAGGCCGTCGGCCGCCAGCGGGGAGAGCTCCAGGAAGGGCGATCCCGGGTCGAGCAGGGTGTCCACGCGTTCGCGCGGCAGCAGTTTGCCGCGTGCGGTGTGGCGGTCCCTGGCCCGGGCGCCGCCGCCCTCGGCCGCGCCCGCGATCCGGGTCCGCAGCTCGGCGACCAGCGCCTGCTGGGCCTGGGCGTTGGCGCGGAACGTCTCCGACGCCGGGTCCACCGCGGTGCCGAGGACCGGCGCCGGAGCGGTGGCCCCCGGCACGGTCGCCGATGCGGTCGCGGGTGTCATGGCCACGAGCTCCTTTGCTCACCGGCGCTTGTTAACGACTGTTAACAGCACTGGCCAGGTTAACCACCGATAACCCCGCTGTCTAGGATGGTGGGATGCCGACACCCCCGAGCCCTGTCGAGAACCCGCGCCGCCAGCAGATCCGGCGCGAGGCCGCCCGCCTGTTCGCCGCGCGCGGCTTCCTCGGGGTCGGCGTCGACGAGATCGGCCGCGCCGTCGGCATCTCGGGTCCCGGCCTCTACCGGCACTTCGCCGGCAAGGACGCCATGCTCGCGGACCTGCTCGTCGGCATCAGCGAACGACTGCTGGACGAGGGCCGCCGCCGGGTCGACGAGGCCGTGGACGCCCCGGCCGCCCTGGACGCGCTGCTCCAGGGCCATATCGACTTCGCCCTGGACGAGAGCGCGCTGATCACGCTGCACGACCGGGAACTGCTGCACCTCCCGGACGAGGAGCGCCACCGCGTCCGCAGCCTCCAGCGCCAGTACGTCGAACTCTGGGTCGGCGTCGCCCGCGACAGCTTCCCCGGGCTCGGCACGGACGCCCGCGCCGCCGTCCACGCCGTCTTCGGCCTGCTCAACTCCACGCCCCACAGCGCGGCGGGCCAGAGCGGCGACCTGGCGGACCGCGCCGCGATGGCCGCCCTGCTGCACCGCCTGGCGCTGGGCGCGCTGGGTGCGGCGGCGGAGTCCTGACCGGCCGTCAGGGAGCCGGACGGCCTCGGGGAACAGACAGCGGGCCGAAGATGCTGTCAGTACCAGCAGTGGCCGTCGCGATCGGGTGGTCCGCCGAAACTTGGTGGACGACCCACCGCCATACAGTTAGCATCGCTAAATATGCCCAAGGCTCAAAAGTCTCCTGCCGTTGAAGCGGCTGCCCCGGCCGAACCGATAGCCCCCGGCTGGCTGCGGCGGCTCAGCTCCTACTGCTGGCGCTACCGGCGCAATGTGCTGCTCTCCTTCGGCGCCTCGCTGCTCGGGATGGGCGTCAGCGCGCTGGTCCCGCTGATCCCCCGGCTGATCATCGACGATGTGATCACCACCCACACCGAGCCGCTGGCCCCCTGGGCGTTCGCCCTGGTCGGCGCGGCCGTGCTGGTCTTCCTGCTGACCCTGGTGCGCCGCTACTGGGGCGGTCAGCTGGCGCTGGACGTGCAGCACGACCTGCGCCAGGACCTGTTCGACTCGCTCTCGCGGCTGGACGGCACCCGGCAGGACAGCCTGAACACCGGGCAGGTGGTCGGACGCGCCACCTCCGACCTGCAGATGATCCAGGGCCTGCTGTCGATGCTGCCGATGATGACCGGCAACCTGCTGCTCTTCATCCTGTCGATCGTGGTGATGCTGTTCCTCTCGCCGCTGCTCACCCTGATCGCCCTGGCCATGGCCCCGGCCCTGTGGTGGTTCGCCACCCTCAGCCGGAAGAAGCTCTTCCCCGCGACCTGGACCGCGCAGCAGGAGGCCGGCGCGGTCGCCGGAGCCGTCGACGGCGCGGTCTCGGGCGTGCGGGTGGTCAAGGGCTTCGGTCAGGAGGAGCAGGAGCTGAACCGGCTGGAACGGGCCAGCCGGCGGCTGTTCGCGATGCGGCTGCGCAGCATCAGGCTCAGCGCCCGCTACAGCCCGGCCATGCAGGCCATCCCCGCGCTCGGGCAGGTCGGGGTGCTGGCGCTCGGCGGCTGGCTGGCGGTGCGCGGCGAGGTCACGCTGGGAACCTTCGTCGCCTTCTCCACCTATGTCGCACAGATGACCGCCCCGGTACGGACGCTGACCATGCTGCTCACCGTGGGCCAGCAGGCCCGCGCCAGCGTGGAGCGGGTGTTCCAGCTCATCGACGAACGCCCCGTGGTCACCGAGCGCCCGGACGCCGTCGAGCTGGACCCCACCGAGATCGAGGCTGTCACGATGGGGACGCCGACCGGCGGCGGACCGGTCGACACGACTCCCGCGCTGGCCTTCGAGCACGTCGACTTCGGCTACGGCGACGCCGCCGAGCCGGTGCTGACCGACCTCAGCCTCGCCCTCGCCCCCGGCGAGACGGTGGCCCTGGTCGGGGCCTCCGGCTCGGGCAAGTCCACGGTCGGCATGCTGGTCCCGCGCTTCTACGACGCCACCGCCGGCCGGGTCCTGGTGCACGGCCACGACGTACGCGACCTGACGCTGCGTTCCCTGCGCTCCGCCATCGGCATCGTGCCCGAGGACAGCTTCCTGTTCTCCGAGTCGGTGCACACCAACATCGCCTACGGGCGCCCCGACGCGACCCGCGAGGAGGTCGAGTCCGCCGCCCGCGCCGCTCAGGCGGACGGCTTCATCGGCGAGCTGCCCGACGGCTACGACACCGTCGTGGGCGAGCAGGGCCTCACCCTCTCCGGCGGCCAGCGTCAGCGGGTCGCCCTGGCCCGGGCGATCCTCGCCGACCCGCGCATCCTGTTGCTGGACGACGCCACCTCGGCCGTCGACGCCCAGGTGGAAGCGGAGATCCACGAAGCCCTGCGGACCGTGATGAGCGGCCGCACCACTCTGCTCATCGCACACCGCCGCTCCACGCTGCAACTGGCCGACCGCATCGCGGTGCT
Source organism: Streptomyces sp. 846.5 (assembly GCF_004365705.1). Lineage (NCBI taxonomy): Bacteria > Bacillati > Actinomycetota > Actinomycetes > Kitasatosporales > Streptomycetaceae > Streptomyces > Streptomyces sp. 846.5. Next base: position 5,576,171 of record NZ_SOBN01000001.1, read on the forward strand.
GGACCACGGGCGCCTGGTCGACATCGGCACCCACGAGGAGCTGGACGCCCGATGTCCGCTCTACCGCTCGCTGCTCACCGACCCCGACGCACTGGCCGGCGACATCCGCTCCGCCGATCCGGTCGCGAGCCTGCTCGCCGACGCGGCGAGTGCCGACGGCACCGGAATTGCCGGGGTAACCCCTGAACTGTGGGACCGCGAGCGCTTCCCCGAGCCCGACGCCGACGCACTCGGCCGCGGCGACGCGGGACAGGGCGCCTCGGGCCACGGCGGCGGCCCGGGCGGGATGCACGGGGCCATGGGCGGCATGCCCGCCACCCCCGAACTGCTCGCCAGAGTGGCCGCGCTGCCCCCGGCCGACGGCCTCCCGGACATCGACCTCGACGAGGCCCGGCGTCCCGACCCGCAGTTCAACCTCCGCCGGATGCTCGCCCCCTTCCGCAGGCCGCTGCTGCTCGCCCTGCTGCTGGTCGCCCTGGACGCGGTGGCCTCCCTCTCGCTGCCGATCCTGATCCGCCACGGCATCGACGCGGGCGTCACCAAGGCGGCCTGGGGGGCGGTCGCCGCCGCCTCGCTGACCGCCCTCGCCATCGTCCTGCTGGACTGGGTGGTGCAGGCCACCGAGACGCAGGTCAGCGGACGCACCGGTGAGCGCGTCCTGTACTCGCTGCGGATCAGGATCTTCGCCCATCTGCAGCGCCTGGGACTGGACTACTACGAGCGTGAGCTCGGCGGCCGGATCATGACCCGGATGACCACCGACGTGGACGCCCTCAGCTCCTTCCTGCAGACCGGCGTGGTCACCGCCGTGGTCAGCCTGCTGACCTTCTTCGGGATCTTCGTCGTACTGCTGGTCCTGGACGTGCAGCTGGCGCTGTACGTCTTCGCCGTCCTGCCGATCCTGGTCGTCGCCACCCTGGTCTTCCGGCGGAAGTCCTCGGCCACCTACAAGCTGGCCCGGGAGAAGGTCAGCACGGTCAACGCCGACCTCCAGGAGAACGTCGCCGGTATGCGCATCGTGCAGGCGTTCCTGCGCGAGGATCGCAACCGGGCCCGCTTCGCCGAGCGCAGCAGCGACTACCGCACCACCAGGATCAGGGCGCAGCTCTACATCTCGCTCTACTTCCCCTTCGTCCAGTTCCTGTCCAGCGTCGCCGCCGCGCTGGTCCTGATCGCCGGGGCACACCGGGTGAGCGCCGGGACGCTCACCACCGGGGCGCTGGTCGCCTATCTGCTCTACATCGACCTGTTCTTCTCGCCGGTGCAGCAGCTCTCGCAGGTGTTTGACGGCTACCAGCAGGCAGCGGTCGGTCTCAGCCGCATTCGCGAGCTGCTGCGCACGCCGACCTCGACCCCGCAGGCAGCGGACCCGAGGCCGGTCGGGCGACTGCGCGGGGACATCCACTTCGACGACGTCCACTTCAGCTACACCAGTCTGGACGGCGGCACCGACAATGCCGCGAAAGGTGGCGCGGACAGTGCCGCCGAGCCGACCGGCAGGCGCCGCAAGCCGGAGGTCATCGCCGGCCTCAATCTGCACATCCCCGCAGGCCAGAACGTCGCCCTCGTCGGTGAGACCGGTGCGGGCAAGTCCACGGTGGTCAAACTGCTGGCCCGGTTCTACGACGTTACCGGCGGCGCGGTCCGGGTGGACGGGACCGATCTGCGTACGCTCGACCTGGCCGGCTACCGGCACCGGCTCGGCGTGGTCCCGCAGGAGGCCTACCTCTTCGCCGGGACGGTCCGCGACGCCATCGCCTACGGCCGTCCCGAGGCGACCGACGCCGAGGTGGAGGCCGCGGCGCGCGCCGTCGGTGCGCACCAGATGATCGCCGGACTCTCCGGCGGCTATCTGCACCGGGTCAGCGAGCGGGGCCGCAACCTCTCCGCCGGGCAGCGCCAACTCATCGCCCTGGCCCGGGCCGAGCTGGTCGACCCCGACCTGCTGCTGCTCGACGAGGCGACCGCTGCGCTCGACCTGGCCACCGAGGCGACCGTCAACCGGGCCGCCGACCGGCTGGCCCAGCGCGAGAACGGCCGTGGCCGTAGAACCACGATCGTCATCGCGCACCGGCTGAGCACCGCGGCCCGGGCCGACCGGGTGGTGGTCCTGGACCACGGCAAGGTGGTGGAGGACGGACCGCACGACGAGCTGCTCGCGCTGGACGGGGCGTACGCCCGGCTGTGGCACGCCTTCGCGGGCGAGGAGGAGCCTGCGGCAGCGCACTGACGATGCCTGACACGGATCACGACGCCGGCCAGACGGCGGCCCGCAGCCCGCTCTGGCGCTCGGCCCAGACCGTGGCGCCGGCCAGCAGCGAGCCCAGGACCAGCAGCGCCCCGGTGCCGCCGAGGTACTGCAGCAGCAGTCCGCCGAGCCCGCTGCCGAGCGGCACCCCCAGGCCCATCAGCGACATCGTCGCGGCGATGGTCCGGCCCCGCATCCCGTCCGCTACCTGACGGAAGATCAGGACGTCCAGCAGCACCATGATCGCGGGTGAACCCAGGCTGGTCCCCAGCAGCACCAGGCCGATCTGCCAGGGCCCGGAGACCAGTCCCAGCAGCGCGACGGTCAGGGCGGCCCAGCCGGAGGCGACCAGCAGCAGCGTCCCCGGCCGGAACCGGCGGTGCAGCGGGCGCACCAGCGCGGCGCCGATCAGCCCGCCGACGGCGGAGCCGGCCAGGGCGAGGCCGATCGACCAGGACGGCGCGGACTGGCGGTGCAGTTGGTAGACCGCGGCGAGGGTCAGCGGGACGCCGGCGACGTTGAAGGCGAACAGCAGCAGCACCACCGGCCGCAGGGTGCGGTCCTGCCACAACGCGCCGACCCCGGCGAACATCCCGCCATCGGACTCCGCGCCGCGAGGGGCGCCCGAAGCGCCGTCCGGGCGCACAGCGACGGCCGCGCTCAGCGACAGCACAAAGCCCAGCGTGCCGAGCAGGAACGGCAGGATCCTGGCGATCCCGTAGAGCAGCCCGCCCAGCGGCGGTCCGGTCAGCTCGGCGACGCTGACCCGCACCTCGTCCTGGGTGAGCGCGGCGCTGAGCTGTTCGGGCCGCACCACGGCGCGCACGGTGAGCATCCTGGCGGCGCCGACGAACGGCTGCGCTCCGCCGACCAGGGCGCCGACGACCAGGAGTTGGACGAAGGTGACGCGGTGCAGCGCGAAGGCGAGGGCCACGCTCGCGGTGGCGGTGACCCGGACGCACTCGGCGGCGATCTGGATCCTGCGCCGGTCGTAGCGGTCCACCAACTGTCCCGCCGGCAGTGTGAAGAGCACCGACGCCGCGGCCTGGACCAGGCCGAACACCCCGGCCAGGGCGGGTGAGCCGGTCATCGCCAGGATGATCAGCGGATAGGCGACATCCGTCGCGTAGACGCCTAGGAGGGCGGCGCCGGAGCCGACGCACAGGGTCTGGAAGCGCCAGTTGCGGAGCAGGGGGACGGACGGCGGCGCCTGAACTGAGCCGGCGGCGGTGCTGGTGCTGGACACAGAGCTCCTCCCGATGACGTGAATGCTCACATCTACGCGACCATTCACTAATGCGTGAATGATTGCGCAGGTGTGAGCCCCTGGCAAGATGTGGTCATGGACGGAGAAGGCACAGCGGTTCCCGGCGTGCGGGTGGTCGACGACACGGACACCCTCAAGGCCCTTGCCGACCCGCTGCGGGTCACCATCCTGCGGGTGATGATGGACCGGGCCGCCCAGCACCTGCGCGGCTGGACCGCCAAGGAGCTGGCGGCCGAACTGGGCGAGCCGCAGACCAAGTTGTACCGGCACCTCAAGCAGCTGGAGGAGCGCGGGCTGCTCCGGGTCGCCGAGACCAGGGTGGTCTCCGGCATCACCGAGCAGCGCTATGTCGCCGGGCAGACCACGCTGGAGTTCAGCCGGGACTTCCTGGACCAGCGGGCCGACCGCGACGACCAGGCCGAGGCGTTCGGCGCCGCGATCGACAGCTTCCGGCGGCAGTACCTCGCCGCCGCGCGCGGCGGCCGGATCGGTCCGGCAAGCACGGAGACGCTGCGCAGGCCGCTGATGATGCTCGGCGACGTGCGGATCTCCCCGGGACGTGCGGCCAGGTTCCGGGACCGCCTCTCCGCGCTGATCGCCGAGTACCTGGACGAGGAGGACACTGCGGACGGCGTCCCGCTGAACGTCCTCATCGCGGTCTACTCCGAGAACGCGGTCCCATCCGAGAACGCCGCAGCGGCAGAGGTCGGCGAGGCCGAAACCCGGCAGCGCGACGCCGGTTGACCGCGGTCGACCCGGGTTCGACGGTGTTCCCCCGGGGAGGAGAGATGGATGGACGAGGACGACGAGGGGCCGCTCACGCCCTTGGACCAGCTGTTGCGACCGGCCGAGGCGGCGATTGAGTCGATGAACAGCCTGGCCGATGAGATGCTAGGCCTCTTGCGTGAACGGGGATCGGGGCACGGGGGAGCGGCGATGGCGTCGAGCGGTCAGGGCGGTCAGGGCGGGATTGCCGCGGGTGGCGGGAGGGTGTATCTGGCCCAGCAGTACACCGAGGTCGCCGAGGACGCCGAGCAGCGCCTGGAGGAACTGCTCGCGCTGGCGGCCGAGCCGTCCCCGGCCGTCGACTTCGACGCGCTGCGCCGCAGTTACGAGCCGCGCCCGCTGCCCGCGGAAGCCCTGGTCGAGCCCCCGCGCTGGGCCGACTACGCCCCGGACCCGGGTGAGGTCAGCTCCGCGGCGCCCGGACGGCCCCTGCTCAGCGGCCCGTACCAGCAGCGCCTCGCCGACGCCAGGCTGAAGCACCAGCGCGCCCTGCGCGAGTACCGGCACCAGGAACGGGACCTGCGGGCGCAGGCCGAGCAGGCCCGGCTGGCCCATGAGCAGGAGGAGCAGCAGCGCGCCCGCAGTGTGCGGGAGTACAACGAGCGCCTGGAGGGCTACCGCAAGTCCTACCAGGAGGGCCACCCCGCCGCCGTCGAGTCGGTGCTGGAGCGGGCGCTCGCAGCGGCCGGGCGGCTGCCCGGCCTGGAGGTCCCGGCCCGGGTCAGCTACCGCGAGCTGACCCGGACCGCCGTGGTCGACCTGGTGCTGCCCGGGCCCGCCGTGGTGCCGGCCGCGCTCCGGTTCCAGGTGGCGCCGGACGGCGGCGTGGAGGCGGTGCCCCGGCCCCGGCGGGAGTGCCTGGCCCGCTACCGGCAGTTGACGGCCCGTCTGGTGCTGCGTGCGCTGGACGCGCTGCTGGCCGCCGACACCGAGTCCCGGCTGGACGGGATCGTCGTCAACGGTCGCGCGGTGACGGCGGAGGCGGGGGAGTCCTGCCTGGTCACCGTGGACGCCCGACGCGAGGACCTGTTCGCGGGATCGCTGCTGCCGGACACCGACGCCGAGGCCGTCGACCGGTTGAAGGCGCTGACCTGCGTGCTCTCCGCGGACCCGTTCGTCCCGGTCCCGGTGCCGCCGTTCGCCATCGGCCGCTCCGGCCCTCCGGCTCCGGAGGAGCTCTCGCCAGGGGAGTTCGCCGCGCTGATCGCCGAGCTGTTCGAGCAGATGGGGCTGGAGGAGTGGGAGCCGAAACTGCGCGGCAAGGACGGACTGCTGGCCTTCGCGCAGGGTGACGGCCGCGGCTTCAGCGCGGACACCCATGTGGTGTTCGCGGCGCGCCGGCCGATGACGGTGGGGGCCGACGCGGTGCGGGACGTGGCCGAGGTGATCGCGGACGAGGGGGCCGGCGGCGGGATCTGGGCCACCACCGGGAGCTTCGAGGCGGACGCCGTGCTCGCGGCCGCGGCCTGCCCCGAGCTCCGGCTGATCGACGGCGGCGAGCTCCGCGCCCTGGTCCGCGCGCATCTCGGCGCGGAGCTGGGCGGCTGAACCGCCTTACTGTCACTCTGTAGCCATGGGTTTCGCTTTTCTGGACCGCTGGCGCACGCGGCACCACCCTGATGCGGGAACCGCCGGTCCGTCCGGTGTGCCCAATCCCGGCACCTCCAGTCCCGGCACCTCCAGTCCCGGCACCCCCAACCCCGGAACCCTCGACGAGATGCTGTCCGAGTGTGTGATGCTGCGTGAGCAGGCCTTCGACGCCGGGCTGGTGCTGGACGACTCGGCCGCCTCGCTCCAGGCGCTGGACCAGCTGATGCCCGGATGGCGGGACGACCCGGACCCGGAGACCGCCGAGGGGCTGGGGCATGACGCCGGTCTGTACCTCGGCACCGTGATCGTCCGCAGCATCGCCGGCGCCCGCTGGAAGCAGCTGCCCGACGGCCGACCCGTGGTGGTGCTGGACAGCGGACGCGAGCTGGACGTGGTGGCGATGGGACAGGGCTGGGCCACCGAGGGCTCGCCCGAGCTCTCCGCCGTCTACACCGAGCTCGACAGCGGCTGACTCCTGCTACCCGCCGCTGCGCAGCGAAATCGCGCAGGCGACCTGGACCGGGGAGTTCGGGTTGTGGACGGTGATGAACGCCGTCGTCGCGGCCGGGCACTGGCTGTCGCGGGAGACCAGGCCGATGATCCGGTAGTCGGGCCGGTCGGCTCCGGTGGCGTCGCATGCGGTCTCCTGCTGGGAGCCGCCGCCGGTGTCCTTCATGCAGTCGCCGACGACGATCCCGAAGCCGCCCCCGCCGCCGGGGTCCCCGGGATGCGGAGCGTGCAGGTTCCGCAGGCAGGCGATGCCGGTGACCTGGGCCTTCGATTTGCGGGCGGCGGTTCCGGCACCGTCCGTCGCGATGCTGGTGATCTGCAGGGCGAAGTCGGTGCCGCTCGGGCAGGAGGTGGCGGGGGTTCCCGGCGCCAGCCGCTGGATCACCACGGCGGATGCGTCCCCGGCGCTGCAGTCGGCCGCGCCGTAGGAGGCGCCCGCGGAGCCGGTGGCGGCCGCGACGCAGGCGCCGACCGGAAGGAAGACCGCGGGGGCGGAGGAGGCCGAGGCGGACGGGACGGCGGTGGCGGTCGTGCCCGTGAGCCGGCTGCCGTGGGAGACGACCCCCGTGGGCCGGTACACCGAAGCGCTCGGTGATGGAAGCGCGCCGGGCGTGTGCTCTGCGGAGGCCGCGCCCGAGGCCGACGCGCGCCCGCTCGCGCTTCCGTGCGCCGGGGTGGTCCGGCCGGACCATGTCGACGGCCCCTGCGGCACCAGTCTCACCTCGACCGGGGACGAACGCGCTCGGGCGCCCTCGACGTGTCCGACCGCGCAACCCGCGCCGACCGCCAGCAGCGCCGTGGCCAGGGACAGGAGCAGACCCGGCGTCAGGAACGGCGTCCCCGGGCGCACTCGCCGTCGTTCCCGCCGCGCTTCCCCCGGCACACGTATGACCATGGCCCCGCCCCCCTGCGGCTGATGCCCAGGGCCAGAGTACGCAGCGCCGTACGGTCCGGTAAGTGCGTCGGCGGTGACCCGTCCGGCGCAGTTCGGGGCGCGTGGAGGTACGGGGTCGCGCACGATTGCGGTGAGGGCGCGGGTTGGGCCTCTCCTGAGGGCGGCGGCGACTGGGCAGGGCGCCGCCGCCCTTACCCTTGCGCGGACGCCGTTCCCGGTCCAGGTACGATCCTACTAACGATAAGCATTATCATTACCGCTAGCTGGGAACGACGCACGGGACCGCCCGCTTGCGCGCAGCGGGACGCGATGAGAGCGAGCGTGCGGGAATGCCGGTTCTGGTGGCCGCTGGGGCCTTCCTGATGACGTTGCTGGGTGGCCTGGTCGCCGGGAAGGTCGGCGACAAGCGCCACCTGGTGCTGGGCCTCGCGGCCGGACTGATGCTCGGCGTCGTCGGCTTCGACCTGCTGCCCGAGGCGCTGGACGCGGCCCCGAGCCGTCTCTGGGGCGTCCCGCAGGGCCTGCTGATGTTCGTCCTGGGCTTCCTGGTGCTGCATGTCGTGGAGCGCTCGGTGGCGATCCACCGGGCCCACGAGGCCGAGTACGCCGAGCACCGCCACGGGCACCAGTTGCCGGTCGCGCCGGCGCCGTCCGACTTCTCCGGTCACAGCCACGGCCGGAGCGAGAAGCTGGGTCTCGCCGCCGCCTCCGCGCTCTGCCTGCACAGCGTCATGGACGGCTTCGCCATCGGCGCGGCCTTCCAGGTCGACGGCTCCTTCGGGACGGTGGTCGCCATCGCGGTGATCGCCCATGACTTCGCGGACGGCTTCAACACGTACACCATCACCCGGCTCTACGGGAACGACCGGCGCCGCGCGCTGATCCTGCTGGGCTGTGACGCGCTGGCCCCGGTGCTCGGCGCGGGGGTCACCCTGCTGTTCACCATCCCCGAGCATGTCGTCGGCCTCTACCTGGGCTTCTTCTCGGGTTTCCTGATGTACCTGGCGACCTCGGACATCCTCCCCGAGGCGCACAGCCCGCACCCCTCGCGCTCCACGCTGCTCTGCACCATCGCCGGCGTCGCCTTCATGTGGCTGGTCATCGGCATGGCCAACTAGCCGACCAGGGCCGACTAGGACGACGCCGAACCGGTCCTGGACCGCGGCGGTCGCGGGTCCGGGGCCGATTCCCGCTGCGGCCAGTGCTCCTTGAGGGCGTCCAGCGCGGCGGCGATCGCGGGACGGCGGGAGGCGTGCTCCCGCCAGAGCGCGAACACCCGGCGGGTGGGCGCGGGGTTCACCGGACGCGCCACCACCGTGCGGGGCAGCGCCCCGCGGCCGAGGCGGGGGACCAGGCCCAGCCCGAGCCCCGCCGCGATGAGCGCGATCTGGGTCTCGAACTCGGCGACGTGGTACCGGATGTCCGGCTCCTGGCCGGCCTCGCGCATGGTCCGCACCAGCCAGTCGTGGCAGATGTTGCCGGCCGGGACGCTGACCCAGGGGCGCCCCGCCATGTCCTCCACCGTCAGCAGCGGCAGCGCGGCCAGCGGGTCGTCGGCCGGGAGCAGCACATCCACCGGATCGTCGCCCAGCGCCATCCTGGCGACCCCTTCCGGCACCGCGAGCGGCGTGTTGGGCCAGTCCTGCACCACGGCCAGGTCGACCTCGCCGCGGGCGACCAGGTCGGCCATGAGATAGGGGTCGCTCTCCAGCAGGCTGAGTGCCAGGTCCGGGTGCCGGGCCGAGAGTTCGGCGAGCACACCGGGGAGCAGGCCGCGGGCCGCGGTGGCGAAGGCCGCCATCGACAGCCGCCCGGAGACCTGGCCCCGGCGCTGCTCCAGGCTGACCTCGGCCTGCTCCACCAGGGCCAGGACCTGGCGGGCAGCGCCCACCAGCTCCTGGGCGGCGTCGGTGAGCACCACGCCCCGGCCGCGCTTCTCCAGCAGTTCGGTCCTGGTCTCCCGCTCCAGCTTGGTGATCTGCTGGGACACCGCGGAGGGGGTGTAGCCGAGGGCGGCGGCCGCCGCGCCGACCGAGCCGTGCACCGCGACCGCGTGCAGCGCCCGCAGGCGCCCGAGATCCATCATGCCGACGAGCCTATGCGCATCGGCGGCGGGCCGGTCGGCCCCGACTCCGGATCAGCCGGGACCCGGTCAGCCCTGGATCACCGCGGCCCTGTAGACGGCGGCGATGGCGGCGCCGAAGTACGGCGAGTAGGAGATGTCGTCGGTCAGTCCGCCCGCCTGGTATCCGCCGATGACGCCGACCACGGTGCCCCGCCCCGCCGCGGCCGGACCGACCCCGGTCAGCAGCGGCCCGCCGCTGGTGCCCCCGGGCAGGCCGGGGCAGTCGAACTCCTGCTGGCCGGCGCCGCGGGCCCGCAGCCCGCTCCCGCAGTGGACCGGACGCTCGGTCCGGCGCGGATAGCCCACCGCGACGGCGGACGCGTTGCGCGGGGAGCCGAAGCCGATGGCCTCCGCGCCGACCGCGTCCTGGATCCGCCTGCCGCCGGCTCCGGCGCCCGGACGGGTCGTCAGGAAGGCCACGTCGTAGTCCGGGTCGCCGTGCCTGGACCACCGGACGTCCGCGGTCACCCGGCTCACCGACCACTGCCCGTAGGGGTGGATCCCGTCGTGGTAGCCGGGGACGAAGACCATGCCGTTCCTGACCCTGCCGCTGCCGGCCGACACCGCGCAGTGGGCCGCCGTGACCAGCAGGTCGTGACCGGGGCTGTCGACGACCGAGGCCGTGCAGTAGTGCCCGCGGAGGGCGCCGCCCGCCGAGTTGAACAGGGCGCCCACCCGGGGCACGCCCCCGAAGGCGACGGAGGCCGGCAGGGCGACGGCTGCGGCCGGGGCCGGCGCCGCAAGGGTGGCGGCCGCTATGGCGGTGGCGAGCACGGTCACCAGGGGTGCGAGCACAGGGAAACGATGCGTCATATGACCGTATTGTTCTGATACGTACGGCAGGCCGCCACCGTCCGAAGGCAGTCGGGTGACGCGTCATCAGCTGACTCTTCAGCATTGCTAAGGGGAATGCTGAAGAACTATTTGCTGGTGCTCAACGATTGCCGGGGTCAGGATCGCGTCATGCCACTCCGTCATCTCGCCCTGGCCGTCGCCGTCGCCGCCGTGTGGGGCGTCAACTTCGTCGTCATCGACGTGGGCCTGGCCCACTTCCCCCCGCTGCTGTTCTCGGCGCTGCGGTTCACCGTGGCGGCGGTGCCCGCGGTCTTCTTCGTCGGCCGGCCCCGGGTGCCGTGGCGCTGGGTGCTGGCGGTCGGGGTGGTGCTCGGGGTGGTGAAGTTCGGACTGCTGTTCATCGGGATGCACGCCGGGATGCCCGCCGGGCTCAGCTCGCTGGTGCTGCAGAGCCAGGCGGTGTTCACCGCGGCCTTCGCCGCGCTGCTGCTGGGGGAGCGGCCGGGACGACGGCGGCTGATCGGTCTCGGCGTCGGGGTGGCGGGCATCGTCCTGGCCGCCGTCGACCAGGGCTCCGCCGGCGGTGGCTCCGGGTCGATGCGGGCCTTTGTGCTGGTGCTGGCGGCCGCGGTGGCCTGGGGGCTCTCCAATGTGCTCACCCGTAAGGCGGCGCCGCCGGACCTGTTCCGCTGGATGGTCTGGGTCAGCGTGGTGCCCCCGCTCCCGCTGCTGGGCCTGTCGCTGCTGTTCGAGGGCCGCGCGGCCGACCTCGCCGCACTGCGGTCGCTGAGCCCGGGCGGCGTCGGCGCGCTGCTCTACATGGCCTGGGGCGCCACCCTGTTCGGCTTCGGCGCCTGGGGCTATCTGATCCGGCATCACGAGCTGACGGTGGTGGCCCCGTTCTCGCTGCTGGTGCCGGTCTTCGGGATGTCCTCGTCCTGGCTGCTGCTGGGTGAGCCGATCACCCCGACGGCGGGCGCGGCGGCGCTGCTGGTGATCGCCGGCATCGGGCTGGCCTCGTTCACTCCCGGCCGGGGCCGCCGGGACCGGGCTGCCCGTGCCCGTGATGGTGCGAACGCGGGTGCGCCTGCTCGTACGCCTCGTCCGTCGCCCGGAGCAGTCGCAGCAGCGCGGTCCGGTCGTCCGGACTGATCGGCGCGAAGTACTCCCGGGCGACCTCCCGGCGGACCTCGCCGATCCGGGCGACCATCCGCTCGCCCTCCTCGGTCAGCCGCAGCAGGATCGCCCGCCGGTCGTCGGGATCCTGCACCCGTCCGACCAGGCCCGCCGTCTCCAGCGCGTCCACGACGGTGGTGACCGAACGCGGGGCGATGTGCAGCCGCTCGGCGAGCTGGTTCAGCCGGATCATCTGCCCGCCGTGCTGGGCGCCCCGGGCCAGTACGTCCAGCGCGCGCCCCTGCGAGGGGGTGATGCCGAAGGGCGCCAGCCGGTTGAAGGTGCCCCGCCTGATCCGCTTGGCCGCGCGCATGACGGCGTCCGCGAGGTCGACCTCGGCGGATACGTGGTTCGGGGCGGCGGCCACGGGGTCTCCTGCGGGTCCGGAGTCCATATAGGGAGTCAGGCTCATATTTTCCGCAAGGACCGCCCGAGTCAACTCAGCGCCAGCTTGAAGCCCACATGCGAGCCGGTGAAGCCCAGCCGCTCGTAGAAGCGGTGGGCGTCCACCCGGCTCGCGTCGGAGGTCAACTGGACCAGGCTCGCGCCCAGCCGGCGGGACTCCTCGATGGCGTGCTCCATCAGCAGGGTGCCGAGCCCCCGCCCCCGTTCGGTGGAACGGACCCGTACCGCCTCGACGACGGTACGGGTCGCCCCAGCGCGGGAGAGCCCGGGGATCACCGTCAGCTGCAGCGTCCCGACCACCTCGCCCTTGCGCTCGGCGACCACCAGGTGCTGGTTGGGATCGGCCGCGAGCCGCTCGAAGGCGGCCAGGTACGGCTCCAGGTCGTCGGGCGTCTCCCGGCCCGCCCCCAGCGAGTCGGCGGCGAGCAGCGCCACGATCGCCGGGACGTCCTCGACCACGGCTGCCCTGAACAGATGATCCGTCATGATCGCCAGCTTAGGCCCGGCCCCGGAACCGGCCGGGAGCGGGTCAGGTCGACGGGTCAGGCCGACAGCTGCGCCTCGATCGCGGCGACCACCTCGGGGGCCTCGGGCTCGGTGCGCGGGCGGAACCGGCCGACGACCTCGCCCTGCGGGGAGAGTAGGAACTTCTCGAAGTTCCACTGCACGTCCCCGGCCTCGCCGTCGGCGTCGGGCGTCTGCGTCAGCTCGGTGTAGAGCGGGTGCCGCGCCTCGCCGTTGACGTCGATCTTCTCCAGCAGCGGGAAGGAGACCCCGTAGGTGGTGGAGCAGAAGGTCTGGATCTCCTCGGCGCTGCCCGGCTCCTGTCCGGCGAACTGGTTGCAGGGCACCCCGAGCACGGTGAAGTCCCGCTCGCCGTACTGCTGCTGGAGCCGCTCCAGACCCGAGTACTGCGGCGTCAGGCCGCACTTGGAGGCGACGTTCACCAGCAGGACGGCCTTGCCCTTGTAGGCGTCGAGGGTGGTCGCCTCGCCGGACAGGGTGTGCAGCGGGATGTCGTACAGGCTCATGCGGGACCTCCGTGATGGGGCGGCACTGTCGTGTCTCGGTGACAACACTGCCCCATCACGCCGTCTTCCCCTTCGCCCGGGGTCCCTTCCCCGTGCGGCTCAGGCCTGCTGGGCCGGGGCCTCGGTGGCGATCACCGAGAAGCGGGCGCCCAGCGGGTCGGTCAGCTGGGCCATCCGGCCGATGCCGGGCATGGTCTCGGGACCCATCAGCGTGCTCGCGCCCTGGCCGGTCGCCCTGGCGACCGTGGCGTCGCAGTCCGCCACCTCGAAGTACGGGTTCCACAGCACGGCCGGGAACTGGGTGTCCGCCATGATCCCGGCGAAGCCGGTGGGCGCGCTGCCGGGCAGCGAGACGACGTTGTAGACCATGTCCGGGCCGATCGGGTTGGGCGTGACGGTCCACCCCAGGACGGACTCGTAGAACGCGATCGCGACCGGGCCGTCGTGGGTCTGCAACTCGACCCAGGACACGCTGCCCGGGACGTCGACGACCTGGAAGCCGGAGTGCTCCAGCGGCTGCCAGACGGCGAACTCGGCTCCGGTGGGGTCGGTGTACTGGGCCATCCGGCCGAAGGTCATGACGTCCATCGCCGGCATCCGCACCGTCCCGCCGGCCATCTCGACCGACTTGCTGGTGGTCTCGACGTCGGCGGTGCCGAAGTAGGGGGTCCAGGCGCCTTTGGAGCCGGGCTCCATGTTCGGGCCGAGGCCGCCGACCATCCGTCCGTCGAGCTCGAAGAAGATGTAGCCGCCGCTGTCGGGGCCCGCCGAACGCGCGGTCCAGCCGAACAGGTCGGTGTAGAAGGCGCTGCTCGCGTCGGTGTCGTTGCTGCCGAGGTCGATCCAGGTGGGCGCGCCGGGGGCGTTCGAACTGCTGAGCATGGTCTGCTCCTGCGGGGTTGAGTCGGGGGGTGTCGAGCACAGTCTTGCGCTCGGCACTGACAATGCGGAGCCTTCAGGGCGGCAGGATCGAAAAGAAATTATTTCGGTCATTTTCGATCA